>JAYWHV010000361.1:0-7063 GCA_043777615.1 Burkholderiales bacterium | reverse complement strand
GGTTCGAATCCTATCACACCGACCAAATTTACTATATGAATCAAAGGGTTACGGCTTAGTCGGCGGCAACCCTTTGTGCTTTCTGGCGAGCCAATTGTTTGTAATGCTAATTTGCATTACCATTAGCGGTCAGTCGTAACAAGTGAATGCCATGACCACATTGACGGTGACCACACGCGGTCAAGTGACCTTCCGCAAAGAAGTGCTTCAGCATCTCGGCATCCAGCCGGGCGAAAAGATCGAACTTGATCTGCTGCCGGATGGACGCGGCGTCATCAAGGCTGCGCGACCAGCGGGAACGATCAATGACTTCGTTGGCTTGCTCGCGGGCAAGACGAGAAAAATCGCCACGCTAGAAGAAATCAGCAACGCAGCAGCGCAAGGCTGGGCTGGCAAGGAGTGAAAGTCACCGTTGACGCGAACGTGCTCGTTCGTGCAGCCATTCGTGATGAACCGGCACAGGCTGCCATCGCGATCAAGGTATTGCACGAGGCCGAGCTCATCGCCGTCGCGCTGCCGAGCATGTGTGAATTCGTTTGGGTGCTGCGTCGTGTCTATAGCTTTGAAATTGCAGACGTAGCCGCCGCACTACGCGCGCTACTCGCCACGGCGAACGTAGCCGTGAATCGTCCGGCAGTGGAGGCAGGGCTCGCCGTACTCGAAGCAGGAGGTGATTTTGCCGACGGCGTCATTGCGTTTGAAGGTAGCTGGCTCGGCGGCGAGACCTTCGTTTCGTTCGACAAGCAGGCGGTCGCAGTGTTGACAGCGCAAGGGCAGGCGGCGCGCTTGTTGTGACTTTGGTGCTTTAGTAGTGCAATCGCGCAGGGCAAGATGCCGAAGATTCGAAACCTTTCAAGCCGCCTCCAGCACCCGCATTTCAACGTGTAGCCCTGCCGCAGCGGCCATGTTCACCAGCGCATCCAAGCCAAACAAATTGATCTTGCCGCGCACAAGGTCAGACACACGAGGTTGCGTCACCCCGAAGAGTTTCGCTGCCTGCGATTGGCTTAAGCCGACGCGCTCCATGTGCGCCTTCAGCGCGATCATCAAGCTGGAGCGCAGCTTCATGTTCTCTGCCTCTTCGGGCGTGTCTTCGATGGCGTCCCACACGCTCGCAAATTGAGTCTTCTTCATCGGGCTAGTTCCTTTAGCAGGTCACGGTAACGGCTTTCGGACAAATCTAGATCGGTTTTGCTGGTTCGCTGCGTTTTCTTCTGAAAACAATGCAGCACGTAAATGGCATCGGCAAACTTTGCAACGTACACCACGCGAAACGCGCCAACCGTGTCGCGGATGCGAATCTCCTGAACGCCTTGCCCAATCGTCGGCATCGGCTTCCAGTCTTCCGGCATCTCTCCGCGTTGCACGAGATCGATTTGAAAACCCGCCTCGCGCCTCGCAGAGAGTGGAAAACTGCGTAGATCATCGAGTGCAGAGCCCCGAAATTCGACAGGTTTTGGATCGTTCACTGCCGCGATTATACAAAATATTGTATTGGCGGATGACAATCTCGCAACGGGTTTCTACAACTGCGCTTGAAACTAGTCGCGATTGCTATTGGCTTTTTTGTGCAAGCGCCGTTGCGTTGGGGCTAACGGCGTAAATCAGCTGAAATCAACTTATTACCAAATGGACCTTTAGCACCCGTGTAGTGGTCATTTCACGCGAAAGCTGATCTGGGCGGGGCGCATGCTCTCCGCGTCGGCGAGCACGGCCATCGCGCCGGTCAAGCGGGCGTTAGCGCGGCTTCGAGCACCGCTTCCAGCAGGCGGCGGCTGTCGGTTTGGCTTTGAGTGAGCTGGGCTTCCAGCTGGTCGCACAGGGCCATGAGTTCATCGACTTTGGCGACGATGCGGTGTTGTTCGTCGAGGGGAGGCAGCGGGATCGGCAGCGCACGAGATTTGCTCACCGAGATGTTGCTTTGACCTACGGTTGCTTGCGCCTGCCGTGTAATCCAATTGAGCACAGCATCGCTGAGCAAGCAAATCGTCAAATACCTTGGAAGCAGTGCTTTGCCCGCTCGAAACAGCACCACTGCCTGATTGGTATTCCATTCGGGATACTGATCAGTAACCAGCGAAACTTTCCCAAGCGGTGGGCCGACAATGTTCATCAACACATCTTGCGGGAATATGCGTGAACGCTGAAGTTTTTGTTCGTGTATCTGTCGGGAGATAAACGTTGGCTTCACCGTGAAGTCCAGTTCGCCGGTTTTCGTTAGGTTGTAAACCTTCAGGAATGGCACATCGCCGTTCCCGTCTGTCATTTCATGTGGCGATGGCGTGTTGCCATTTTCAACGCACTCACAGATCTCCAAAGCCGACGCCCAAACCCACGTAGCAGGTAGATCAAATGAGCCGCCCTCGTGAACAGGTGCAACGTACTTACTCTGCCAATTCTTGGCTAGAGATTTCCCGCTGTCGCTTGCCTTCCTCACCTGCTCTGATTCCCAAGTCGCCTGTCGATCATCACGCGCCAGCTTGAGAGAAGTGGCTGCGTTCGCATCGCCAATCGCTTGCGGGAGTAGCCATCCATGCACGGCAAAGTTCAATACGGTCTGCCGCATCGCCTTGATGTGTACGGGGCGGGTGGTGAGGCGGTTTAGGTTTTGTAGGTGGAACCGGGCGTGGTGTTTTTGTTGTTCGCGTTGCGCTTGTTGGCGGGCTTCTGCGGGTTCGGTTTGATCGGTGGCTGGGTTTGCGTCGGCGCGTTGGTTCAGGCGTTGCAGGGACGCGGCTGCGAGGCGGTCGCGGCGGCGCTCGCGCTCCTGCTGCGCGGCTTCGAGCTGGTCGCACAGCGCCATGAGTTCATCGACTTTGGCGACGATGCGGTGTTGTTCGGCGAGGGGCGGAACCGGAATGGGCAGCAGCTCCCACTTGCCTTTGCTCAAAATTGGCAGCGTACCCATCCCAGCATTCGCAACTACAAGTTGCTGAAAAAAGTGCGAACGCAGAGCGATAGCGATGTAGCTCGTCATGCCTTCAACGACCGGTGTCACCGCATTAATTTGTTGATTGCAACAAACGTCGCGATCGATTGTGTTGACTTTGCCGATAGTCGAGCCTATGCAGACCATCAATACTGAGTTCTTCGCAATTAAGCGTGAGTACTTGACACCGACTTCGGTCAAGCCTTTGCCGTCATAAGTGGTTAAGGATGCAGTTAGATCAGAAGGCGTAACAAATGGAGTTTTGCCACCGAAGCATTCGGACATGTTGGTTGGTGGCGTTGTACCTGTTTGCGTATAGCCCAGCGCACCTAGTCGCTCCCATACCCAGCCGGTTGGCATTGGAAACGCGCGCTCCTCATCAGGCAGCGGCGGGAGATCGGTGACCTTGCGAATGACACCTATCTTCGCGAGGTACGATTTTGCGGCGGCAATTGAAGCTAACAGGCTGACAGCGGAGTCTTTTGATGGCTCTGTTCCCACAAGATTACCCCGCACCGCCAAATCCAGAATGAAGCGGCGCAGGCGCGGCACGGCGTCGGGCGCTTCGGCCAGGCGGTCGAAGTGCGCCAGTAACTGCGCGGCGTTCATCGCAGCAGGGCTTCTTGCAGGATGGCTTTGAGCTGGTCGCGCAGGGCGGCGGCTTTGGCTTCAGCTTCGTTCAGGCTGACGAGCAGTTCTTCCGGGTCGCCGTGGTCGGCAGCTATGGTGTGCGGGTTCTTGATGTCGAGGTTGTAGCCGCGCGCTCTGACTTCATCCGCCGTGACGCGCCATGCGACTTCGGTTTCAACGCGGCCTTCGCGTGCTGCGCCGCCCCACCAGTCGACGCAGCCTTGCAGGTGCTCGACGCGGATCGGGCGGGTCATGGAATACGCTTTTTGTCCGGCGGGCACGCGGTGCTCGTAGAACCAGATGTCCTGCGTCGGTGAGCCTTTTTCGAAGAAGAGCAGGTTGGTGCCGATGCTGGCGTAGGGCTTGAACACGCTGTTCGGCAGGCGCACGATGGTGTGCAGGTTGCACTCTTCCATCAGGTGTTCCTTGAGTCGCGTTTTGACGCCTTCGCCAAACAGGCTACCGTCGGGCAGCACCACGGCGGCGCGGCCACCGGGCTTGAGGATTCGGATGATGAGCGCGAGAAACAGGTCAGCGGTTTCTTTGGTGCGAAAGTGCTGCGGAAAGTTGGTCTCAATCCCGTCCTGCACCGATGCGCCGAACGGCGGATTGGTAACGATCACGTCAACGCGGTCGGCGTTGGTGTAGCTCACATACGGGCGGGCGAGCGTGTTGTCGTGGCGCACGAAGCTTGCGTCCTCCACGCCGTGCAGCAGCATGTTTGTAACGCAGAGCATGTGCGGCAGTTGCTTCAATTCCACCGCGCGCAGGTTGGCTTGCAGCGCAGCTTCGTCTTCCACGGTTTTCACGTAGCGGTCGCGCATGTGGCGGATGCTGCACGTCAAAAAGCCGCCGGTGCCGCAGCTTGGGTCCATGATGATTTCACCCGGCTTCGGGTCGATGCGGTCAACCATGAAGGCGGTGACGGCGCGCGGTGTGTAGAACTCGCCGGCGTTGCCTGCGGCTTGCAGGTCGTTGAGCAGTTGCTCGTAAATATCGCCAAAGTGTTTGCGCTCGGCGAGGTCGTTGAAATTGACTTCGCTGATTTTGTTGACGACCTGCCGGATGAGCTGGCCGTCTTTCATGTAGTTGTAGGCGTCTTCAAACACGGCGCGGGCCACGCGGGCGCGGTTGGCCCACGGGCCAGTGGCGGAAAGCTCCTTGAGCGACGGGAAGAGATCGCCGTTGATGAAATCGATCAGGATTTTGCCGGTGATGCCCTCGGGGTTTGCGGCCCAGGTGCGCCATTGGAGGCGCGTGGGAATGGGCGAACGATAGCCGTCCTGCATGACGGAGAGTTGCTGATCCTGATCGTCGACGATTTTGAGGAAGAACATCCAGCACAGTTGCGACAGACGCTGCGCGTCGCCGTCGACACCGGCGTCCTTGCGCATGATGTCCTGAATGGATTTGACGGTGTTTCTTGCGGACATTGAGTTTGGGTTCGTTTCTATGTAGCAGGTTGACTCAGAGTGGCGTCATTCTCGGCGAAGCCGGGAATCCAGGATGGTGGAGCAAGCTGAATTGCAAGACTGAGAAGCCACGTTAGCGCCGCTGGATCCCCGCCTGCGGCGAGGATGACGCCATCGAAAATTGACAAGTCTGAGTGAAGGTCAATAGTCGGTTGGATGCGGCGGCGCGCTCATGCGACGTCACTGTAAAGCGCGGCCTGCATGTCATGCACGGCTTGCTCGAATCCAGCTTTGGTGCCGAACGGCTGGATGAGCTGGAATGGCGTGCCCATCTGGTTGAACGGTGGAATCTCCAGCAGCTTGACGTTGTCGAGCCCGGCGACGACGCCTTCGTCCTGATATTTGCTGAGCAGCGCCTCCATCACGGCGCGGGCCTGCGGGCCGAACTTGGTGAAGATGTCGCGCTTGCGCACCTGGTCGGCGCGCTCGCGGCGCGTGAGCGGCGGTTGATCAAACGCGATATAGCAGATGAGATCGAACGGATCGAGGTCCTTGCCAACTTCTTCCATGAGCGGGTCGAGCAGCAAACCTTCCTGAGCCAGCTCTTCGATCACTGCCTCTTTGCGCGATTCGCCGTTCCAGCGTCGCAGGAAGGCATCAAGGCTGACGTACTGCGCGCGGATGGCTTTGCGGCTGTAGTCGCGCAGGCTTTCAGTGACGAGCTTGCCGTTTTCGTCGAGATATTCGATGCGTTCGGTGAGCACGTTGACCGATTTGCCGTGGATGAAATATTTGGCGCGGGGTTCCGCTACGCCGGGCGGAAACTGGATATCCGGCGGTTCATCACCAGCAACGATTACTTCGTCCGGGCCAGGCACTGGCGGAAGTGCGTCGTCTTCTGGTTGAACGTCGGGAGGCAGATCGGGCGGAATAACCGGATCGTTTTCACCTGGCTCGTAAATTTGCACGGGTTCGCCGTCGAAGTCAGGGTCGGCGAAATGGTTGGTCGCGCCGCGAAAGTCGATGAGCGTGAAGTAATACTTGCGTGTGTCTTCATGCACGCGGGTGCCGCGACCCACGATTTGCTTGAACTCGGTCAGGCTACCGACACCGCGCTCTAGCACGATCAGGCGACAGGTTTGTGCGTCCACGCCGGTGGAGAGCAGACGCGAGGTGGTGACGATGACGGGCACGGCGGATTCGGGATCGATGAAGTTGCCGAGCTGGTCTTTGCCTTCGGCGTCATCGCCCGTGATGCGCATGACGTAGCGCGGGTACTTGTGCACGAGGTCGGGGTTTTCGTTGATCAACGCTTGTCGCATGCGGGCGGCGTGTGGCGTGTTTTCGCAGAAGACAATGGTCTTTTGCATGCGGTCACCGCTGGCCTTGAGGTAGTCGCTGACCCATTTGGCGACGCGCGCGGTGCGGGTGTCGATGATGAGCGTGCGGTCGAAGTCTTTCTGGTTGTAGAGACGGTCTTCGATTTCGTTACCGAACTGGTCGACCTCTCCGGGCATCGGGCGGTAGCCTTCAACATCAACGTCGAGATGCACTTTAATGACTTTGTACGGCGCGAGAAAGCCGTCGCGAATGCCTTGCTTGAGGCTGTAGGTGTAGACCGGCGGGCCGAAGTAATCGGTGTTGGAAACGTACTCCGTTTCCTTTGGCGTGGCGGTCATGCCGATTTGGCTGGCGGCATTGAAATGCGCGAGGATTTCGCGCCATGCGGAATCTTCCGCTGCGCTACCGCGATGACATTCGTCAATGACGATCAAGTCGAAAAATCCGGGGCTGAATTCCTTGAAGAGTTTTTGCCGTTCTTCCGGACCGGTGATGGCTTGATAGAGGCCGAGATAAATTTCGTAAGCGGCATTGATGCGGCGCTTGTTGTCGGGGCCTTTGTCGAGCGCGAGCGTGAGATCGACTTCGGTGCCGTCAGCACGTTCGATGGTTTTGGCGCTGGTGCTGAGCTTGGCCATTGCGCCGCCAAATGGGCGGAAGTCGTTGACCATCGTCTGGTCAATCAGAATGTTGCGATCCGCCAGAAACAGGATGCGTTTTTTCTGCCCCGCCTTCCACAAACGCCAGATGA
>JAYWHV010000360.1:0-7119 GCA_043777615.1 Burkholderiales bacterium | reverse complement strand
CGAAATCGGATCGCCTTCGAACGTATCCACGCCAAGCGAAACGACCAGCGCGTCGGGCTTGAATTTCAAGATGCTCGCCAGCGCCTGATTGAGCGCAGCGAACCATGTGTCGACCGAGCTTGCTGCGGGCAGCGGAAGATTCAGATTGAAGCCGTCGCCTGCACCTGCGCCCTGTTCGTCGGCATGGCCGAGATAAAACGGATACTCGGTCATCGGATCGCCGTGCACGCTGGCAAAAAACACGTCACTGCGTTCATAAAAAATATCCTGCGTCCCGTTGCCGTGGTGATAGTCCACGTCCAGAACCGCCACGCGCGCACAGCCTGAATCACGCAGTGCCTGCGCGGCAATCGCGGCATGATTCAGGAAACAGTAACCGCCAAAAAAATCCCTGCCTGCATGATGCCCTGGCGGACGTGTAAGCACGAAGGCACTTTGCTCGCCCGCGTTCATCAGGTCCACTGCGGTGAGTGCGCAATCCACGCCCGCACGCGTTGCCGCCCACGTGCCGGCGGTCAATGGCGAACCCGCGTCGAATGAATACAAACCCATGCGTGCTGCGAAGTTTTTCGGCTCGACATCGGAGCGCATACCGCGAATCGGCCATGTCGCCGGAAACGCGTCGCCCTTGCCACCGAGCGCCAGATATTCCGCGTGCGCGCCGCGCAAGAAATTCACATAGCGCTCGCTGTGAATTTTGAGAATGGTGGCATCACCGTGTGCCGTCGACGTGATGATCTCGCCCAGCTTCGCGCGGCGAACGGCGGCCAGCACCCAGTCAGCGCGTTCCGGCTTTTCGAAGGCAGGCACCTTCTCGCCCCGGAAAAATTCGTGTTCAGCGCGATGCTGACTGTGTACTGCGTTGTAGATCGTTTTCATCGCGCTATTTTGCCTGTGAGCCGCAACCTGCGCCGCTTTGTCGCCGTGTTGGCGACTTGATCCAAAAATCACGCACAATCACATCGTGACTTTCCAATTTCAGGATACCGCGATGACAGTACATCAAATCGATTTGCCGTTACAGGCAGAGTTCAACCCGTTGATTCGTCCCTATCTGGTGATCAGCATCGGCTTCACGCTAGTGATGACCGTTGTTGGCATCCCGCTTGCCATCATCTGGTTTCTCGGGGTCGGGCAATGGTGGGCGCGGCACTACTTCGACAAGCTCGAATGTGTGCTCTCGGAGAACACGCTGCGCTATCGCAAAGGCATCATCTTTCAGGTCGAGAAAACGATCCCGCTGGAAAACATTCAGGACGTCACCTTCATCGAAGGGCCGCTGCTCAAGCGCTTTCATCTGAGCATTCTGAAGTTCGAGACTGCAGGCCAAAGCGCTGGGCAGGCGCACGACATGAAGCTGATCGGCATCATCGACGCACATCACTATCGTTCACAGATCCTCGCAGCGCGTGAACAGCTGAAGCGTCCGCGCGGCGTTTCCAGCGTTGCTATGGACGTCACGGGTCGCGCACAGGCCGAGGCGCTGCGCGCGATTCAGCACACTCTCGAAGAGATCACCGCGCTTTTGAAAGAGCGGTTGCCGAAGCCGTAGCCTTGATGAAGCGCAGCGGAATCGAGGCACTTCGATCACGACTTCGCTTCAACTGCGATTCATGAAAGCAACGAGTTCAAGCCACGCCGAAACCGCCGCCGCCTGGCGTCTGAATGACGAACACATCATCCTTGTTCATCGCGACTTCGCAAATGTGGCCGTAGTCCTCGCGTGAACCGTCGGTTCGTTCGACCCAGTTTTTGGCCGCGGCTCCCGGTTCGCCGCCGGCCATTCCGTGCGGGCGATTGACGCGGTTGTTACCCAGGATCGCGGCGGTCATCGGCTCAAGGAACCGAATGCGACGATCCGCGCCGTCGCCGCCGTGGAACTTGCCTTTGCCGCCGGTGCCCAGCTTGATGGTGTGTGAATCGACGCGTACGGGATACCGGAATTCAAGTACTTCGGGGTCGGTCAGGCGTGAGTTGGTCATGTGGCATTGCACGACGCTGGTGCCGTCGAACGTCGGGCCTGCGCCGGAGCCGCCGGAGATGGTTTCGTAGTACTGGTATTCGTCGTTGCCGAAGGTGAAGTTGGTCATCGTGCCGTACGCGCCCGCGAGCACGCCAAGCGCGCCGTAGAGGCAGTTGGTCGCAGCTTGTGACACTTCCACGTTGCCTGCGACCACAGCGGCCGGGTAGACCGGCGACAACATGCTGCCGTCCGGAATGACGATTTCGATGGGCTTCAGGCAGCCCGCGTTCATCGGAATTTCATCATCGACCAACGTGCGGAACACGTACAGCACAACTGCGCGGCTGACGCTACGCGGCGCGTTGAAATTGCTCGGGCGCTGTGCGGACGTACCGGTGAAATCGACCTTCGCGGTACGCTCGTCACGGTTGATCGATACTTTGACATGAATGTGACTGCCGTCGTCGAGATCAACGCCGAACTCGCCGTCGGTGAGCTTGTGGATCACGCGGCGAACGCTTTCTTCAGCGTTGTCCTGCACATGCTTCATGTACGCAACCACCACCTCGCGACCGAAGTGTTCGACCATCTTGGTCAGCTCGTTTGCACCCTTGTTGCAGCTCGCCACCTGGGCACGCAGGTCGCCGATGTTTTGCGCGACATTCCTTACGGGATAGGCGTCGTGCGTGAGAATCTGCGTCAGCTCAGCCTCCAAAAACACTCCTTCGCGCACGAGCTGAACATTGTCAAGTAGCACGCCTTCTTCACTGATGTGCTTCGAGAACGGTGGCATGGATCCAGGTGTAATGCCGCCGATGTCGGCATGGTGACCACGCGCCGCCGTGTAGAACAGCGGCGTCGCTTCACCCGGAAGAAAGATGGGCGTTACAACGGTGACGTCCGGTATGTGGGTGCCGCCAGCGTACGGCGCGTTGAGTACAAACGCGTCGCCTGGCTTCATCTGTCCCGCGCGTTTCTCAAGAATTACGCGAACGCTCTCGCCCATCGAACCCAGGTGCACTGGCATGTGTGGCGCGTTGGCGACGAGATTGCCCTCAGGATCAAAAATCGCGCAGGAGAAGTCGAGCCGCTCCTTGATGTTGACCGAGTAGCTCGTGTTCGCGAGCGTCACGCCCATCTGCTCGGCAATCGCCATGAACAGGTTGTTGAATACTTCCAGCAGCACGGGGTCGGCGGTGGTGCCGATGGCGTGGGCACGTTCGGCCTTTTTTGTGCGTTCCAGCACGAGATGATTGTGCGGCGTAACAACCGCGCGCCATTCGGGCTCAACGACCGTCGTTGCAATCGGCTCCTTGATGATGGCGGGGCCGGTGATGATGTCGCCGGGACGCAAGTCTTCGCGATAGAAAACTTGCGTAGGACGCAGGGCGTTGTCGGTGAAGGCCTTCACCTCGGCGCGCGCTTGCATGCCCGCGGGCCGAGCGGGCAAGTCAGGCGTTGATTCCAGCGCCGATTGAGTTTGACCAATTGCCTCGGCGGCGATGGCTTCCACCACGAGCGCACGACCGGGCATCAGGAAGCCGTAGCGCTGCCGATACGTGGTCTCGAACGCCTTGAGCAGCGAGGATTCCGAGGTGCTGTGGGCCATCGGCAACTCAATCGTGGTGTCCGTGCCATCGTACTTGAGCGCCAGCGTTTTCGCGACTCGAACCTTGTCTGCGGCGAGTCCCTGAGCTTCAACGTTAGTGCGAGCCTGCTGGCTCAACGCCTCAAATTCAACCCCCAAAGTACCCAGCAATTCATCACTCAAGGTTTTCTCAACAGCTGCCTGCTTGAGCGTGCGCACATCCGCCAGCCCCATACCGTAGGCCGACAATACGCCTGCAAATGGGTGGATGTAAACGCGCTGCATACCGAGCGCGTCGGCGACCATGCAGGCATGTTGTCCGCCCGCGCCGCCGAAGCAGGTCAACGTGTATTCGGTGACGTCGTAACCGCGTTGCACGCTGATGTGCTTGATCGCGTTGGCCATGTTTTCAACCGCGATGCGCAGGAAGCCTGCGGCGATTTCTTCCGGTGATTTTTTCTGACCGGTATCGCGCTCGACTTGCAAAGCCATCGCTTCAAACTTGTCGATCACGGCGCAAGTGTCGAGCGGCTGATCGCCATTCGGCCCAAAAACGGGCGGGAACAATTCGGGCCGCAACTTTCCAACCATGACGTTGCAGTCAGTCACAGTCAGCGGACCGCCACGACGATACGCCGCCGGGCCAGGGTTCGCGCCCGCGCTCTCGGGGCCAACACGGAATTTGCTGCCATCAAACGTGCAGATCGAGCCACCGCCTGCGGCAACCGTATGAATTTGCATGATCGGCGCTCGCAGTCGAACGCCCGCCACTTCAGTCTCAAAGGCGCGCTCATATTCTCCGGCAAAGTGCGTTACGTCGGTTGACGTTCCGCCCATGTCGAATCCAATCATCTTGTCGAAGCCAGCGAGTTGCGTCACCGCCGCCGCACCGACAATGCCGCCCGCCGGTCCGGACAAAATCGCGTCCTTACCCTGAAACTTATGTGCGTCGGTCAGGCCGCCCGAGCTTTGCATGAACTGCAATCGCACATTTCCGAGCGAGGACTGCACCTGCTCAACATAGCGACGCAGAATCGGTGAGAGATAGGCGTCAACCACGGCGGTATCGCCACGCGACACGAACTTCATGAGCGGCGACACCTCATGTGACACGCTGATCTGCGTGAAACCGATTTCGCTCGCGATGCGCTTCAACGCCGCTTCGTGCTGCGTGAATCGATAGCCGTGCATGAGGCACACCGCAACCGAGCGGTAGCCCTGTGCGAACGCGGCCTGCAGGTCGGTTCTGGCTTTCACTTCATCGAGCGGAAGTACCACATCGCCATGCGCACCGATGCGCTCATCCACTTCAACCACAGCCTCGTAGAGCAACTCAGGCAGCTCAATCTTGCGCACGAACAGCTTCGGCCGCGCCTGATAGGCAATACGCAATTGATCGCGAAAGCCCCGCGTTACGACCAGCAAGGTGCGCTCGCCTTTGCGCTCCAGCAAAGCGTTGGTAGCAACGGTCGTACCCATTTTCACTGCTTCAATCAACTCGGCAGGAATCGCCTCACCCGCTTTTATGCCGAGCAATTCACGAATGCCATGAACCGCCGCGTCTTTGTAGCGCTCCGGGTTTTCGGATAACAGCTTGTGCGTTACCAACGCGCCGTCAGGCTGCTTCGCCACGATGTCGGTGAACGTGCCGCCACGATCAATCCAGAACTGCCATTGGCCTGTCGTTCCAATCTCTTCTGTACCTGCTAACTTCATTGTCTCGCTGCCATGAAATACGGGATAAAAACTTCGAGGGCGTCGACACCTACCGCCTTGACCCACTCACTTGAAAATCGCTCACCGATGCGCTGCAATTCGCGCTCAAGCCCCGGCGGCGTAGCATTGATCTTAACGCCATTGCGGCGCAGGGTTTCTGTCGACTCCTGTGCAGCCAGTTCGCTCGCGGCCCAGCCCCGCTTTTCAGCCATTTCGGCCGCACGCATGACGATTGCGCGCGTCTCGGGTGGTAGCGCGTTGAATCGTTTTAGATTGACCAGGACGATGTTCTTGGGATACCACGCGTTGATCTCGTAGTAATGACGAACATGATCCCAGACCCGACTTTCCACGCCTGTAACGGCAGACGTGATCATGCTGTCAATGCGTCCGTCCGCCAGCGCTTTGCCGACGTCTACCATCGCCACATTGACTGAGGTGGCTCCAAGCGATTGTGCAATGCGAACGGTCGTTTCGTTGTAAGTTCGCATGTTGCTGCCGCGAAAATCTTTGGCCTCGAAAATCGGGCGTTTCGAGTACAACCCCTGCGGTGGCCAGGGCACGGAATACAACTGCTTGAGGCCGCGCTGCGCGAGTAGTCGCTCCAGTGTCGGACGTTGCAATTGCCACAGTCTGCGCGCGTCAGAGTAGCTGCCAACGACAAACGGAATTGAATCTGCGCCGGCAACATTCAAATCCTTGACCATGCTGGTCATGATCGTTTCACCCGCATCAACGCGACCGTCTTGCACGGCTTGCCGTACATCGTTGAGCGATACGAGGCTGTTGCCCGGGTACACCTCAATGCGAAGTCCATTATCCGTCGCGCGCGATACTTCGTTGGCGAAGGCTGTGATGTTTTGCGTGTGGAACGACTCGGCGCGATAGCCGGTCGCGAGCTTCCATGTGACCTGGGCTGCCACTTGCGCGCTGAGTATTCCCGCAGCGACGAAAGTAACAAGGACTTGACGATTCATGACGAGTACCCCTCGAAATTTGTGTCTACATGTGATTCGGAAGCCACAGCACAATATCCTGCACAAAGTAAGTCGCCAGAACGGCAACCAGCATCAGGAAGAAGAGCGGCATGGCGGTTCGTGCCAGGTAGGTAATTTCTCTTCCAGTCAGGTTTTGCAGCACGAACAGGTTGAAGCCTACCGGCGGCGTGATCTGGGCCATCTCAACGACGAGCACGATGAAGATGCCAAACCAGATTAAATCGAAGCCTGCCTTCTGTACGGTCGGCAGCAGCACGGCCATGGTCAGAACGACCATAGAAATGCCGTCGAGAAAGCAGCCGAGCACGATGAAAAAACCAGTGAGCATGAGGATCAGAACAAAAGGCGACAGATTCAGACTGCCGATGAATTCCGCCAGGTGACGCGGTAATCCCATGAAGCCCATCGAGAGGGTGAGGAACGCTGCGCCCGCGAGAATCAGCCCGATCATGCAGTACACACGGCAGGCCGCAACGAGACCTTCCTTGAACAAAGACCACGTGAGGGAGCGCTCAATGGCGGCAAGCACTAGGGAGCCAGCGACCCCAAACGCCGCAGCCTCAGTGGCAGTGGCGAGTCCGCTGTAAATCGAACCCAGCACCAACGCGATGAGCGATACCACCGGGATCAAATGCCGTGATTCATATATCTTTTGAGCGAAAGTGGTGCCCGCTTCAGGCGGCGGTACTTTGTCCTTATTGAACAGCGCCCAGACGATGATGTAGCCCATGAACAACGTTGCGAGCATCAAGCCGGGGATAACACCCGCGATGAACAGCTTGGCAATCGACACGTTCGCCGCCACGCCGTAGACGATCATGATGATTGACGGCGGAATCAAAAGTCCCAAGGTG
>JAYWHV010000359.1:0-7128 GCA_043777615.1 Burkholderiales bacterium | reverse complement strand
CGCGCAGAATTTCAATCTGGCGCGCGCCGAGCACCTCGGAGGAGACCGCGTGATCGGGGCTGATTGTTGCCACGTCGAGCGTGCCGACGCCATTTTCGGCAGTCTTGATACGCGGGCCATCGAGTCCGCGAATGAGTGGACGAGAAGCGCCGGGCCCGAACGACGACGACTGGACGCCCGCCTGCGTCGAAAGCGTGTCACCCAGACTCGCCGCGCGGTCCTTAACCAACGTATCCCTGCTCACTACAACAGCCGGCTGCACGGACTGCAACTCGTCCTGATCCGAAAAGGGTGAGGCGGTGACAACAACCTTGTCGACCTTCACCGGCATTAGTGCGGGGGCTTGCGTTTGCGAGTGTGCTGCCGAAGCAGCAAGGACAGCAGCGCTGACCGCACAGCGAACAAGGGTTTTTCGAGGGCTATGGGTCGACTTGTTCAGCATAATCTGCATTCGCTAATGAAACTAGATTGCATGTTAGCTGAAAATGTTCGTTAAAGCATCTATGTTGCATAAGCGTTGCGGTTTCATCTATATGACAGCTATTCTCTGAAAAAACCATTGTATTGGGGCTACAGGGCAAAAATGCGGAATGTCGACTAATGATAAAAGGCCCTGAAAGCGCACATAGAATGGCGTTTACAGAAAAAAGCTGATTAAACTCTGACGCCGCAAAACCATTCTCATGGCGATTAAAACGGGTGAGGGTTGCGGGGTCGCAACAACCGTTTGCGCGACGGGCGCATCGTGGTGCGTAGTTCACCGAAACGGCGCGAATCCATGCACAATTCGGTGATACGTTTGGGCGACGTGAAACAAACTGCACGTCACCCGAAAACAAACAAAGCAACAAGGAGGCCCCATGAAATCAAGCTCACTCTTCGCACGCAGCGTTGCCGCACTGTCTGCGCTCCCGCTCGCGCTCGCCGTCAATCAGGCGCTCGCGCAAACCGCCAACGTCACGCTCTACGGCGTGGTTGATGCCGGTGTTCAGCACGTCACCGGCGTGAAGGGCGGGGCGGTCACGCAAGTGGCGAGCGGCATCATGGAAGGCTCGCGTTGGGGTATCCGCGGCACCGAGGACATGGGCAACGGCATGAAGGCCACGTTCGTGCTCGAAAACCGTTTCGAAGCCGATACCGGCTCGCTCAGCAACCGTACGATCTCCGGAAATCAGCTCCCTGATCGTTTTTTGGCGGGCCTGCCACCGGCGGTACAAGCCGCTTTGAACGGCGCTGTTGGCGCGCAGCTCGGCGTGAATCTGCCTGGTCGACTATTTGATCGTCAGGCCTACGTCGGTCTCATCACGCCGTACGGTGCTGTGCTCGTGGGGCGTCAATACACGCCTGCTTTCGAGATCACGAACCGCTTTGACGCATTCGCCAACGCGTCTGCAGCGTCGCCTGGCCAGATTTCTGGCATCCCTGCGGGTGTTGACATCCGCGAGAGCAATTCGCTGCTCTATCGCATCGAACTGAACGGCTTCTTCGGCACCGGCTACTACGCTTTCGGCGAAAGCAGCGCTGGCACCAAGAACGGTCGACTCGTCGGCATCAATGGCGGCTACCAGACGGCGAAATATGGTGTGGGTGTGGGCTACAACGAGCGCACCAATAGCGCCGGGCAGAAGTCGTTGAACACATTCGCCGTCGGCGCGAACTTCAACGCCGGATTCGTCAATTTGTTCGGCCTCTACGCCGCCATCAAGGAACCAAACGGTTCGTCAGCACCCGAGCTGCGTGCCGGTCTGCTCGCGGGCGGCGTACCTGCCACGTTGATCGACAGCGGCATCCTGCCGCGCTTCATGCAGGACGCCAAGCCCTATCACGCGGGCGCACGGATCCCGCTGGGCGTTTCCACGATTACCGTTGGCTACTCCCGATTTGATGACCGTCGTGCAACAAATGCCGATTCGGAGTCGTACGGCATCGCGTTTACGTATCCTTTGTCGAAGCGTACCGACGTTAATCTGATCGTCACACAAGTCAACAACAATGCCAACGGGCAGGCGTTGGCCGGCGGCAACGGCTTCCTCGGTGGCGTAACGGCGTTTGGTGGCAAGGATTCCACGTCGACCCAATTCTCACTGCGTCATAAGTTCTAAGTTCGATACTGCACAGTAAGGCACACATCTTCAGGCCGCGTACGCCACAGGCGACGCGGCCTTTTTCTTGCTGGTTGCCCTTGTACGGCATTGCCCCAATGTGTATCGATGCCGCGCGCATTCCGCGCCACTAAAATAAGTTCATGGACGACATCATCTACAAAATCGCGGTCAACGCGATACCGCTCTTGCTCGCGATTACGCTGCACGAAGCCGCGCACGGTTATGCCGCGCGCGTGTTTGGCGACCGCACGGCGGAAATGCTCGGGCGCATTTCACTCAATCCGATCAAGCACATCGATTGGGTGGGCACCGTTGCGGTGCCTGCGCTGACGCTCGCGATTGGCGGTTTCTTCTTCGGTTGGGCCAAACCCGTACCCGTAAATTTCAACAATTTGCGCAATCCAAAGCGTGACATGATCTGGGTCGCTGCCGCCGGACCTGCCGCCAATCTGGTCATGGCGATTGCCTGGGCAATCATCCTGAAAATGTCCGATATGGCGGCGCTCGACGCAATTGCCCGCGCCGGCGTGGCGTGGAACGTCGGTCTGATGGTGCTTAATCTGCTTCCGATTTTGCCGCTGGATGGCGGCCGAATTGTTGCCGGTTTGTTGCCGCGACAGCTCTCGTACAGCTATTCGCGCATGGAGCCTTACGGTTTATTTATTGTGCTCGGCCTGGCTGTCGCAGGCATTCTCGGCACGATTTTGTCGCCGCTTTACTCGATTACGTATCGTGCCTTAGGCACGCTGGTTGGCCTCTAAATTATGTTCAAAGATCGCGTACTCTCCGGCATGCGCCCCACGGGCTTCATGCACATCGGCCACTATCACGGCGCGCTTAAAAACTGGATCAAACTGCAACCCGACTTTGAGTGCTTCTATTTCGTGGCCGACTGGCATGCGCTTACGAGCCATTACGACGATCCGCGTGTGATTGAGACCTCGACCTTCGACATGGTCACCGATTGGTTAGCCGCCGGGCTCGACCCGAATCAGGCGACGATCTTTCTGCAGAGTCAGGTGCCGCAGCATGCAGAGCTCTCCTTGCTGCTCGGCATGATCACGCCGCTCGGTTGGCTGGAGCGCGTGCCGACCTACAAAGAGCAGCAGGAAAACCTGAAAGAGAAAGACCTCACGACGTACGGCTTCCTCGGCTATCCGCTCATGCAAACAGCGGACATCGTGGTCTATCGCGCCAACAAAGTTCCGGTCGGTGAAGATCAGGTGTCGCACCTCGAAATCAGCCGCGAAATCGCACGCCGCTTCAATCACATTTACGGTCGCGAACCGGGCTTTGCTGAAAAGGCTGAAGCCGCCATCAAGAAGCTCGGCGGCAAAGTCGGCAAGCAGTATCAGGCTTTGAAAACTGCGTTCAATCAGGATGGCAATGCAGAGGCGCTGGAGCAGGCAAAAGCCTTGGTGATGGCAGCAGGCTCGATCTCGAACGCGGAGAAAGAAACGCTGCTCGGCTTCCTCACTGGCGCGCGCAAAACGATCCTGCCGGAACCGCAAGCGCTCTTGACGCCAACGTCCAAAGTCACCGGACTCGACGGCCGCAAGATGAGCAAGAGTTACGGCAACGGCATAGACCTGCGCGAGACGCCCTCGTCGGTCGAGCAAAAGGTTCGTCGCATGCCCACCGATCCTGCTCGCGCCCGGCGCAATGATCCCGGCGATCCCGATAAGTGCCCCGTGTGGACGCTGCATCAGGTCTATTCGAGCGAGGAGACGAGGGCTTGGGTGCGGCAGGGCTGCACCACGGCGGGAATCGGCTGCCTCGAATGCAAGCAGCCGGTGATCGACGCGATCAACGCCGAACTTGCGCCAATGCAGGCTCGCATCAAGGAGATTGAGGCGAAGCCCGGTTACGTAAAAGAAGTCCTGCATGACGGTTGCGCGAAGGCGCGCCGTGTTGCTGAAGAGACTATGATCGACGTGCGCGCCGCAATGGGGCTCGCGAAGGTGTAATTCTTACTTCTCCTTGTCGGCGAGGAGAAAGGTGGCGAGGAGGAGAACATGAGTTCATTCGTAGATTATTTGAGTAAATATGCGTCGTACCACCGTGATCGGCGCAATATCGCGACTCACTTTGTCGGCGTGCCTATGATCGTCGCCGCCGTCGCCATTTTGTTGTCAAGGCCGGTGTTCGCTCACTTAGATGGTGTCGCGATTACGCCGGCACTGGTCGCAGTCGTGATCATCGGGTTGTTCTACCTGAAGCTTGATATTCGCTTTGGAATTGTGATGTCGGTGTTTCTTGGGTGTTGTCTCTGGCTCGGGCAGTTGCTCGCGGCACAAAGCATGACGAACTGGCTCATTGCCGGCATTGGCATGTTCGTCGTTGGCTGGATTATCCAGTTCGTCGGTCATCACTACGAGGGCAAAAAGCCAGCGTTTGTAGACGACATCATGGGCCTCGCAATCGGTCCCATATTTGTCGCAGCTGAGCTGGCATTTGAGTTCGGCCTGCGCAAGGAAGTCGAAGCAGCGATTGTCGCGCGCGTCGGGCCTACGCATATCCGGCAGATGAAAACTGTGTGACAGTTTGCTCCCAAAGAATAAAGAATGATGCCTGATTGATGGATGTTGTCACCGCACCGCCCGAAGTAGCGCCCGAAGTCGCCGCTGTCGTCGAACACGCGCTCGCCAAAATTTATGGCCAGCCGTTTGGCGAAATGCCGAAGGATCTCTACATCCCGCCGGAAGCGCTGGAAGTGTTTCTTGACGCCTTCGAAGGCCCGCTTGACCTGCTGCTCTACCTCATCCGCAAGCAGAATCTAAATATTCTCGACATCCCGATGGCTGCCCTCACTCGGCAATACCTCGACTACGTTGAGAAGATGAAGTCGTCGCAACGCTTCGAACTGGCCGCCGAATACCTCTTGATGGCCGCGATGCTGATCGAAATCAAATCGCGCATGTTGTTACCGCGTCCGCCCGTGACCGCCGAGGAAGAGGTCGATCCGCGCGCAGCCCTGGTCAAGCGCCTGCTCGAATATGAGCAAATGAAGCTCGCTGCTGCGGGCCTGGATGACCTGCCGCAAGCTGAGCGAGACTATGCGGTCGTGCAGGTACTGTTCGAAAAACAGGCTTCCATGCGCATGCCGGACGTGGAGCCGGACGATCTGCGCCGCGCCTGGGGCTGGATTCTTGCCCGGGCGAAGCTCAACAAAACTCACTTTATCTCGCGTGACGAATTGTCGGTGCGCGCCCGCATGAGTTATCTGCTGCGAAAGCTCAAACCCGGCTTGCATGTAGAATTCGCGCAACTGTTCGAGGAAACGGCGACCGTACCCATGGTTGTTGTCACTTTCCTCGCGATTCTTGAGTTAGCGCGCGAACGACTGATCTCGGTCGCGCAAACTGAACCCTTTAGCCCTATTTATGTGCAACTCGCCGGTGACGGTGGAGTGATGGTTGCGGCCACCAGCACAAATGCGGCGAATGACGAAGCGGCGTAGCACTTTTTCACTGCTTTTTCGTTTTTAGGGGCGTTCGCAATGGCGTTATCCATTGCCTATAAACCATAGAGCCCTTCATTGGACGAACTCACCCACGCTAAACGCGTTCTGGAAACGGTCTTGCTGGCAAGCCACGAGCCACTTCCCCTAGACGAAATTGTCAAAGTTTTTGATCCACCTGTGCCCACCGAGACGGTGCGCCTTTTGCTTGCCGATCTCACTGCCGAATGGAAAGAGCGCGGCAGCATCGAGCTCACGCAGGTCGCCTCCGGTTACCGTTTTCAGACGAGAAGTGAGATGCAGGTCAATATTGACCGACTGACGCCTGAGAAGCCGCCGAAATACTCGCGCGCAGTGATGGAAACGCTCGCTATCATCGCCTACCGGCAGCCCGCGACACGCGGTGAAGTCGAGGCGATTCGCGGTGTTGCCGTGTCCACCAACATCCTGAAGGCGCTCGAAGATCGGGGCTGGGTCGAGGTGATCGGGCACAAAGACACGCCGGGGCGCCCCGCCTTGTACGCCACGACCAAAGAGTTTTTAAACGACCTGAGTCTGCGCTCGTTGTCGGAGTTGCCGCCGCTGGCTGATCTCGATGCGCATCCCGCGCTTGAATTGCCGGAAGTGCCGCATGAGCCCGTGTATCCCGAGCAGGGACGCATCGACACTTCGCCGGTTGCACTGACAGAGCCGGCGGCGCTCGTTGCCGCCACCGAAATTCTGGACGATGAGTTGTTCGAAGTTACACCTGGAGAAACCATGATTCCCCAAACATCCCCGACCGTTCACTAAAGATGAATGACATGCACGATTCCGACGCTGGCAATTTTGATGATCACGAACCAGGGGATGTGAACGGCAACGTTGATCCGGCTTACGCGAAGAAACTGAAGCAGGGTGCACAAGCTGCCCGAGCGCCTCGCGCAAACCGACCCGCGGGCAGTGATGGCAATTCTGGAAATGCCAACGGACGGCCGGCGCGGCCGCCCCGGCCTCCGCGTACGCCGCGCAGCGGCGCTCCCGATGGCGCGTTAACGGATGCGACGTCGGCTCAAGGCGTCCCCGATGGGCAGCCATCGCCAGCGCCGCAAGGAGCATCCGAGGCGTCAGGCGAAGCGCTAGTACGGCCTGCACGCCCACCTCGCGAGCCACGCCAGCCGCGCGCGCCTCGCGAACCACGGATTCATCAGGCTGCGAGAGTTGAAGGCGCTGCCCGAGGCGCCACCAATGAAGGCGCAGGCGTCGTTGTCAGCGACAGCGATACCGGTTCAGGCGGCGAGTCATTCGTCAATGCACGCGCCACGGATTCGGCCCCGGTCACGGACGGAGCTGACGCTGCCAACGTGAGCGCCGCGCCATCAGACCGCACGGAGCGCGCTGAGCGTGGCCCGCGTCGCAACCGCCGTGGGGGGCGCGGCCGAAACGCGCGCTCGAGCCTTGACGATCGCAATGGCCCACGCCAGCCGCGCGCGCCCTACGATCCGAATGCCGCTGTAGCGCCGGTCGCGGAGGGGGAGCTTTCCACAGCCACACCGCGCAGCACCCAGTTGGTGATGCGCGGTG
>JAYWHV010000358.1:0-7133 GCA_043777615.1 Burkholderiales bacterium | reverse complement strand
GCACAGAGCAAAAGCATGCCTAGAAACGTCGTCGTCATCGGCACCCAATGGGGTGACGAAGGTAAGGGAAAAATTGTTGACTGGCTCGCCGAGCAGGTGCACGGCGTCGTGCGCTTTCAGGGCGGTCACAACGCGGGTCACACGCTGGTCATCAACGGCAAAAAGACGGTGCTGCGGCTCATCCCGTCGGGCATCCTGCATCCGCACACCACTTGCTATCTCGGCAACGGTGTCGTCGTGTCTCCGAACGATTTGCTCAAAGAGATCGGCGAGCTCGAAGCAGCAGGCGTTGAAGTTCGCTCGCGTCTGAAGATCGCCCACGCCTGCCCCGTCGTCGCGCCGTATCACGTCGCTATCGATCAGGCCCGTGAAGCCAAACGTGGTGACGAAAAAATCGGCACTACCGGTCGCGGCATCGGTCCAACTTATGAGGACAAAGTCGCGCGCCGCGCGATCCGTCTGCACGACCTGCTGGAACCCACGCTGGAAGCCAAGCTGCGCGAGGTGCTCGACTATCACAATTTCATTTTGAAGAACTATCTCAACGCGCCTGAAGTGGATTTTCAGCAGACGTTCGACATGCTGCTCAAGGCGGGCAAGGACATGGAGCCGATGCTTGCCGACGTATCGCACTTGTTGGTGGAAGCCCGCCGTCACGGCAAGCCGCTCTTGTTTGAAGGCGCACAAGGCACACTGCTCGACGTCGACAACGGCACGTACCCGTTCGTTACGTCCAGCAACTGCGTCTCTGGCGCAGCAGGCCCCGGTGCGGGCGTCGGCGCGCGCATGATCGACTATGTGCTCGGCATCACCAAGGCGTACACCACGCGTGTTGGCGCGGGGCCATTCCCGACCGAATTATTTGATGATGTCGGCGCAGGTCTCGCCAAACGCGGCAACGAATTTGGCTCAGTGACCGGTCGCCCGCGTCGTTGCGGCTATCTCGACGTGCCTGCGCTCAAACGCAGTTTCGAAATTAACGGTGTGGATGGCATGGCCATCATGAAGCTCGACGTGCTCGACGGCATGGACGAAATCAAGATTTGCACCGCCTACGATTTCCGTGGCGAAGTCATTGACCGTCTGCCCTACGGAGCCGCAGCCGTGGCCGATTGCAAGCCGATTTACGAAACCATGCCGGGCTGGAAAGAGACCACCTTCGGCGTGCGCAAATTCGAACAATTGCCGATGAGCGCGCAGAGCTATCTGAAGCGCGTCGAAGCGTTGACGGGCGTGCCGATCGCGCTGATTTCAACCGGCTTCGAGCGCGATGATACGATTCTGATGCAGCATCCTTTGAACTAATAAACGCGCAAAAGCGGGGACAGAATCAACATGACCGAGACCGGCCACCTCTACGTCACTTGGGAACGCTACCACCGCCTTATCGAACTGCTCGCGCTACAAGTGCACGACTCAAAGTGGGAATTCGACAGCATCATCGCCATCGCGCGCGGCGGCCTGCGCGTCGGCGACCAGCTCTCGCGTATTTTCGACAAACCGCTCGCCATCATGAGCACGTCCAGCTACGTTGAAGAAGGTGGCACGGTACGCGGCAAATTGCTGGTGTCCGAACACCTCACGATGACCAGCGCGACCCTCGGCCCGCGCGTGCTCGTAGTCGACGATCTCGCCGATTCCGGTCACACGCTAAACGTCATCAAGCAAGAACTGCCGGTTCGCTACCCGCATCTCACCGACGTCAAAACCGCCGTGATCTGGAAGAAAGGCGTATCGATGTTCAACCCGGATTACTTCGTCGAATTCCTGCCGAATAGCCCGTGGATTCATCAGCCGTTCGAGAACTACGACACCACGCGGCCGCATCAGCTGGCGCGCTAGGATTCATTTCGCAATGACCGTCCCGTTCGTGGTGAGCCTGTCGAACCATGAACGCGCCTAGTACGCCATCGGCTGGTTACTCGGGCACTCCGCTCGCCAAAAAGCTCGGCATCAAAGCCAGCAGCGAGCTCTCCATCCTCAACGCACCCGAAAATTACGCCTCCCTCGTGGCGCCCTTGCCTCAAGGCGTCCGCACCGTCACGAGGTTCACCCCTAGCGCTGACCTCGTCCACCTCTTCGTCACGCTGCGCAGTGATCTCGAAAGCGCGCTCGCCGGGATTCGCCCCAAACTCAAGGCGGAGGGGGTCCTCTGGGTTTCATGGCCGAAGAAGGCATCAAAAGTACCCACCGACATTACCGAGGACACCATCCGCGCGGTTGCGCTGCCGCTGGGCCTCGTTGATGTCAAAGTCTGCGCAGTGGACGAAAAATGGTCGGGGCTTAAACTGGTGATTCGCAAAACCCTTCGTTAGGAGCGCACATGCCTTTGCTCGGCCAAGCCGCCATGCTGCTGTCGTTCGACGTGGCACCCGAGGCCATCGTCGAGCACGACGACTGGCACACGCATGAGCATCTTCCGGAGCGGCTCTCCATTCCTGGTTTTCTGCGGGGTACGCGTTGGGTCGCCGTGCACGGGCAACCGCGATACATGGTGTTGTACGAGGTCGCTCAGCTGGCAACGCTTAATTCCGATGCGTATCTCCAGCGGCTGAATAATCCAACGCCGTGGACATCGAAGATCATGCCGCACTATCGTGGCATGACGCGCGGGTTGTGCTCCGTCACCGGCAGCTTCGGACTGGGCGTGGGTCACGTCGGACTGCTGCTTTGCTTGAAGCCACAGGCGTCGTCCGATGCAGAGATGCGCAGTTGGCTGGTTGAAGACACGCTGCCACAGCTTCCATCAAAAACAGGACTCGGCAGCGTTCACCTGCTCGAAGGCGCGTTAAGGCCGCCGATGACCAACGAACAGCTCATTCGTGGCGCCGATGCGGGCGTGGACTGGGCGATTTTCGTCACGGGATACGACCAGGACGCCATCACGCAACTCGCTGACGGCGATCTGAGCGCCGCGCGTCTGGCTCAGCATGGCACGACTGAAATTCAGATTGCGACTTACCGCATGGACTACTCACTCTCTCATCATGAATTCACCGCTTGACGCCTCCATCGAGACGGCCAACACCCGCGCAACCCTTTACTTCATGTGCGGCAAGATGGCCGCAGGCAAATCAACGTTGTCGATTGAGCTGGTGCGCATGCACGACGCTGTGCTGCTGAACCAGGACGACTGGCTCACCGCGCTCTATCCGGGCGAAATTACCAGTATCCCGGACTATGTGCGCTGCTCCACGCGGCTGCGTGATGCACTGACGCCGCTGATCGTAAACCTGCTCTCCCGCAGCACTTCCGTCGTGCTCGACCATCCAGGCAACACGCGCAAGCAGCGCCAATGGTTTCGCGACCTCATCGAGCGCGCCAATGTGCCGCACGAACTGCACTTCATCGACGCCAGCGACGACACGTGCAAGCGCCAGCTGAAGCAGCGAAGTGCTGCGCTGCCCGCTGGATCAGCTTGGACAACCGATGCTGAGTTCGACGCAATCACCGCGTACTTTCAAGCGCCGGCCGACGATGAAAATTTCAATATCATTCGGCACCAACGAACCTGAACAACTGAATCGACGATCGGATTCACCAAGCGCTTCAACTTCTAACGAGCGGCCTCTGACATTGATTGCCGTTCAAGCAACGCCCCCGGCGCATCCTCATAGCTCACCTGCACTACATCAGGCCCAAGTGCTTCGAGGAACGCACGCGCATCAAAAATTTCACCGAGTGATCGCGCACCCGTCATCGTATTGCAGTCACCGGCTAACAGTCTCCGCACCGCCTCAACAATGATCGGCGCACTTGCGGCATAGATGTCGTACCCGGTCGCGGTTGCGCGATTGATGCGATCACCGACGCGAACCAGAACGTCCATGACGAATCGCTGTGATGAGCGTCCGCTTTCGCCGATGATCTCAGGCGGAGGCGTGGCAGGATCGCGCAGATCCCGCAACGGCGCAACATTGATCCATGACTCTATCGTGGTGACATTCAAGTGATTAGCGAGTGTGATCGTTTCGCTGAACGGGAGCATGACGATCTCTTGGAGCCCAAGCGGCGCAGGGAATGTCCAACGTCCTTGCAGTGGCGGTGCCTCCAGCGGCGTCAACTTGCCATGTCGTTGCACCAGCCGCTTGGCAGTGTTGCGCGCGCCGGTGAGACGGGTACCTTCGGTCGGGTGCCAACTATCAAGGCCGACACATACGGTGATCTCATCCAGCAGCGTCGCACCGTTCGCCGCTGCCGTTGCGAGAAGATCGGCCAGGCCGCCATAAAACGCAGCAGCTGGAAGCAACGCAACGCCTGCCTCAACCGCCGCCGCATGACGCGTTTCGATAATCGTCTGAACGGTGATCTGCTCCGCCGTCACGTCCAGATACGGAACCCTCGCGCGCAGCGCAGCGTCGATGACGGGAAGCGCGGTATCAAAGAATGGCCCGGCGCAGTTGATCACCGCTGACGCTCCGCGCAACGCCGAATCGAGCGAAGCCGGATCATCCACCTGCGCGCGCCGCACCAGGTCGCGCCTCGCGCTTGTGCCGACAAGCGCGAGTTTGCCTGCATCGCGGCCGATCAAAATCGGCGCCATCCCGTGCCGCTCCAGCTCTTTCACAACAAAGCGACCGGTGTGACCCGTGGCGCCGACAACAGCAATCAACTTTCCCTGCACTTTCGAATTCATCTTGTAGCACTCCTCGCAAACAGACAGGTCTGTATCGTATCATGCTACAGATCGGTAGCGTCAACAATTGGGTTCGTGTAAAGTGAGGCACTAACCATCGACCACACAGGCGCAAACGTTTGAATCCCCAGCCAGCCAAGCCATTGGAAGACGCCGCAAGCGTGCGTGACCGAATCCTGCAAACCGCCAGCGCCCTGTTCTACCAAGAGGGAACGCGGGCCGTCGGCGTTGACCTGATCGTGCAGCGCTCCGGCGTCGCCAAAACCAGTCTGTACCGATACTTCCCGACCAAAGATCACCTGATTGAGGCGTTTTTAGCCAGCGAGGACAAAGACTTCTGGCAGCAGTGGGACACCGTGTCAGCGGCTTATGCCGAACATCCAAAAAAAGAACTCGACGCACAACTGCAATGGATCGGCGAGCGCATCGGGCGCGCCGGTTATCGCGGTTGTCCGCAAATCAACATCGCGGCGGAATACGCGGACGAAAGCCACCCCGCCCGCCTCGTTGCGGTCGCGCACAAAGCGGAGCTTCGGCGGCGCTTGGGCATCATTGCCCGCAACATGAATCTTCGTGAGCCCGAACACTTCGCGCTGCAAATGGCCATCGTCATCGACGGCGCACTCAGCAGTGGGCGAGCGCTGCACGACGAAGGCCCTGTCAAATTTCTGCAGGGGATCGCGCGTACGCTAGTCAGCGCCTCCGCGAAACCCCGCAAGCCAGAGTGAATGAATGGCGATGTCACTACAGCGAAAGAACCGTTACTCACGCCTTACAGTGCACACGCATCGGGGTAACGCCTCCGACCTACGGTTTGGCAAACCGCTTGTCAAACCACGTATCGAGCAGCGGCTTCTCGTAGCGGAGCCGGTCGCCGCTTGAGTAACGGTTGTTGCCCCACAAAAAGTTCATGTTGCTGAGTTCCTCTTCGGCACCATTCACGACCCGATCACCAAGCTTTGCGGCGTAGCGCAGCGTGATTCGTGGGCTGGCGATGTCGCGAACGACCCGGATGTCCCCAAATCGCGTCAGCCGGTTCGTCTCAAAGTCACCCGCCAGATCGATATCGAGCACTTCAACCTGAAGCGAACCGCTCGCCGTGAGTTTTTGGTCAGCCAAGCGCTGTAGATGTTCTTGCAGTTCCTGTTTCAAGTCCGCAAGCTCACGCTCGGTCGCCCTGCCGCGCGAGTGCCCGGCGTCGGTGAACTTCTCTGGCTGAACGAAGGTGACGGAGACGGTTGCGGCGGTCGCTGCGCCAGTTGCGACCAGCAAACTGGCACCCAAAATGTTACGAAGTCTGTTCATGCTGATCTCCAGGAAAAGGACCACAATTCGACCCCGCTTCCCGGTGTGCGGTTCCCGAGTTGAGCGTCTGGTCAGATCACGCGCGGGAAGGGGCTGAACGCACAATGCCAGTAAAGGTATGCAGCGTCAAGCGCCTGTCGCACACAACGCGCCGCAGAACGTGGTCGCGGGAGGAAAGCGTGGCTAATAATCGACCTGAGCCCTTCAATGCATAGTGTTGCGGTGACGAGATTGTGGGCTTTGGTGAGGCGCTGCATCGCTTCAGCGCAAAGCCGAGAGTCAAACCGCCGCTATCGAAAAAGGGCGGAGCGACTCAGGCTTCTCGCCGGTCATGGCCATTGTCGCCACGGCCTCGCCAATGGCGGCAGAGTGCTTGAAGCCGTGCCCGGAACAGGCCGACACCACGATCACATCGGGCGCATCGGGCAGACGATCAATCAGGAAATTCGCGCTGGGCGCGTTGGTGTACAGGCAGGTGGACGCCTTCACGCAGCGCGCACCCACGCCTCGCAGCCGTCCGCGAATGTGCTGTTCAAACATCGTCGAAATTTCTTCCGGCGCGACGTCACGATTGACCTGCTCCGGCGTGGTTGATGTTTCGCATTGCTCGGTCGCAATCTTGATGGCATGCGCGCCGGCATCGCCGTCAACTTGCGGAAATCCGTAGAACACATCGTCCGGACCGCTGCCCCAGTGCCAGATGAAGATCGGAAATTCATTGGCACCGTAGCCCGCGTCGGACTCTGTCTCAAACCAGTACAACACTTGTCGCCGTACCACGAGTTTTGACGCGAATTGCGGTAACAGCCCGGGCATCCACGGCCCCGCCGACACAATCGTCGTGCCCGGCGTGTAGGTGCGTTGATCGGTCTGAACGACCGTTTGTCCGCTTTCGTTTCGTATCGCCAGCACACGTTCGCCGTTGTGGAGTGTTGCGCCGTGACGCACGGCGAGTTCAAGCTGCGCGCTGACGCAGGCCTCTGGCGCAAGATAACCCGCGCCGGGTTCGAAGTATCCGGTCTCGTCGCCATCAAGTGCCAGTTGCGGGTAGCGGGCTTCGATGTCGGCGACACCCAGCAGCTCGTGGGCAACGCCGAATTCGCGGGCCGCGCGCACCGTGTCGCCAAAGAAATCGCTCTGTTCGTGCATGTGGCTCGCCCGCCCGGCGCGGGCGACGATCAGTCCGCCGCAT
>JAYWHV010000357.1:0-7153 GCA_043777615.1 Burkholderiales bacterium | reverse complement strand
AAGCGCCACGTGCCAGCCCGAGATCGGCGTATAAATCGGAACGAGCTACAAGGAGGCGATATGGTGCGAAAGACTAAAGAAGACGCTGAGCACACTTACGGCGCGTTGCTCGACGCAGCGGAAATTGTGTTCAAGGAAAAAGGCGTTGCGGCGTCCACCTTAAACGACATCGCCAAGATGGCCGGCATGACACGCGGCGCGATCTATTGGCACTTCAAGGACAAGGGCGAGCTTGTGCGCGCCATGTGTGAGCGCGCGACTTTACCCATGGAGGCGATGGTCAACGAGGTGATGGCCGTGGCGGGAGACGATCCGCTGGGGTCCGTGCGCCGACTCACCGTACACGCACTGAGGCAGATCGCCGAATCAAAGCGTCAGCACACCGTTTTCGACATTCTTTTTCACAAGTGCGAAAAGACGGGCGAGCTGGCAGAAGTATTCGAGCGCGAGCACGAGAGTCGCAACGAGTGCCACTCACAGATAGAAGGCTTGTTCAGGCAAGGGGTCAAACGCGGGCAGCTTCCGCTCGACACCGATACCCACCTGGCCATGCAGGCCCTTCACTCCTATCTGATTGGGCTCATGCACGAGTGGCTGCTTGCGCCCGAAGCTTATGACCTGGCGAAACACGCCGAGCCGTTGGTCGAAGTGCTTCTCGCGGGACTGCGCGTGGCGCCACCGCGCAAGCGCGTGCGTGCAGCCACAAAAGCTCCGGCATCCGCACGAAATGAGAAAATAGTCGCCTGACCCCATCAAAATTGCGCCCATGACTCGCCATCAACGTATTTCTGAACTGCTCCGCAAACGCATTCTCGTGCTCGACGGCGGTATGGGCACGATGGTGCAGCAATACAAGCTGGGCGAAACAGATTACCGCGGTCACATGTGTCGCGATCACTCGTGCGACGTCAAAGGCAATAACGACCTGCTCGCGCTGACCAAACCGGAAGTGATTCGCGAGATCCACAACGGGTATCTGGAGGCCGGTGCCGACATCATCGAGACCAACACGTTCAACGGTACATCGATTGCGATGGCCGACTACAAGCTGGAGCACATCGTTAAGATGCTCAACCGTGAGGCCGCGAAGCTCGCCCGCGAATGCTGCGCCGAATGGACGAAAAAGACGCCCGATAAACCGCGTTTTGTGGCGGGCGCGCTTGGTCCCACCAACCGAACCGCAAGCATTTCGCCGGATGTCAACGATGCCTCAAAGCGGAACGTGTCGTTTGATGAGCTGGTGACAGCGTATGTCGAACAGCTGGAAGGGCTCGTCGAAGGCGGCATCGATCTCGTGCTTGTTGAAACGATCTTCGACACGCTGAACGCAAAGGCCGCGCTGTTCGCCTATCAAACCGTGTTTGAGAATGACCGCGATCCACCGCCACTCATGATCTCCGGCACGATCACTGACGCCTCGGGCCGCACGCTTTCGGGGCAAACCGTGGCTGCGTTCTGGACCAGTGTTCGGCACGCGCAACCGCTCTCAATAGGCATCAACTGCGCGCTGGGTGCCGTGGCCATGCGCCCGCATATTGAAGAGCTGGCGAAGATTGCGCCAGATACGTTCATCAGCGTCTATCCAAACGCAGGATTGCCGAATCCGCTGTCGGAGACTGGCTACGATGAGACTCCTGAAATGACTTCCGGATTTTTAAAGGAATTCGCGCAAAGCGGACTTGTGAATATCGTAGGCGGTTGCTGCGGGACAACGCCTGGGCACATCGGCGCAATTGGCGCTGCGGTGTCGAAGATTTCGCCGAGAGCGGTCGCTACGGCCTAGCTTCTTCGTTGATTGGTTCAGCGCTGCTCGCATGAGGCGGCGCTGAAGGGCGATTTGCGACGAAAAGGGCTGCCCACGCCAGCCGAAACCTCAGACTTTGTTGGCCGGCCCGAGCCCATCTGCGCTCGCCACGGCAAAATACGCCCATGCTTCGTTTAATTGACCTCACTCTCGCTCGCGGCTCGCTGCCGCTCATTGACCGCGCCAACATCACGATCAACCCTGGCCGCAAGGTCGGCATCGTCGGCGCGAATGGTGCCGGGAAGTCGACACTGTTCGCCGCGTTGAGAGGACTGCTGCACGCCGAACGCGGCGATATTGCCATGCCTAACGGCTGGATCATCGCGCATGTGGCGCAGGAGACGCCGCCGTCAGATCGCAGCGCGCTGGAGTTCGCGCTGGATGGTGACGTGGAGCTGCGGGAGACGGAAGCGTTGCTTGCTGCTGAAACTGACAACCCGAATGAAGACGTGGTGAAACACGGCGAAATCCTCTCGCATCATTACGCGCATCTGGAGCACATTGGTGGCTACGCGGCTGCCGCTCGTGCGGCGGAATTGCTCGCCGGTCTCGGCTTTGATCAGGAGATGCAAGGCCGCGCGGTGGCGACGTTCTCCGGTGGCTGGAGGATGCGCCTGAATCTGGCGCAGGCGCTGATGTGTCGCAGCGATCTGCTGCTGCTGGACGAGCCGACTAACCACCTCGACCTTGAAGCCGTGATGTGGCTGGAAGACTGGCTGGCGCGCTATGCCGGCACGGTGCTGGTGATCACTCATGATCGCGACTTCATCGACAGCGTGTCTGACCAGATTTTGTTCTTCGATACGACAGCGCCCGGCCCGGCGAAACTGAAGCTCTACACCGGCAACTACGCGTCGTTCGAGGATCAGCGCACGGTCGAACTCTCCGTGCAGCAGGGCGCGTTTGAGAAGCAGCAGCGCACGATCAAACATCTCGAATCGTTCATCACGCGGTTCAAGGCGAAGGCGACCAAAGCCGCGCAGGCACAAAGCCGCGTGAAGGCGCTGGAAAAACTGGAGCGAATTTCAGCCGCGCACGTCGATTCGCCTTTCACTTTTGCATTCAAAAAGCCCGAGGGCGAGCCGCGACAGCTACTCAAATTTGCCGATACGAAATTGGGCTACGGCGAAGGCGAGAACGCGACGACGATTCTCGATAACGTGAACTTTTCGCTGCTACCGAATTCGCGTATTGGCCTGCTCGGAAAAAACGGCGCTGGTAAATCCACGCTGGTGAAAGCAATTGCCGGTGAATTGAAGGCGATGGCGGGCGAGCGGATCGAAGGCCAGCACTTAAAGATTGCGTATTTTGCGCAGCACCAGCTGGAACAGTTGCGCACCGACGAATCGTGTTTTTGGCACATCGATCAGCTCGATCAGCAGTTGATGGAGAAGCGCGGTTACCCGCGTGCGCGCGAGCAGGAGCTGCGCAATTTTCTCGGCGGCTTTGACTTTCGCGGTGACCGCGTAAGCCAAAAGGTAGGCCTGTTTTCCGGAGGCGAAAAGGCGCGACTCGTGCTCGCAATGCTGGTGTACGAACGGCCCAATTTATTGCTGCTCGATGAACCGACGAACCATCTGGACATCGAGATGCGGCAGGCGCTGACGCTCGCGCTGCAGGACTACGAGGGCGCGCTCGTGGTTGTTGCGCATGACCGGCACATTCTGCGTGCATGCTGTGACGAGCTGTGGCTGGTTGCGGACAAAACGGTACGCACGTTTGATGGCGATCTCGACGACTATCGTGTGTGGTTGCGTGAACAGAGGGCCAAACCTGTCAACGCTAAGGCCGCAGCGGACGCGCCATCGCGCAAGCTTGACAAACGCGCGGAGGCCGAGGAACGGCAACGCCTTGCCGCCGCGAGAAAACCCATGCAAAAGCGGGTCGACGCGATTGAAAAAGAGATTGCAAGGTTGAGCGGCACGCGTGACACGCTGGATGCGTGGCTCGCGTCGGAGGCAGCCTACAGCGCCGATTCGGCAACGATGCTCGGCGACAAGACGCGTCAACGCGGCGAGATTGCCGCAAAAATCGCAGCGCTCGAAGACGAGTGGATGGAGAAAAACGAAGAGATGCAATGGACGCCGTAAATCAGGACGCGATTCCGGTTTTCGATCTGGCTTCGTTCGGGGACGACTACGCTCGACTAGGCGCAGCGCTTGGGCATGCGGCAAGAGATACCGGCTTCTTTTGCGTGACGCATCACGGCATTGACGCCGCGCTGATCGCACAGGTGTTCTCGCAATCCGCCCGCTTTTTTTCCCAAAGTGCAACGGATAAATCAGCGCTATCGATCAAGCACACGGGCAACAATCGCGGCTATGTCGCGCTGGGTGAAGAGCGGCTTGATGCCGAAAAACCGGGCGACGTGAAAGAGGCGTTCAATATCGGTTGGGACTTGGCGGCGGATCATCCATTTGTTCTTTCACGCCAGCCTTTTCGCGGTGTGAATGTCTGGCCAGAGGCCGACGGGCTTTCCGATTTTCGAAAAACGATGCTTGAATATTTCAACGCATGTCAGGTGCTCGGTATCCAATTGCATTGGGCTTTAGCGCACGACCTTGGCGTTGTTGAAGGATTCTTCGATGATTCTCTTGATATGCCGCTTGCTACGCTGCGTCTGTTGCACTATCCGCCTCGCCCGGAGCGCTTCGAGCCAGGCCAGATTGGCGCGGGCGAACACACCGATTACGGCAATATCACGCTGCTCGCCACCGACGACGCAGGTGGACTCGAAGTACGTACGCGCGATGGCCAGTGGATGTCGCCACCCAGCATTCCCGGTGCACTGATCTGCAATATCGGCGATTGTCTGATGCGCTGGACGAATGATGTGTACGTCTCAACACCGCATCGCGTGGTCAATCCGGTCGGGCGCGAGCGCTACTCAGTGGCGTTTTTCCTTGACCCGAATCCGGATGCGGTGGTCGATTGTTTGCCAAGTTGTGTGTCGGCGGAACGACCCGCGCGCTACGCGCCAACGACTGGCGCGGCGTATCTCAAATCGCGACTCGATGCCACGTATTCGCATCGCGAAAACGCGTAGCAGCTTTGTGGTGAAATCCTTATTGCATAAGGGATAAGGTTCACTTTAAGCGAAAGTCGATAAGTGCTCCGTTGAGCTCTTAGCCCTTATCTAATGGGCGTTTCATTAAAAAGCGTTATCCCGGTCGGAGCGGCTCTGCCGCTACCACGCTTGCCTTGCGAACGTTGGGTCGCGGCGGAGCCGCTCCTACAAAATCCCGTGCAAATTACTGCGCAATCGCCACCACCGTGCCATCTCTTGCGCTCGCAGCCAGCGCGTCGATGATTCGCATGATGTCCATCGTTTCATCGGGCGTCGCGCCGGGCCAGTGTGACCAGCCGCTGCGTACGAGATCGTGGAACGCGTCGCCCTGAGCGCGAAAGCCCGCTGCGGCGTCAACCGTGATCACTTCGCGTGGCGCGTCGAGCGCCATGCTGCGTTTGACGACGAGCTGTGGCGGCAGGGTCTGTGACGTGTCGTTATAAAACGTGGTTTCAATCGTGCCGCCGTCGCCGACGATGAGCGCATGCCGGTGCCGCGCGGTGCCGAAACTGCATGAGATTTGCGCCAGCAGCCCATTGGTAAATTCAATCGTTCCCATCAACGTGCGGTCGACGCCGCTTTCAGAAAATTGCGCCAGCGCATGCGCGCGTACCGGCGCACAACCCGCGATCATGCGCACGAGGCTGACGGGGTAGCTGCCCGCATCCATGAGCGCACCACCCGCGAGCGACGGATCCCAACGGATGTTGTTCGAGACGACGAGCGGAAAACCGAATGAGGCCTGAATCATTTGCACTTTGCCGATGGCACCTTCGCGCAGCAGCGCGGCAAGCTTGATCGTTTGCGGCTGCGCACGATAGGGATAGGCCTCGACCACATAAACATCGTTCGCGCGAGCAGCGTCGAACATCGCTTTCGCCTCCGCCGCGTTGGCCGCGAACGGCTTCTCGCAGAGCACATGTTTGCCAGCGTGGGCCGCCTTGATCGTCCACTCCGCATGCAGATTGTTCGGCAGCGGGTTATAGACCGCTTCAATCGAGGGGTCGGCGAGCATTGCTTCGTAGCTGGCAAACGATTGCACCAGCCCCGTCTCCTGGGCGAACGCGGCGGACTTCGCAGCGTCGCGGCTGGCAACGGCGCACACATCTACTTTGCTCGAACCACGCAGCGCTGCGATAAATGATCGCGCGATGTTTGCGGCGCCGAGAACGCCAATACGAAGTGGTTTGTCAGCGGACATTTGAGGCCTTTAGGCAGATTGGAAGGTGACGTCATTCATGGTTCGACAAGCTCACCACGAACGGTGCTTCGTCAGGCGTAGGTGTAGAAACCCTTGCCAGTCTTGCGGCCCAGATAACCTGCCGCAACCATCTCCTTGAGTAGCGGCGCAGGACGATATTTCGGATCGTTGAAACCTTCGTAGAACACATTCATCACGGCGATCATGATGTCGAGGCCGATCATGTCGGCGAGTGCTAACGGGCCGATGGGCTGGTTGGTGCCGAGCTTCATGCCGGCATCGATGTCTTCGGCCGTCGCGAGCCCTTCCTGCAGGCAGAAAATCGCTTCGTTGATCATCGGACACAGGATCCGGTTGACGACGAAACCCGGTGAATTTTTCACCGTGATCGGCGTTTTTCCGAGCGCGACGGCGAAGTCCTTTGCTGTCGCCAGCGTCGCGTCACTCGTGGCCAAACCGCGAATCAATTCCACCAGCGCCATCATCGGCACCGGGTTGAAAAAATGCATGCCGATGAAGCGATCAGGACGCTTGGTCGCGGCGGCCAATTGCGTAATGGAAATCGACGACGTGTTGGTCGCGATGATGGTTTCGGGCTTAAGCGCCGCGTCGAGATCTTTCAGGATCTTGACCTTAAGACCTTCGTTTTCGGTAGCGGCTTCGATCACGTAGTCACAGGCAGCAAGGTCTGCCAGCGTTTGCGTCGTCTTCACTCGCGCCATCGCGGAGGCCTTCTGCTCGGCGGTGATTTTTTCTTTCTTTAGCAAGCGGTCGAGACTGCCGCTGATGGTCGCCACGCCCTTCTCAAGCGCGACGGCGTTCACATCGAGAATGAGCGCGTCAATACCCACAACTGCGCATGCCTGCGCGATGCCGTTGCCCATGGTGCCTGCGCCGACAATGCCTACGAGTTTGATGGTCATGTTTGTAGTTTCCGTTGGTGTTCGCCTGATTTTACGAGGCGACGCCTGCGGCATTCCGGTTGTGGGCGTACTGCAAAATGTCAATGATGACACGACAACAATTAACGATCGGCGTGGCTGCCGCTCTCGCCGCCGGTCTCATGTGGGGGCTAGTCTTC
>JAYWHV010000356.1:0-7203 GCA_043777615.1 Burkholderiales bacterium | reverse complement strand
CCTTGGCGCGCAGCATGAGGTTCTTCGCCATTTGCGGACGACGCAGGTCGAGGTAGCGATATTTCAGGCGCACTTCTTCGCTGACGGTTTCTTCGTCCATCATGAACGGCGGCGTGAGCGACGCGTTGTAAATCTCGATCTCGTGCGCGAAGATTTCAATGCCGCCGGAGACCATGTCCTTGTTGGTCGTGCCTTCGGGACGGGCGCGCACTTTGCCGGTGACGCGGATGCAGAACTCGTTGCGCAGGGTCTCTGCGAGTTTGAACGCTTCAGGACGATCCGGGTCGATCACGACCTGAGCGATGCCTTCGCGATCACGCAGGTCAACGAATATGACGCCCCCGTGGTCACGGCGACGATGCACCCAGCCGGTGAGGGTGACGATTTGGTCGAGGTATTTGGTGTCGACCAGGCCTGTGTAAGTTGTTCTTGATGTCATGGTTTTCTCTAAAAATTCGATGAGGCTCAAAACCCTCTGTCGTCATGCTCGCCTACCTGGGGTTGGGCGGGCATCCAGTTCGTGTGCCACGCGAAGCGTCAATATTGGCGCTGCGCGTGGGTCACACTTCTGGACCCCCCCTTCAGCGAGGATGACGCCATAAGGAGGGGACTGACGCCTATAGCCGAGGGCGTAAATGTGAATTCGCTTGGTTCAGTTTGGTTCGGGAGAGCAGCCCGTCGAAAAAAATCGACGCGCCGATCACCCGGTCAATTTCGGTCGGACCCGTCGAATGGCGGCGGCGCAGCGGCCCAGCGTGCAAGCTCGCCCTGCGTTGGCGGCGGCGCAGCAACGCCCATCGAAATGATGTACTTCAAAGCCTGATCGACACTCATGTCGAGCGGTACAAGCTGCGCTTTAGGCACCAGCAACATATAGCCACCGGTCGGGTTCGGCGTGGTCGGGATGTACACGGCGACGTGATCCTCGCCGAGTTTCTCGCGGAGCTCGCCTTCGACCTTGTTGGTCAGGAAAGCGATCGAATGCAGGCCCGGATGCGGGAACTCGATGAGCACGGCTTTGCTGAACGCCTGCCCGTTTTCCGAGAGCACGGGATCGGTGAGCTGTTTGACGCTTTTGTACACACCGCCGACCACCGGAATGCGATGGACCAGGCTGTCCCAGGCTTTGACAAACTGCTTGCCAAACACGTTGCTGGCAATGATGCCGGTCACCAGCAGCAGCGCAAACGCGAGAATGATGCCGAAACCGGGGATGAGTTCGCCTTGCCACGTGGGGCGCCACTGCATCGGAAGCAACAGGATGGTTTGATCAAGTGAGGTGATCAAAAAATGCAGAACCCAGATCGTGATCCCGATTGGCACTAGCACCAACAGGCCTGCGAGCAGATATTTGCGGATGAGTTTCACGGTGCCGTCTCGCCTATTCGCTTTTGCCCGAACTGGCGGGGGCTGGGGCCGGAGCGGGAGCAGGGGCGGGCGCGGGTGCAGCAGCGGGCGTTCCGGCAGCAGCAGGGGCGGTGGCGGGGGTTGGTGCCGGAACGGCGGTGCCCTCTTTGGTTTCGACTGGCTTTTTGCCCCCGTCGCGGAAATCCGTGACGTACCAGCCAGTGCCCTTCAGCGCGAAACCCGCAGCGGAAATCTTCTTGAAATACTTGGCGCTGCCGCACTTGGGGCACGCCGCAATGGGGGCATCAGCCATTTTTTGCATGTGGTCGTATGTGTAACCACAGTCAGGGCAGGCATATTCGTAAATCGGCATGATGCGGAGCGGGCTCGGAGGAAGTAAAGTTTAAGGGCGCGCGGAAGGCGCTAAACCTTTGATTATACGGCGTCTGCGCCGCTTTTTGTGCGCTGCGGTAGCGCCGCCAAAGGGGGCTGATCCGTGGCTGGAACGGACGGTGCGACGAGGCGCGGGCGCGGGTGGCTGACTTGCGGGTAATTGCCTTTGCACCGCGGCATTTCATCCGTATCATCCTCACAAACGGGGCAAAAAAACAACCCTAATCGCAGACGGAGAAAAAGTTATGGTCCCGGAATACATATGGTGGATCGCGGCGGCGATTCTGGTCGGTGTCGAAATGATGACCGGCACGTTCTATCTGTTGATCCTGGCGCTTGCCTGCGTTGCGGGTGGCGTCGTGGCCGTTCTGGGGTATGACTCGGGCTGGCAGTGGGGCCTCGCGGCGCTGGTTGAGGTGGCGGGCACGATGGCGGTCGTGCGCTGGAAAAAGCGCTTCATGGCCAAACCCAAGCTGTCGAACAATCTTGATATTGGACAGAAAGTAAGTGTGCTTGAGTGGCATGAAGACGGAACTGCGCGCGTCTCATACCGCGGAACGCAGTGGGATGCGGTGCTTGATTCCGCTGCGACGCCGAGGCGCGAACAGATGATGATTATGGAGACGCGTGGCTCGCGGCTGGTGCTGGGACCGGTGCCAGGATGAAGTCTCTAATCGGAGTATCGACGGTGACGAGTTGCCTGTGCGCTGTGCGGCGTTGGCGTAGGCTGGAGCGGCGCTAAGGCGCGTCCCGCATGGCTGCACCCAACAAACCCCCCGGCGACGACCCATTGTCGCGCCTGCTTGCCGATGCTGGCAAGCAGATTGAATCGCGCCTGAAAGACTGGGTCGCAAAAACCTCCAGCGGCAAGACGTCGACGCAGAACAAGAGTCAATCGAAATCGGCTTCATCGTCCCCGCAAAACGTTCGCGCCGCCGATCCGGCGAGAACCGTGACCCCGGAGCCCACGTCAATCCCCATGCCGAAGTACGATGGCGGAGAGGTTCCAGAAAGGGAGTTTGACAGCGGAAAGCTTATTTTCCGGCTGATTTTTTTCGTACTTCCGGTACTCGGCGTTGGCAAATATCTCTGGTCCGGCAAGTGGAAGTCGAACACCGACTACAAAGAATTCAACAACATTAACGACGGCTTCGGTGCCGTTATCAACAGTTTTTTTGGGGAGATCACCATGAGTGGTTTGTTTAGTTCGATCGTGCCGCTGGCGATATTCATCGTCGGCATCATCTTTGTTATCAAAGCGATTCGCGTCGTACCACAACAGCGTGCGCTGGTTGTGGAGCGTCTGGGTAAGTATCACGCGACGCTTGAGCCTGGCCTTCGGTTCACGATTCCGTTTGTGGATCGCATCTCGGCAAAGCACGATTTGCGCGAAGTACCGCTCGACGTGCCGCCGCAGGTTTGCATCACGCGTGACAACACGCAGTTGCAGGTCGACGGGATTCTGTATTTTCAGGTGACCGATCCGAAGCTCGCGACCTACGGTTCGTCGAATTTCATGCTGGCGATTACGCAGCTTGCGCAGACGACATTGCGCAGCATCGTCGGCAAACTGGAGCTCGACAAGACGTTCGAAGAGCGCGACATGATCAACCACGCGGTGGTCAGCGCGCTTGATCAGGCGGCGGGTAACTGGGGCGTGAAAGTGCTTCGTTACGAGATCAAGGATCTGACTCCACCGAAAGAAATTTTGCATGCGATGCAAGCGCAGATTACGGCTGAGCGTGAGAAGCGTGCACTGATCGCCGCGTCAGAAGGCCGCAAGCAGGAGCAGATCAACATTGCGATGGGCCAGAAGGAAGCCGCGATTGCCAAATCTGAAGGTAACAAGATTTCCGACATCAATCAGGCGCAGGGTGAAGCCGCCGCGATTCTGGCAAAGGCCGATGCGAACGCTGAAGCGATTAGAAAGATTGCCATGGCGATTGAATCGCAGGGCGGCCTGCAAGCGGTGAATCTGAAAGTGGCTGAGCAATACATTGCTGCGCTAGGCAACATCGCGAAGACGGGCAACACAATTGTGGTGCCGCAGAATTTGACCGATATTGCGAGCCTCGTGACGACCGCGACGAGCGTACTCAAGTCGCAGAAAGCGGTGGCGTAGCCGTGCGGCGCTTTTCTTCATTCGCCGTACCGGCAGCTTTCGCTGTCACCGTCACCGCCGCGCTTGGGCTCGCCGGATGCGACGGCATCAGCATCACGTTCGGCGACGATGATTCCAAGGTCAAGGGCAGCGGCGTGGTTGCCAGCGAAACGCGCGCTGTTGGTAGTTTCGAGACGATTGACGCGACGGGTGTTGGCAAGCTCAAGCTGCGCATTGGTGATGCTGATAGCCTGAAAGTGACGGCTGACGACAACGTTCTTCCGCTGATCAAAACCGAAGTTAAAGACGGCGTGCTGACGTTGTCGACCAAAGGCGCATCGCTGTCGAAATCAGACATTGTTTTTGAGGTGACCGCGCGCCGCATTAAACGCCTGGAAAACTCGGGCACGGTGTCGATCGACGCAAGTGGCTTTAACGGCGGCGAGTTGTCAGTTGAAACCTCCGGCGTTGGCAGCATCAAGCTGAATGGCCGAGTGGATTCGTTCAAGGCAGAGCTCTCCGGCGTCGGAAGTCTGGAGGCCGATGCGCTCTCGGCAGATCGCGTTGATACCAATCTCTCTGGTGTCGGCAGCGCGCATATTCGCGCAGAGAAATCGCTGCGGGCCAATGTGAGCGGCGTTGGCAGCCTGAGCTGGAAGGGTGCGGCGACTGACGTTTCCACGAACGTGAGCGGTATTGGGCGCGTGAGCAAGGGCTAGGAAAGCGCGACGGTTTCGGAGCCAGTGATCGCGCGTGAAGCGGTCGTGCTGCTGCACGGCCTCGCGAGTAACCATACGCGGTGGAGCGAGTTTGTGGAGCACACTTCGCTCGCCGCCACGCACGACCTGTTGACGCTTGACTTGCGCGGGCATGGTGAAGGTGCAACGGTCAATGATCGTGGCAATGTTGATCGTTGGGTCAACGATCTTGCGGAATTTCTGAACGGAGCCGGACATGCACGCGCCGTCATAGTCGGGCATAGTCTGGGCGCTCAAGTCGCCCTGCATTTCGCCGCGAAGTACCCGGAACGCACGACTTCGCTCTTCCTGATTGATCCCGTGCTGCGCACGGCTTTGTTACCCAATAATCAGTGCATTCTCACGGCGTCTCCAGTGTTTTCCGCGTTGGCAGCGGCGATACGGTTCGCCAATAGATTGGGCATGTATCGGCGCCACATTGAGCCGCTCGACTTGCGCGAACTGGATCGGGCGGCGCGCATCGCGTTGCAGTCGCCCGAGAACACCGAAGCCTTCGTTCAGCAATACAGCTCCACGCGCGCCGATTTGAAGCACATTCACAGCGCGCAGTATCTGCAGGATGTCGTTGAACTGCTGCGACCACCGCCAGACTTTGCGACGATCGGCTGTCCCGTTCGCGTGCTGCTCTCCACCGGCGCGACGTTCGCTGGCGAGGTCGAAACCCGTTGCGAGTTTTTCGCGCTGGCGAACATTTCATTCACCGCAATCGACTGTCATCATTGGCCCGTGACCGAGCGACCGGACGAGGTGCGTTTGGCGATTGAATCGTGGGTAGCGGGAGGAATGGAGAGTGGTTCAGCTTATTGATGAAACCACCACTGAGTTAGGGCTGAATCCGATAAATCGCAGAAGTCGACTATACCCGTTTTCGGCATTCAGCCCCATTGAAATAGGGTCTTTATGAAAAAGCTGCCAACTCGCCTTCGTTGGCCTTGGCTCGTCTAAGAATGTTGAGTGTCAATAGCGAGACAGCCAAACGCCCAACCCACAAGAGCTATGGTTTCCAATTGGACAACCTTACAAGTCGGGGTATTCTTCAGCGCACAGTTCGCGACGTATTTCGATGTGCGCCGCCAAAAATGTGATTCAGAATCAATGACGTAAAAACGTCAACACGGGGGACTCATGACCGGTGAGATTACCGAAGCCTTAGCGCGCTTGCAGCCGGGAGAATCCGATGCTGTGAAGCGGCTGTTTGAGGTTTCTTACGATGAGCTGAAACGGCTCGCGCATTCTCGGCTATTCGCAGCGAACCTGAAGCAGGGTTTTGCGACCGAATCGCTGCTGCATGAGAGTTATCTGCGGCTCGCCAACCAGAAGACGCTCGCCATCCCTGATCGCCGACATTTCTTCGCCTATGCATCAAAGGTGATGCGCAGCGTAATCCTGGACTGCGTGCGTGAGGCGAACGCCGAGCGGCGCGGCAGCGGGCAGGCCAATCTCACGCTCAACACCGGAGTCGCGCAGATTTCTGCCAGCGGCGGTGACGTCGAAGCCATCGACGACGCGCTCAAGGACCTACAGCGCGTCAGCCCGGAGCTGGCTGCACTGGTCGAAATGCGTTTTTTTGGCGGCATGACCGAGCTTGAGATCGCTGAGGTGCTTGGTGTTTCCGAGCGCACCGTGCGTCGCGAATGGGAAAAAGCACGCGCAGCGCTCCTTGTGTTGCTGGAAGACGGCTAGTCGCACGCATCACGCGTCGTCTGTGGCCGGTTTTCACCTCGGTTGCCGTTTGAGTGCGTAACCTGTTTTAGCAAGCGCAATCCACCTAAGCTCATGCCCATTCCCGCCGATCACTGGAACCGCGCGCTCGCGCTCATGGACACAGCCGTCACTTTGCGCCCGGATGAGCGCGACGCGTGGCTCGCGCGCGTCCGCGACGAGGAACCGCACGTCGCGCCGCTACTGCAAAAACTGCTCAGTGCGCATCGCCGGGTCGAAACCAATGACATTCTGGGGACATTACCGCGATTGCAGAGACCCGCCGACGGGACGCGCAACGGAGCAAGCGGCGCGGCAGGCGCACACGTCGGCCCGTTCGAGCTGATCGAGCCGCTGGGCCGTGGCGGCATGGGCAGCGTGTGGCGGGCGCGTTATGCCGATGGCCGCATGAAGCGAGACGTGGCGGTGAAACTTCCCGCAACCTCGGATAACCCCGCCGCGCTGGCGTCTCTTCGTGAACGCTTCGCCCGCGAGCGCGACTTTCTGGCGCAGCTCGAACACCCGAATATCGCGCGCCTGTACGACACCGGTGTTACCGAAGCGGGCCAGCCCTATCTCGCGATGGAATACGTTGCGGGCGAGCCCGTCGACAGCTATTGCGACAAGCATCGGCTGACGATAACGTCCCGCTTGACGCTCTACCTGCAAGTGCTCGATGCGGTGGAGTTCGCACATCGCCAGCTCGTGCTGCACCGCGACCTGAAGCCGGGCAATGTGCTGGTAGACGCTAACGGGGAGGTGCGGTTGCTCGACTTCGGCGTCGCCAAACTGCTACCGCAAACGGTTCGTGTGTCGCCAGACGTCGCGCCCGCTGGTTTAGAAGCAGAACCGTCACAGCCGCAAACGGAGGGCGCCGATCTCACCGAAATAGCGGGTGCCGCG
>JAYWHV010000355.1:0-7248 GCA_043777615.1 Burkholderiales bacterium | reverse complement strand
CTTTCCAGTGATCGCGATGCGCGACTCGGTGGTCGTACACAAAGCGCTGGTCGATTCGCTCGGCGTGAAAAAACTCTACGCGGTCGCGGGTGCATCCGGCGGCAGCGTGCAGGCGGTGGAGTGGACGGTGCTGTATCCCGACTTCGTTGATCGGGCGATTCCGGTGATCTCGCCGGGCCTGTCGATTTCGCCGTGGGCGGTGGCGCTGCTTGACATCTGGGTCGCGCCGATCAAGGCCGATCCGAAGTGGAACAACGGCGACTACTACGCCACCGGCGAGCCGCTCGAAGGCATCGCGCTGGCGTTGAAGCTCGTGACCATCACCACGCGGCACTGGGGCTGGATTGAGCGCACCTTCGGCTACAAACCGGCCGACGCCACCAAGCCGCCCGCAGACGCCATCAACAATCGCTTTGCCAGTGAAGACGCGTTCACCAAAGCCGGTGTCAGTCGCGCCGTGACCACCGACGCTAACAACAAGATTTACATGGCCAAAGCGAACCAGCTCTTCAACGTGGAAGACGACGCCGCCAAGATCAAGGCGAAATTCCTGTTCATCCCCGCACAAAGCGACCTGGTCTTCCCGCCAGAAATGTCACAAAAGGCTGCAGCGAAACTGCGCGGGCTGGGCAAATCAGCGGAGGTGTTCGTGATTGAAGGCGATGGCGGGCATTTGGATGGCGTGCTCGCGGTCAACAAAGCGGCCGATGTTATTCGGGCGTTTTTGGCGAAGTAGATCAGTTCTGCCGCAGCGTGCAGTTGATGCCTGTAGCGGCGCGAACGGTTTCCGGCCGCGGCGCCGCAGCTGGTCCGTAATTGCCTGACCTGCGCGAACTTCCGTACTGTGACACACTGACCGGAGGACGAATCTTGAATTTGCCCAATCACCTCGCCGCACTTATCTCTTGCGTGTTTCTAGTCGGCAGCCTACCGGGCGCCAGCGCGGCTCAGCCACCGGTGCCAGCCAAGCCAGCCGTCCCCGTGTTTGTCATGCCCGTTATCACGGCCAAGGCCGAAGCGGTGCTTCGCAGGCGAGCGAACGCAGGGGAGGCTGAGGCACAACTCGAGCTGGGTGTGCTCCTCCTGCAGCGGATGCTGGCGTCGAAAGTACCGTTCGATGGCCACGACGATGCGCTGCACTGGTTCACGCTGGCCGAGCAGAACGGCAGCGTGCCAGCAAAAGCTCGTCTGGCATTCATGATTGTCTGGGGCAATCTCCCTCCTGGCGGACGTGATTATGTGCGGGCCCATCGTCTAGCCGAAGAGGGCGCGGCGGCCAACGACGCCCTTGCTTTGGATATGCTTTCGATGATGTACTACTTCGGACAAGGCGTTGCCAAGGACGAGGGCAAAGCAGTGTCGCTCGAAGTGCGCGCTGCCGATGCCGGATCGGTCAAGGCGCAAAGCTCGGTGGCCAATCGATACTTGCGCGGCGACATGCTCGAAAAGGATTCAGTTAAGGGCGAACATTACCTCGTGCTCGCCGCCAAAGCGGGCGACCTCAAGTCACAGACGACGCTTGGCAGCTTGTACTTCGGAAGCACAAAGTGGGGTATCCCCAAAAATTCCCCGAAAGCGTTGTATTGGCTTACCGCCGCCGCGAATGCTGACTACGCCGACGCCCAGTTTCTGCTTGGCTTGGTCTACTGCCACGGCGAAGACATCGTCAAACCGCAGGTGGCTAAAGGCAAGCGGCTGCTTCGCAAGGCAGTCGCGCAGGGTCACAAGGAAGCGGTTGAGGCACTATCGCAATGTGGAGCGAAGAAGTAGCAAGGTAGGGCGGATACGCGAAGCGTCATCCGCCCTGAGCTGTGCGCGAGGACCTTGGATGGCGCTTTGCGCATCCACCCTACGCTCAAACGATGCGTTTCTAAACGCTCGTCATCGCCACCGTCTTCGTATTGAGATAAGCCTCAAGAGCTTCCGGGCCACCTTCGCTGCCGTAGCCTGAGTCCTTGATGCCGCCGAAGGGCAGCTCGGCCCACGGCGCGGCGGCCTGGTTGATCCAGAGCATGCCGGTTTGCACCTGGCTTGATAGCTGGTGGGCGTTTTTGATGCTGCTGGTGAAGGCGTACGCGGACAAGCCGAACGGCAGGCGGTTGGCCTCGGCAATCGCCTCGTCGAGATTTTTTACGCTGCGCACGGCGGCCATCGGGCCGAAGGGTTCGTTGTTGAACACCGAGCTATCGAGCGGTGCATCAAGGATCACCGTCGGGGCGAAGAAGTTGCCGGTGGTGCCGATACGTTCGCCGCCAGTGGCGACCGTCGCGCCGCGCTTGATCGCGTCGGCGGTAATTTCTTCCATCGCGGTGACGCGGCGCGGATTAGCGAGTGGGCCCATGTTGATGCCCTTTTCCAGGCCGGAGCCCACTTTGAGTCCCTGGGTGTAGGCGACCAGTCCGGCGACGAATTCTTCGCGCGCTGACTCTTCAACAAGGAAGCGCGTCGGCGAAATGCACACCTGACCGGCGTTGCGGAATTTCGCCCCGGCGATGATTTTGATGGCGTTTGGAATGTTGGCGTCGCCCGCGACGATCACCGGCGCATGACCGCCCAGCTCCATTGTCAAACGCTTCATGTGCTTGCCCGCGAGCGAGGCGAGCATCTTGCCCACTGGCGTCGAGCCAGTGAAGGTGATCTTGCGAATCGTCGGGTGCGGAATCAGGTAGTTGCTGATCTCGGCGGGGTCGCCGTAAACGAGGCCGACGACGCCCGGCGGCAGGCCGGCGTCAACGAAAACACGAATGAGTTCCGCTGGCGAAGCGGGCGTTTCTTCCGCCGCCTTGACGATCATCGAGCAACCCGTTGCGAGCGCGGCGGAAAGCTTGCGTACTACCTGATTGATCGGGAAGTTCCACGGCGTGAAGGCTGCGACCGGGCCGACTGGCTCTTTCAGCACCATTTGCTGCTGGTTCATCGAGCGCGGCGACACGATGCGGCCATAGACGCGGCGGCTTTCCTCAGCGAACCATTCGATGATGTCGCAGGACATGCCGATTTCGACTTTCGCTTCACCGAGTGGTTTGCCTTGCTCCAGCGTCATCAGGTGCGCGATAGCGTCCGTGCGCTCGCGCAGAAGTGCGGCGGCGGCGCGCATGATCCTTGAACGCTCAACGGCGGGCGTGTTTTTCCAGACTGCGAATCCTTTGGCTGCGGCATCGAGCGCATCGTCAAGGTCCGCAGTTGTTGCTTTGGCGACAGTCCCGACGACGCTGCCGTCGGCAGGATTATGGACCGGCAAAGTCGCGCCGCCACGGGCTTCGCGCCACTCGTTGTTGATGAGGAGTTGTACGTTGGGATAGGTCATGATGTGCAGTTCGATCAAGAGGGAGGAAATTGGAAAAGCGCGTTTCCGGTTTTGCTGGCGGATCGCGGACAAGTGGTTTCAGGATCACTTGTCGTACCTCTGTATTGTCTCGCAAGCGTCGAAATTTCAGAACTTCCGGCTTACTTTTGCTCGACTTTAGGGGTTTTGCCGTCTGAGCCCCAGTGCGGTGGGCGTTTTAGAGAAAAGCTGTACGGCTTGCGATATTCGGCGTTTAAGCTGGTTTCTCGCCTGCAAAATCGGTACGGTCACCCGCCGATGTAGCTCATTTCGACTTTACGCAGCTTTGCGGTTTCGGCTGTGCGGATTTCGCTATAGCGATCCGTGCGGACTTGCCATAAACCGGCGAGTAGCGCGGCAATTTCGTCGTCAGTCGATTCATCGCGCAGCAGCGAGCGGAAATCAACGCCGTGATCGGCGAACAGGCACGTGTAAATCTTGCCATCGGTCGAGAGGCGGGCTCGTGTGCAGGTATTGCAGAACGCCTGCGTAACGCTGGAAATAACGCCGATTTCTCCAGTGCCGTCGGCGTAGCGCCAACGCTCGGCCACTTCGCCCGCGTAGTGCGCGACCACAGCCACCAGTGGATGCTCGGCGTGAATAGCGGCAACAATGTCACGGCTCGCCATCACGTCGTCCATGCGCCAGCCGTTCGTCGAACCAACATCCATGAATTCGATGAAGCGCACGATGACGCCCGTGCCTTTGAAATGACGCGCCATCTCAACCACCGTGTGATCGTTCACACCGCGTTTGACAACCATATTCACCTTGACCGGTGCCAGACCCGCACCGAGCGCGGCGTCAATGCCCTTGAGCACATCCGTGACCGGGAAATCGACGTCGTTCATCGCGCGAAACACAGCGTCGTCCATCGAATCGAGCGATACGGTGATCCGCTGAAGACCGGCGTCCTTCAACGCTTTGGCTTGTTTGACGAGCGTGGAGCCGTTAGTGGTCAGCGTCAGATCAAGCGGCTTACCCGACGGCGTACGAACCTGCGACAGCATGTTGATCAGCGTCGGCAGATTACGCCGAAGCGTTGGCTCGCCGCCAGTCAAGCGCAATTTTTCGACGCCGAGCTCCGCTGCGATTTTTGAGAAACGGGTGATCTCTTCAAAGGTGAGCAACGCGTCATGCGGCAAAAACTTGTAGCCCGGCCCGAATACGTCTTTGGGCATGCAGTAGGTGCAGCGGAAATTGCATTTATCGGTAACCGAGATGCGTAGATCATGCAGGCGACGCTGGCGCGGATCGATCAACGTGGCGAATGTCCGCACTTCGTTCAACGCGGCAGGCGACAACGGCTCTGGCGAGCTGGGAGCGCGTGCGTCAAAGAGCGGAATGACTTTTCCGGGAAGACGCGCGTTGACGTTCATTGTCGGGGACTCACCCATGTTTGTTGCTATTACCTAAGGTAGCGCTCAATAAGCGAGCGAGACGGATGCAGGACGAGGCTTGTGGCGCGCAAAAACCGGAATGTATGCTTTTGTACATAAGGAAGACGCCGAGCACCACACAACGAAGAAATGCGCCGTCGCAGCCACTTGTTGAGCGTTTCCGTAATCGTTGCCACTAATGATCGAAGCTTCCCATTCTGCTAGATTCAGTAGGTGAGTGCGAATTTGAGTTTTAGCCCCGACATTGTTGCCCCCAATACCCCCACACCGCTTGTGGATGCGTGGACGGCGAGCGTGGGTTTCCGCAAACGTTCCGTCAACAGCCGCTGGGTTGATTTCGAGTGGGATACGGCCGCCGTTTTGGTTGTTGATGATCGTTCGATTGAGCGGGCTGGCCCCGTCGATTGCATGGTTGGCACTGAGGCGCAGTGGCGCTACGACGGTGAGCGGATCGAGCTTCATCCCTCTGAGGGTGAGGGCTATTGGCTTAATCTCAATTCGCCGCAGCCCTGTGTTTTTGTGATGTGGCGGCTGGAAGAGGGCGATGAAGTGCCACGGCCTGTGGTCGTCACCGTGTCTTATAACGAGGCAGGACGCATGCTCGACGCCGGTGACCATGTTGACAACGTGCCAATGCCGGATGATTTAAAGGCGGCGTTGCTGGCCTACACCAATGCGCACTACAAGCCCGAGCCAAAGAAAAAAGTAAGGCGCAACGATCCATTCAAGGAAGGCGCGTTTCGCCGTGAACCGGGCGCAGGAGCGGGGCATGGTTGATGCGAAACCAGTGCAACCTACAGAGGGTTTGTCGCTGTCGCGTTGGTCGCGGTTGAAACGCAGCGGCGGCGACGCTGTGGCCGCGCCGTCAGCCGCCGCATCGGCGACGCCCGACGTCACTGGCACTCCCGCGTTGTCATCGTCTTCTGACGACACAGCCAATGCGGCTGAACTTGAATTACCTCAGCTGTCATCGATTTCGCTCGTTGAAGATTTCACGCCCTTTATGCAGGCCAAAGTGCCGCAAGCTTTACGTCAGCAAGCTTTGAAAGCGTTGTTTAAAGAACCGCATTTCAATGTGATGGACGGCCTCGATACCTACATTGACGACTACACCGTGTTTGAGCCGATCACGCCTGAAGTGATGGCTACGTTGTCATCATGGAAGACCATCATGAATCCCACGCAGCAGGTGGTTACGCCGGGCGGGTATGCCGTGGATGTTGAGAGTGAAGAAGGCAGGGCGGTATTGGCGGCTCGGGCAGAGGCTCTCGAGGGAAATATTTCCGTAGCCTCATCCACGAGTGATATGCATCTTCCCGCGCCCACAGTTCGGGAGATAGCGGGCGCGGAGGGCGGTAGAAAGGGAAATGAATCAGTCGATGCGGCGCATTCCGAACAGGGGAGGCCGGATTCCGTTGCGGTCGATGCAGCCGACGCCGCTGACCCTGCGGCCCTCGTCTCTAACCTCGCCGGCGCTTCGGGCGCGGGGGTAATGCTCCATCCCCGCCACAACAAACGCGTAGGCGATTTCACCTACATCGAAGCCCGCGAAGTATCGCCACCCGTACCGCCACCCGGCGCAGAAAAAGCAGAATGACCCGACAGGTAAATTTATGTTCGTGCAACCGCACGATGCCGTTTGACGCCGCAGCCTTTGCTCAGGCGGCCGCTAGCGCACGAGCAGCCAGCGTTCAAACTTTCGACGCGATGTGTCAGCACGAACTTTCCCGGTTTGGCGAGGCGATTGACGGTGATGCGCTGATTGCCTGCACGCAGGAAGCACGACTGCTGGGCGAGGCCGCGGGCGACTCGCCCAAGGTTTCGACGGTTCGTTTTTTCAATGTTCGTGAGAAAGCAGGCTGGTCGAAGGAGTCCTCTTTCGCAACGCCTAAACTCGCAGCCCTGATCGCTGCGGCGATGCTTCCGGACGCTGCGCCCACAACGCAGGTTTCCTACAAAAGCAGTGGCCAGACGCTGATCATCGGGCCGATGCGTGATGCGCTGGAAATCGCTGATGCGCTGAAGGGCGCGGTATCGGTGAACGTACTCGCGACGGACCGCAGCGGAGAGCTGTCAACGACGCGCGACTACCCTGTTTTGAGCGGTGCGAAGGTCACCGCGACGGGCTGGCTCGGCGCGTTCAAGGCGAGCTGGAAACAAGCCAATCCCATCGATCTAGACGCCTGCACACGCTGCAACGCCTGTGTGCGCGCCTGCCCCGAAGGCGCGATTGATTTGAGTTATCAGGTGAATCTCGATGCCTGCAAATCGCATCGCGACTGTGTGGTCGAGTGCGGTGATGCGAAGGCAATTGATTTCGCCAGGACGGACATCACACGGGGTGGTGATTTCGACGTGGTGATCAATCTGGGTGATGCGAAACTCTTCCCGCAGCATCAGCCGCCGCAAGGCTATTTCGCACCGGGCAGCGACGTCGTTTCGCGATTGAAAATGATTGCGGAAGTCGCGACGCTAATCGGTGAATTCGAGAAGCCAAAGTACTTCAACTATCGCGCCAACATT
>JAYWHV010000354.1:0-7273 GCA_043777615.1 Burkholderiales bacterium | reverse complement strand
CCTCCGATCTGGATGACTTTTTATCGCCGTTATCGCTTGACGTGATCTCTCATGTGCGCGACTCGCAGCTCTATGTTCACGCAGCGCGAGACGGTCTTTCCATCTTCGACTTGCCGCGCTCGCGCGCGGAAGAGGCCTGGTCCGACTGGCCGCCGATTTTTCACTGGCTACAACAGCGCGTCGCATCCAAAGCTGGGACGACTCAGCACGCATCCGCTGCCCATCGTTAGGACGATACACTTCCCGCATGTTCACCATACTTGTAGCCAATCCCAAGGGCGGAGCCGGTAAGTCGACGCTCAGCACCAACATCGCCGGGATGCTCGCATCGACCAAGCAGCGGGTGGTGATCATGGATCTCGACAAGCAGCAATCGGCGACCAACTGGCTGTCGCGCCGTCCCGCCATGTTGCCGAAAATCATGTCGTGGAACGAACAGACGGACATGGAAGAGCTGCGAGTTTTCGGGCCGCAATGGATGGTGATTGACACGCATGCGCGCTTGCGCCGTGCTGATCGAACCTATCTTTTGTCGCGTGCGAATTGCGTTCTGGTACCGGTCAATCCCTCCGTATTCGACATCGAGGCAACGGCTAAATTTTTGATCAAATTGCACGCCGACCCAAACGTGCAGTCGGGCAAAGTGGCGATCGGCCTCGTCGGCAGTCGCACCGACAGCCGCACGCGTATGGCGCAGGAATTGAATAATTTCTTCAAGCGCAGCGGCCTGCCTGTGGTGATGTTCGTGCCCGACAGCGTGGTGTACCCGCAGTGCGCTCGCGACGGCGTGTCGATTTACGATTTGCCCATGTCGAGAACGGAGCAACAGATTGAGGCGTGGGTGCCGCTGGTGAACTGGATCAAGGGCAACTTGAATCGTGCCCGCGAGGCAGGCGTTGCCGAGACGCCCGTGGAAGTGGCGGTACAGCCCGGCGTCGTGCAGATAGCGTAGCTGCTGGCTTCGCCAGCGACGCGCGATAGTCCGTCCGGTGTGCCCTGCGCCACTTTCCCGGCTCTCGCCGGGAATCTCCCGCTGTAACTTACTTCACCAGACCCATCTGTCGGGCAAGCGGCATCGTCTCGACGCTGCGCTGCTTCATGAAGTCAGCCATCTTTTCGTACGTGATGTCGATGGGTTCAAAACCGCCATCGAGCATCTGTTTGCGGAACTCCGGATCGTTATTGATTTTCAGGAACAGATCCGAAATCTGCTTGCGCGTGGCCTCTGGCGTTGACTTCGGCACTGCGATGCCGCGATAGGCACCGTCGACCCAGTCAAATCCCAGCTCCTTGAAGGTCGGTACGTTCGGAAACTGCGGCAAACGATTGGGCGTCGCAACCGCGAGCATGCGAATTTTTTCCTTGTTGGCGACAGCAAATGTTGGATAGCTCATGGCGGCGTCGACATGCTTGCCGAGCAGGGCGGTGGTCAAGTCGCCGGTTCCTTTAAACGGGATGTAGGTCATTTTCACTTTGCCCTGCAAACCGAGGCGTTGATACGCCATGTGGTTGGCGGAGTTGGTTCCACTACCCGCTACGGTCACCTTTTCGGGATTGGCCTTCGCTGCAGCGATGACATCGGCGAATGTCTTGTAGGGCGAATCCGCTGCAACCACCAGCGCGTCGGCCGTGTACTGAAAGAAAAAGACGTTGACGATGTCATCGGTCTTGTAGGGCACCTGACCCTCTAGCGGCTGCAGGATGAGGTGCGGCAGATTGGTGCCCATGATGGTGTAGCCATCGCTCGGCATGCTGTTCAACTGCCCCCAAGCCAGTGCTCCACCAGCGCCCGCCTTGTTCTGCACGATGAAGTCCTTGCTGGCAATACGCGACAAAACTTTGCCCTGCAGGCGCGCGGTGATGTCGCTCTCGCCACCGGGTACGAACGGGATGATGTAGTTGACTGCGCGTTCGGGGTATTGCGCGAAACTTGCGGTACTCAATGTGACGGCGATGGCCGTGAGCGCAGATACGATAAATTTTTGCATAACGATTCCTCCTTGTTGCACGGTCAGTGTATGTGCTGCGCTATAAAACTTCAGCCGCATAGTCCGCCAATCGGGACCGCTCGCCGCGCTGCAGCGTGACGTGTCCTCCGTGCGCCCAGCCTTTCAGCCGATCCACCACGTAGGTCAATCCCGACGAGCCTTCGCTCAGGTAAGGCGTGTCGATCTGCGCAATGTTGCCGAGGCAGACGACTTTGGTGCCCGGCCCCGCGCGCGTGATGAGCGTTTTCATCTGCTTGGGCGTCAGATTTTGCGCTTCGTCAATGATGAGCAGCTTGTTCAGGAACGTACGGCCGCGCATGAAGTTGAGGCTTTTCACTTTGACACGGGATCGGATCAAGTCGTTACCTGCCGCGCGCCCCCATTCGCCCGCCTCTTTGTCCGCACCCATGAGTACCTCAAGGTTGTCCTCGAGTGCGCCCATCCACGGCGTCATTTTTTCTTCCTCGGTGCCCGGCAGGAAGCCAATGTCTTCCCCGACCGGTACGGTCACGCGGGTCATGATGATTTCGTTGTAAATCTTCTGATCGAGCGTTAGCTGCAAGCCTGCCGCGAGCGTCAACAGCGTCTTTCCGGTTCCGGCCTGTCCGATGAGCGTAACGAAATCAATGTCCGGATTCATCAGCAGATTGAGCGCGAAATTCTGCTCGCGGTTGCGTGCAGTGATCCCCCAGACGGAATTTTTGTGATGGCCGAAATCGCGAAGCGTTTGTAGCGTGGCGATCTTGCCTTCAATTGCGATGACGCGCGCGTAGAACGGCGTGTCCACCTCGGTATAGACGAATTCGTTGACGAGCATTTTTGCAACCGACGGGCCGCTGATTTTGTAGAAGGTGGAGCCGCCTTGCTGCCAGCTCTCGACGCCCTTGCTGTGCTTCTCCCAGAAGTCTTTCGGCAGCTCGGTCATGCCGGTGTAAAGAAGATCTGAGTCCTCGAGCACCTTGTCGTTGTAATAGTCCTGGGCATCGACATTCAGAGCGCGCGCCTTGATGCGCATATTGATGTCTTTGGATACAAGCGCGATATGGCGCTTCGGTTCTTTCTTGCGCAGATGCAGGCAGACGGCGATGATCTCGTTGTCCGCTTTGCCGGCGGCGAATGACGAAGGTAGCTGCACCGAAAGCGGCTCGGTCTGCAGGAACAAACGGCCCGTCGCCGCACCGCCGGAAGCAGCCGTCAACGGAATGCCGTCGGCAATCTGGGCGTCAAATCCCTTGACCAGTTCATCCAGAAATCGTGAAGCCTGACGCGCATTGCGGTTGACTTCAAGCGTGCCTTTTTTGTTGTTGTCCAGCTCCTCGAGTGTGCAGATCGGCAGAAAGATGTCGTGTTCTTCAAATCGGTAAAGGGACGTCGGATCGTGCATCATGACGTTGGTATCGAGCACGAACAGTTTGGTGGGCGCCGACTTGGTTTTTGCCGAGCGCGAATTAATGGACACGACACGCGACTTGGATTGCGTCATGAATTTCCTTATGAACGAGGAGAGGCGAAGGAGGAAATGGCGGGAACCGGGGAAACACGAGAAAGCACGGTCACAAAGGCGCTCGCAGATTTGGGCGCGCTGGGGGCGGGAGCAGCAAATCGCTGCGGTGAAGAGAAATGACCAATTGCATTCGGCTAGTGCCTAACCGTTAATGTAGCGATGTTTGCTTGTGGGACAAGGCGGGTTGGTCGCACAGCGCCGATCGCCTGCGTAATCGTTGTTTTTTTTGCGACAAAGTAGCTAACAGCTTTTCCGTGAAAGGCATATTGAATTGGGGCTAACTGCGGATTATTTGGAAAGTCGATAAATGGTGTTTCTTGACGCATAGCCTTTTTTGCTTGGGCTTTACAACGCGAATTTAAGAAAAGCTATTGGTGCTGGCGAAGCGGTACGCGATGAAAACCGCGCGGTTTGGCGGGCGGTGCTTGTAATCGCGATGCCAATGGCATAAATTCCGACCATGAAGAAATGCCCAATATTCCTGCTTGCCGTCCTCGTGGTTGCGCTCTTGGGCGTCGTGCCGCCGGTAGGTGCACAAACCCTGCCGAGCGGATTTTCAGACGCGCTGGTGACCGCCGTAGGCTCGCCAACGGCGATTGCATTCACGCCGGACGGTCGCATGATCATCACGGGTCAGAATGGTTCGCTGCGGATCTTCAAGAACGGTGCTCTGGTGGCGACACCCGCACTGAGTTTTGATACGGGGACGAGCACCGCAAATCCGAAAATTTGCACGGGTGGCGAACAAGGACTGCTCGGCGTCGCGGTTGACCCGGCCTTTGCCGCCAACAAATACATTTATCTTTTTTACACGGCACGCAATGGCTCGAACTGCAGCGCCCCCAACTACACGGCTGCGAACGCCGCAGACGGCACGCCGGATGGGACTTATTCCGCCGTCAACCGCAAAGCGAATCGCGTCTCGCGCTTTGTGCTCGGAACCGTGTCGAGCACCGACGAGGTAGACCCCGCGACCGAAGTGGTATTGGTGGATCGCATGCCCGCGCGCGGCACCAATCACAACGCGGGTGACGTGCACTTCGGCAAGGATGGATTTTTATACATCAGCATCGGTGATGGGGGCACCGACTATTCCGGCACCAGTCCCGGTTCAGCTGGCGGAAACGATGCCTCGCGCGACAAGCATGTGCTGACCGGGAAGATCCTGCGCGTCAACCGGGATGGCGGCATCCCCGCGAGCAATCCGTTTGTTGCCGGCGGCACCAGACGCTGCAATGTGACTGGGGCAACCACGGTCGGCCAGCATTGCGAAGAGACGTTCGCCTGGGGGCTGCGAAATCCATTTCGCTTTGCCATGGACATGAACGCAGCGGGCACGCGCTTCTACATCAACGACGTCGGGCAGGGCGCATTTGAAGAGGTCGACGAAGGACAAGCGGGCGCTGACTACGGGTGGAATTGCCGCGAAGGACGGCACAGCAACAGCAGCTCGGGCCCCTGCACTTCGCCCGGAACGCTTGGCTTGATCGACCCGGTTTATGAGTATCCGCGCGGCACCATTCCTGGAACCTCGGTGACAGGTTGCGCCTCCATCACGGGCGGTGCGTTCGTGCCGACCGGGGTGTGGCCCGCAGCTTACGACGGCACTTATTTGCTGGCGGATTATGTGTGCGGCGCGGTCCTGCGGATCCCGACCACCGGCACACCAACCGCCGCGCTGCCGAACGCCTTTGCCTTCGTCACGGGATTGGGTAACAGTAGCGCGACATCGTTGCGATTCGGGCCCGACGGCACCGGTCAGGCGCTGTACTACACGACCTATGCGGGGGGTGGCCAGATTCGAAAAATCAGCTACTCTGCGAGCGGCAATTCGCCACCCGCCGTCTCGGCGTTTTCGGCCAACCCCGCTGCAGGCGTGTTGCCGCTCAACACCGTGTTCACGGCCACGGCGAGCGACCCGAACGGCGACGCGCTGACCTATTTCTGGGATTTTGGCGATGGCACAACTTCCACCTCGACGGCAGCCACGACCAACAAGACGTACACCGTGGCTGGCACATTTACCGCCTCAGTCAGAGCACGCGACAGCAACTTCGCGTTTTCTGCGCCGGTAACAACGGTCGTGCGCGCGGGCAACCTAGCGCCCTCGGCGACGATTACCGCGCCCACAAGCGCCTATCTGTTCAACGTGGGCGATGTCATTACGCTCTCCGCGACCGCAAGCGACCCCGAGGACGGCACGCTCGCCGCAAGCGCGCTTTCGTGGCGCGTCCTGCTGCATCACGACGCGCATACGCATCCATTGCTGCCGGCGACAACGGGCAACAACGTCACCTTCACCGCTCCTGCGCCGGAAGATCTTGCGGCGGCAATCACGAGCTATCTGGAGATCATTCTGACCGTGACCGATAGCGGTGGTGCCAGCACCGTTATTTCGCAAAATCTCATGCCGCGCAAGGTGTCGTTGACACTATCCTCCGCCCCGCAGCCGCAGGCAAGTGGCGCGCGCATTCGCGTGAACGGCGGCGCCGCCCTCGTCGCGGGAACGACGGTGACGGTGTGGAGCGGCTGGCAGTTGCCGGTCAGTGTGAGCGATCAGAACCGCGGCACGGGCGGATTGCGTTTTTCAAGCTGGTCCGACACGGGCGCCCGCACCCACAACTATGTGGTTCCCAACGTGAACGCTACGCTGACGGCAACGTTCACGGCTGGTAGTTATGTTCCGAGCCTCGACATCGACAACGACGGGAATTTTGATGCTTCAACCGATGCCGTGCTGTTGCTGCGCTACCTCTTCGGTATGCGAGATACGGCGCTGACCAACGCGGCGGTCGGTGCCAACGCGGAGCGCAATGCCGCAGCGATTGCGAGCTACATCGCAGCGCTGGGAAATGCGCTCGATGTTGATGGGGATGCCAGTGTGAAAGCGACGACTGATGGATTGCTCGTGCTCCGTTATCTCCTCGGATTGCGAGGCACGGCGCTGACGGACCGCGCCGCCGTGGGCAACGTCGATCCTCAGGTGACCGCGAATTTCCTCGCGACCCTGTTGCCGTGACCGCTAAAGAGCGAGGCCAAAATTTCTACAAGGCAGGCACACAGAAGTTCACGCCTTCGCCGTCCCACCCGAGTGCGACGAACGCGTCGTACGTCGCGACGCTGGTCGTGAAACGGTGATTCGGGTCGTCCGGGAAGCGGGCACTACCGCGGAACAGGCGATACACCGGCGTCTGGGCGCTTGCACATGAGCCGCCCGGCCCCGAGACAACGGGCAAGAACGCCCACGAATCGACGCCTTCATTGAACGGCAAACGCGGCGTGGTGGTATTGCCCGGATTCAGGGCAATGAGGGCCGCTTTGTCGGCATCCAGCAGCGTGTAGAAATGGCTGCCACGCGAGGCCTTCACCGCGATTTGGTCGAAGTAGAAACGAGAAATCGCTTTGGTGCCTGCCGCCTCAGTTGCGTAGACCGGAAAGCTTAAACCCGTGCGCTTGAAGTCCGCGATCTTGTCGAGTGCGGCCTTGTCATCGTCGCGCGACGTGATGAAGTAATAGTTCAGCGGCGCATACAAATATTCAACCATCGTTTTCGTGGTTGGCGGGCCGGTTGTGATGCCGGTTCCGGACAGACCAACGGCCACAGCAGGGGCGCTGGTGTTGTGGCTAATGGTCAACGTTTTGCTTTGTGCGCCCACCGCGGACGGCACAAAGCGAAGGAGGATTGTGCAACTTGCTCCGACCGCAACAGGCGTGCCTACGGCGCACGTGCCGCCCAATAGCGGAAAACTGGAACCTGTGTCCGATAGCGCGGTGATGACAA
>JAYWHV010000353.1:0-7291 GCA_043777615.1 Burkholderiales bacterium | reverse complement strand
CGTGTTCCTGATTGATCAGGCAGGTGTCGTCGCACAGGACGCGCCGCGCCGCTACATTGAGGTGCTCACACCCGTTCGTGTCGAGATAGGCGACAAGTTTGCGGAATTGCTGCCGAATGCTAATTTCGAGGTGGACTTCACCATCGACTTTTCGCATCCGGCGATTCCGGATGATCAATGTCACGTCAAGATGAAGCTAGACGACGAGGACTTTTTGTCGCACATCAGCCGCGCACGTACCTTCGGGTTCGCCTATGAGGTTGAGACTCTGCGTTCAATCGGCCTGGCGCAAGGCGGCAGCATGGAAAACGCCATCGTGCTCGACGAATACAAAGTGCTCAATCGCGAAGGCCTGCGCTTCGCCGACGAACTGGCGCGGCACAAAGTGCTCGACGCGGTGGGCGACCTTTTTTTGCTCGGGCACAGGGTGCGAGCCAAATATCATGCGTTCAAGTCGGGGCATGAACTGAACAACAGGTTGTGTTTGGCATTGCAGGCGCAACCGATGGCCTGGCGATTTACAACGTAGCGTCAGCGTTTCCCCGGTAATGGCTTTCGTCTGTAAGCCTTATTACGTTTGGGATAGGCGAACAAAAGGCTGCTAGTCGGTAATGCGCTAAATGCGTCGCTAGCCCATGTAAACAGGGCGTTTCACGAAAAAGCTGTAAATATCTGCCGATCTCAAGAACTCATTTTTTTCGTCGCGAACGGTCTTTTTCCGGAAAAAACCCAGAGACGCACTACCGATTTGCCATTGTTTTCGCCAATCGCTTGAGGCTAGTTTGTATGCGCTCACTTTTTATGCGATCCGCAGCGATACTCAATTTGCGTTGAGAATCAGCTTCCGGCAGCACTCTCAGCCGGGTTGCCGTCGCACTGTTTGATTGCGTCTTCAACGAAATTTCGTTAAATTTCAACCCCTTACGGTCCAGTTTCGTGAGCATTTCGGTGCTTAAGAGCCGCGTCAAATGTGCGGCCTCGACGGAAGTCACCGTAATACTCAGCGTTGAACCTGAGGGCGACATTGCCAACACAAAGCGCTTTAGACGCTCCGGCACGACCTCAATCAACACATCGAATTGACGCGAACCTTCGCGGGCATGTAGTAACGCAGCGCTCAAAGCGGGCAGACGATCCAGGTACTGGGTCAGCGCTTTGGGACGCGGATAAAGTGTTTTGCCCGCGCCGGAAAAATTGAGGAAATTCACTTGCAAATTATCGTTGTTTCGAGTGACTTCAGAACGAAGAAATCGCTGAACGTAGGCATTCCGCAAGTCATCGGTCTGACGTTTGTTGCGCTTTTGGCGCTTGGTTTGACGGCCACACTCGCCAATTACCTCTCACTGAAATACGCCGCCACCAGCGATCATCCCCTCATTCGCAGCGTACTTCTGGCCGATCAGCATGCCGAAGCGAAGGCGCGGCAGCAGCAAATTCAGGACAACATCAATAACCTTGCGGTCAAGCTGGGTGAGGTGCAGGCGCACATGCTGCGGCTGGACGGACTGGGCGAGAAGCTCGCCAAGGTCGCTGGCTTGAAGCCTGCCGAGTTGCCGAGCGCTACAGCCAACAGCGGTCGCGGCGGCGCAGCGACTATCGGCGCGCCACTCTCGTTTGACGATTTCGCCAAGCAGTTGGGCGAATTGAACAAAAACGTCGACGTCAAGGCCGACCAACTCTCCGTGCTCGAAGCGCTTCTGGTTGAGGGAAGCGCGCAGCGCAAATTCCTGCCGACGCTGCCGCCGGTTGAAAACGTTAATTACACCTCGAACTTCGGATACAGGATTGACCCGTTCAACGGGCATCAAACCTTCCACGAAGGCGTGGACTTCGCTGCCGAAACCGGCACCGCAATCAATTCAGCCGCGAGCGGCAAAGTGATTTATGCTGATTACCACCCCGCCTACGGCAAAAGCGTCGAAATTGACCATGGAAACGGGCTCGTCACGCGCTACGCGCATGGCTCCGAGCTTCTGGTCAAGGAAGGCGATCTCGTCGTGCGCGGGCAGCGCATTGCCCGCGTGGGTAGCACCGGTCGCTCGACCGGCCCCCACCTGCATTTCGAAGTGCGCCTCAACGGCGTCGCGCAGAACCCGGGCCGCTTCCTCGCGGTTCAGTAGCGCCTCGACCCGGAATCCCGAGCGGCCATCGCCGCTCGGCCCGCGGCAGCTGCCGCACACTCTAAAATATATGGTTTGGCCCGCTTCGTCTTCGCGGCATGATTTCATGCTCACGAAGTCAGGTGGGCTTTGCTACATCCGCAACCCTGGCCGCGGTTTTTCGGGCGGCCACCTTTCCTGCACCCTTCTCGCGTGCACCTCAAGATCATGATCGACAAATTTCTAAAAACAATATTCGGCAGCCGTAATGATCGTCTGCTCAAACAATTCCGCGGCAATGTGATCAAGATCAACGCGCTTGAGGACGGCCTGAAAGCGCTTTCGGACGAGCAACTGCGCGGAAAAACGGCGGAATTCAAGAAACGTGTCGCCGCTGGCGAAACCCTGGACGACTTGCTGGTTGAAGCTTTTGCCGTGGTGCGTGAAGCCGGGCGTCGCGTGCTCGAGATGCGCCACTTTGATGTGCAGTTGATTGGCGGCATGGCGCTTCATGAAGGCAAGATTGCCGAGATGCGCACGGGCGAAGGCAAGACGCTGATGGCTACGTTGCCGATTTACCTGAACGCGCTGTCGGGCAAAGGCGTGCATCTGGTGACCGTGAACGATTACCTCGTCACGCGTGACGCTGACTGGATGGGGCGCATTTATCGCTTCTTGGGCATGAGCGTCGGCACCGTGACGTCGCAGCAGGACAATGCGTCGAAAATCGCCGCCTACGCTGCCGACATTACGTACGGCACGAACAACGAATTTGGCTTTGACTACCTGCGCGACAACATGGAGTACGCGGTGGCGGATCGCCGTCAGCGCGGCCAGAACTTCGCCATTGTGGACGAGGTTGATTCGATTCTGATTGACGAGGCGCGCACACCACTCATCATCTCGGGACAGGCCGAAGACAACATCGAGATCTATTACAAGATTAACGACTTGTCGCCCAAGCTCACAAAGCAGGACAAAGAAGACACGCCGGGCGATTATTGGGTCGATGAAAAGGGCCGTCAGGTTCACCTCTCGGAGCAGGGCCACGAACACGCCGAGCAACTGCTCGAGGAGATGGGGCTACTCCCAGCGGGGGCGAGCCTTTACGACGCGGCTAACATTTCGCTGATGCATCATGTGTATGCGACGCTTCGCGCGCATGCCCTGTACAACCGCGATGAGCACTACGTCGTTCAAGACGGCGAGGTCGTCATCGTGGATGAATTTACAGGTCGTCTGATGTCGGGCCGTCGTTGGAGCGAAGGACTCCACCAGGCCGTTGAAGCGAAGGAGGGTGTGCCGATTCAACGCGAGAACCAGACGCTTGCTTCGATTACCTTCCAGAACTACTTCCGCATGTATGCGAAGTTAGGCGGCATGACTGGAACGGCCGACACCGAGGCCTACGAGTTCCAGCAGATTTACAACCTCGAAACCGTCATCATCCCGACCCATCGCGACATGGTGCGCCGCGACGAGAACGATTTGTTCTTCAAAACTTCCGCCGAAAAATATGCCGCTGCAGTGATCGATATTCGCGATTGCTACAACCGCGGACAGCCGGTTCTCGTTGGTACAACCTCAATTGAAAACTCCGAGCTGATCTCGGCGATGCTCACGAAAGAGAAATTGCCACATCAGGTGTTAAACGCCAAACAGCATGAACGTGAAGCAAGCATCGTTGCCCAGGCCGGGATGCCCAAGGCCGTGACGATCGCCACCAACATGGCTGGTCGCGGCACGGACATTGTTCTCGGCGGTGCGCTCGAGCCCGAATTGCGCGCGATTCGTGAGGACGAATCACTTACGCCCGAAGCGCGTAAGGCCAAGATGGAAGCCACGCAAACGGCGTGGCAGGCGCGGCATGATGAAGTGCTTGCTGCGGGAGGTTTGCGCATTGTCGGCACCGAGCGCCATGAGTCGCGCCGCATTGACAACCAGCTGCGCGGTCGAGCCGGTCGTCAGGGCGATGCCGGTTCCAGTCGATTCTTCCTGTCAGCCGAGGATCCGCTCATTCGCATCTTTGGCGGTGACCGCATGAAGAACATCATGACGCGTTTGCGCATTCCTGACGGCGAGCCCATTGAGGCGGGAATCATGTCGCGCCAGATCGAAAAAGCGCAACTTAAGGTCGAGTCGCGCAACTTCGACATTCGCAAGCAATTGCTTGAGTACGACGACGTGGCCAATGATCAGCGCAAAGCGATTTACGAGCAGCGCAATCACCTGCTCGAACACACGAACGTCAGCGACACCGTACGTGACATGATTGGCGGCTGGGTTGATGACACGGTCAAACGCTATGTACCCCCTGAGAGTCAGGAAGAGCAATGGGATCTGCCAGGGCTTGAGGCCGCGATGCACGACGTGCAGGTTCATGCGCACGTTGCCGACTGGCAAAAAACGCAGCCGGATCTGGACGACGCCGACATCCTTGAGCGTTGCAAAAAAGAAGCACTCGACACGTACAACTCGAAGCGCGAAGTGGCGGGCGACGAAGTGTTCAGCCAGTTTGAGCGCAATATCCTGCTCCAGATCATGGATACGCAGTGGCGCGAACACTTGTCGAACCTCGATCTGCTGCGCCAGGGCATTCACCTGCGCGGTTATGCACAGAAGAATCCAAAGCAGGAGTACAAGCGCGAATCGTTCGAAATGTTCGGCGGAATGCTCGATCGTTTCCGTGGCGAGGTCGTGCGCATTCTGTTGACAGTACAAGTGCGCTCCGAGGCTGATGCGCAGGCCGTCGAGCCCGCGCCTGCAATGCAAAACGTCGCCTACAAGCACGCCGATGTTGATGGATTGACGGGCGAGGAAACAGTAGTTTCTGCGTCCGAATCGAGCGGTAATCAGCCGGTCGTGAACCGGGGCGCAAAACTGGGTCGCAACGATCCATGTTTCTGCGGTTCGGGCAAAAAGTACAAGAACTGTCACGGGCGTCTGGACTAACATCCGGCAGCGGCAAAACTATTCCACTTCAAGGCCCGCGTAGCGACTACGTCGGGCCTTTTTCATTGACCTGATCAGAATTCTCCTCATGCCTGTCTCTTACAGCCCTCTTGACCCCACCAAAGCTCATGCGGTTGCCGGTGTTCGCTTTTCGTCCGTGCAAGCCGGTGTACGCAAGCCCAATCGCTACGACATGCTGATGGCTGAATTCGCTCCCGGCACCCATGTTGGCGGCGTGTTCACACAGAGTCGATTCGCAGCCGCGCCGGTGCAGGTGTGCCGCGAACATCTGGCAGCGACGGCTGCGATTCGGGCGCTCGTTGTTAACACCGGAATCGCCAATGCGGCGACTGGTGAACTCGGACTGATGAACGCCCGTGCGAGTTGCGTGACTGTCGCTGCCGCGCTAAATTGCAACGCAAATCAGGTGTTGCCATTTTCGACAGGCGTCATCCTTGAACACCTGCCGATGGATCGCATCAATGCGGGCATCAGTGCCGCCGCGAGCGAGATAAAGGCGAACAAGCTCGCCGCATGGGATCGCGTCGCGCAAACCATCATGACTACCGACACGGTCTACAAGCTCGCGAGCACGCAAACCGTGATCGACGGCAGAGCAGTGAACGTCACCGGCATCGCCAAAGGTGCAGGCATGATTCAGCCGAACATGGCAACGATGCTTTCGTTCGTTTTCACCGATGCCGCCGTCGCGCCCACTTTGTTGCAACCACTCGCGAAGCGAGTTGCTGACGTGAGTTTCAATCGCGTCACCGTAGACGGCGACACCTCAACCAACGACAGCTACATCATCGCTGCCACCGGCAAGGCAGGTAACGCCAGTGTTGCGTCGCTCGAATCCGCCGACGGCAAAACGCTGGTCGCAGCACTGGAAAAAGTCAGTCTCGAGCTCGCGCAAGCCATTGTGCGTGACGGTGAAGGCGCGACCAAGTTTATGACCATCGCAGTGAGCGGCGGTAGAGACGTCGCCGAATGTGATCGTATCGCGCGCGCGGTTGCGCATTCACCGCTCGTGAAAACGGCGTTCTTCGCGTCTGATCCGAATCTCGGTCGCATCCTGGCCGCTGTTGGCTACGGCGCACCCGCCGATCTTGATCCGGCAAAAGTCACGGTGCATCTGAACGAGGTTCTTGTTGCGGAAAGCGGCGGTCGCGCTGCAAGTTATCAGGAAGCAGAAGGCGCTCGTGTCATGAAGGGCGAGGAGATCACTGTCGCAATCAATCTCGGCCGGGGAAGCTCTGCGCAGACGATTTACACCTGCGATTTTTCGTTCGATTACGTCAAGATAAATGCGGAATACCGCAGTTAATCGGGCCGTCAAATGAGCCAATCGAGCCTCCAGTTTCTGGACACTTTGGGGCGTATTGCCAACGCGCTGGAGCGCATGGCACCGGCGTCGCGTGCAAAGCCCGACTTCAAGCAGTGTGTGGCCGCGCGCTGGCGCGTTTCCGGAACGTTGAAGTACCTCGAAGCTGTGCAGCATGTTCACCACATGGACGCTGACTGGCTGATTGGCGTAGAAGCGCAGCACGCACAAATTGATCGCAATACGAAGCAGTTTGTCACCGGAAAACCCGCCAACAATGTGCTGTTGACGGGATCGCGCGGAACGGGAAAAAGCTCGCTGGTGAAGGCGATGCTCGCGCGGTATGCGAAGCGCGGATTGCGCCTGGTCGAAGTCGAGAAGGAGCACCTGAACGACATGCCGGACATCGTCGATCAGATCGCCGATGAACCGTATCGCTTCGTGCTGTTTTGCGATGACTTGTCGTTTGATGCGGGAGACGGCAGCTACAAGGCGTTGAAGGCGATTCTCGATGGCTCGATTGCCGCTGCGACGCCGAACGTGTTGATCTACGCCACCTCAAACCGCCGCCATCTATTGCCCGAATATTTTCACGAGAACGAAGAGACGAAGTACGTTGGCGAAGAGGTGCACTTTGGCGAAAGTGTCGAGGAAAAAGTGTCACTCTCTGAGCGCTTCGGTATGTGGATTTCGTTCTATCCGTTCTCGCAGGAAGATTATCTGGCGGCGGTCACCTCGTGGGTGAAGCAACTCGGCGCAGCAATCCCGTCCGACGCGAAGAAACATGAAGCTTTCGAGCGTGATGCGCTCAACTGGGCGCTGCAACGCGGCTCGCGTTCGGGTCGTGTGGCTTACCAATTTGCTCGCGATTTTGCGGGGCAGGTGTAGGTTGGCCGATGTCGCGGGTTGAGATTCC
>JAYWHV010000352.1:0-7291 GCA_043777615.1 Burkholderiales bacterium | reverse complement strand
CTCATGGAGCATGTCGCGACCAAAAAGGACGGCTCGACTGACAAGAAGATTTTGACGGCGTGCAATCTCCCGCTGACCGGCGTCGGGGTGGTTAACGTGATCATCACCGATTTGGGCGTGATGGAAGTGACGCCAGCCGGTCTGAAACTCGTGGAACTGGCACCGGGCGTGACGCGCGACGAGATCGCAGCGGCGACGGGTTGCGTACTTCACTAGGCGTAAGTTTGCGATACAGCTTTTGTCTGAAAGCGCCGTTTCATTTGGGCTGTGTGTGCTTTAAGGTAGTTATCGACTATTGAAGAAAATCGGCGCTAGCCCCAATTCCGTGGTCATTTCGCTGCAAAGCTGATAATTCAAAGGAAGGAAGAAAACGATGGCAACGATCCGGTACCTGGTGCGCGACGTTGACGCGGCGCTTCCTTTTTATGAGGCGCTCGGCTTCGCGCTCGTGGATCGGTGGGGGCCACCGTTCGCGATCGTCGAACGCGGCGATCTTCAGCTTTGGCTGAGCGGGCCGGGGACGTCAGCCGCGAAGCCGATGCCCGATGGCGCAAAGCCGGAGTCGGGTGGCTGGAACCGCATTGTGATTGGCGTTGATGACATCGACGCTACGGTCGCCACGTTGAAAGGCACCGGGACAAAATTCCGCAACGAACCCATCAGCGGCCCCGGCGGCAAACAGGTTCTCGTCGAAGATCCATCGGGCAATCCGGTCGAGCTTTTTGAAGCGAAACGTGAGTAGCGCGCCAGCGACGGAGGTCGCCGCAGCTATTCCTGCCACCTCGCGCGAAGTGTGGTCGTGGGCAATGTACGACTTCGCCAATTCGGGCTACACGACGGTCGTGATCACGGCGATTTTCAACGCGTTTTTCGTGAGCGTGATTGCGGGCGGCGCGGACTGGGCGACGCTGTTGTGGACCACGATTGTCGCGATTTCGTTTGCGATTGTGATGGTCATCGGCCCGGTGCTCGGCGCTTGGGCAGACCGACATGCGGCGAAGAAAAAAGTGCTGGCGATTGCGACGATTGGCTGTGTCGCGACGACGCTGGCGCTGGCGCCGATTTCCGCTCAAGGCGGTGCTCTGCTGTGGCTCGCTTGCGTTGTTTTTGTTGCGAGCAACGTGTTTTACGCGCTTGGCGAAAATTTCACGGCCTCATTCCTGCCGGAACTCGCCACCAGTCAGAAAATCGCCAAAGTGTCGGCATGGGGCTGGAGCCTGGGCTACGTCGGCGGACTGCTGACCCTGGGCGTGTGTTTGTGGCTGGTGACCGCGCAGCAAGCGGCGGGTGCGAAGGCAGTGCAATACGTGCCCTGGACGCTCGTGATTACGGCCGCAATTTACGCAGCCGCCAGTCTGCCCATTTTTCTCTTTCTGCGTGAGCGCGCAGTGCCCAAACCCGACGTCGCGCCGCGGAGCGTGATCAACGGACTGAAACGCTCGTTGGCGCAGCTTAAGCACTATCCTGATTTGCGCCGTTTTTTCTGGGCTGGACTGGCTTATCAGGCGGGTTTGTCGGTGGTCATCACACTGGCGTCTGTTTATGCCGAGCAGGCGCTGGGTTTCAAGATGGCGGATACGATCAAACTTTTGCTCGTGGTGAATGTTTCCGCCGCAATCGGTGCGTTCGCTTTCGGCTATGTGCAGGACAAAATCGGCCACAAAACAACGCTCTCGATTACCCTCGTGATGTGGATCGTCACCGTGCTCATCGCGTATTTCTGGCACACGCAAAATGGTTTTTGGGTGGCCGCCAATCTCGCGGGCCTATGCCTCGGCGCTTCGCAATCAGGCGGGCGCGCGCTGGTTGGCGTGATGAGCCCCAAGGCGCAGGTCGCTGAGTTCTACGGGCTGTGGGGCCTGGTGGTGCGGCTCTCCGGCATCATCGGCCCGATGCTGTACGGCATCGTGACATGGATGACTCAGGGCAATCATCGTCTTGCGCTTTTGATCACGGGCAGCATGTTTGTAATCGGCTTGTTCTTGCTCGCCCGGGTTAACGTCGAGCAGGGCGAGTCCGCAGCACACGTCGTTCGCTCGTAGGGTATTGCATCGCGGAAAAAATAGGCGTAGCGTGCGGGGTTTCAAGGCAGGAGACGTCGATGAAATCCTTTTCGCAACCCCTTTCTTTGTGTGCCGTCGCCGGTGCGCTTGTCTTCTCGACACTGATTACGGCCGTTTCCGCTGACGAAACCGTTTTCCCGTCGCGCTATCGCACGCTGTTGTCGCCCGCTCCATCGAATTGCAACGATTGGTCCGCACCGCTGCCCGAGCGCCGCGCGAAGGTGGATTTGCCAACCGATTCAAGAAAGCTCGAAGGCTCAGCGGTGTTGACTATCAACATCGATCAGACGGGCCAGTTCGCCGGCGTCGTCGAAGCACTGACGAATCAGGCGGCATTTGTGCAGGCGGCGCGAGATTCGCTGCAGTACTGGTCGTTCATTCCTGCACGTTGCAACGGTGTTGCCGTGTCGGCTGAAGCGAAAATTTACTTCAATTTTCGCAACGAAGGTTTCGTTGGTTACGCGTCGGGACGTGGCCCAATGTAGCGTCCTGATTGCTTTGCAACTATTCTGCTGGAGCTGTCGAGCGACTCAGGCTATAATTCAAAGCTTCGGGGCGTAGCGCAGCCCGGTAGCGCGCCTGGTTTGGGACCAGGATGTCGTAGGTTCGAATCCTATCGCCCCGACCAATTCTTGAAGTTCTTGTGTGTTGTTTGACAAGACTTGAATTAGTTACCGATGTGCTTGAAAAGAGATGTAGCGACGTCACAAAAAGCACGAGCTTCATGTGCCCGTAGCTCATCTGGATAGAGCACCGGCCTTCTAAGCCGGGGGTAACAGGTTCGAGTCCTGTCGGGCGCGCCAAAAACTCCAAAAAGCAGTTTCAATGGCGGCCGTAGCTCAGCGGTAGAGTCCTGGATTGTGATTCCAGTTGTCGTGGGTTCGAACCCCATCGGTCGCCCCAAATTCCCCACAAATTGATGATGCCCCGCCCGACCCGGTGGGGCATTTTTGTTGTGTGCGTTCCGTACCCTGCAGCCGCGAATTCCGTTTTGTTGGGTCTGACGCTCGCCGGAAATCGCTTAATTTGCGATGACAACTTTTGGCTTAAAGCACGCCAGATGTAGGGCTAGATTGGTATTTGTCGCTTAGTCGAGTATCATCGTTTCGATTAAGCAGCCCCTAAGCAGAAAGGCTTTGAGAGAAAAGCTGCACGTGCGCCAAATACTGTCTTTTTCACCCAACCTCCTTGCTGGAGCGTTGGTGAAAACGATACGGATGTTTCCTAAAGCCGTAGGCGATAATTCATTGATTGATCTGTAGGCGGAGCTGTAGATGCCCCAACTCGCGAAGTTTGTTCTTTCTGGCGCTTTGTTCTCGATACTTCTGCCGTCCTTGCCAGCCAACGCGCAGGGTGCAGTGTCAGCGCTCGATTTGAATAGTCGATGCCTGATTACGTCTATCCCCAACGCCGAAAAGCTCAGCGTTTCGTGGACCGGCGCTTGCGTCGCGGGACTTGCGTCAGGTGTGGGCGACGTGATTGCTTTCAGCAACGGCGCGCTGCGCTACATACTGCGCGGGCAATTCAAAGGCGGTCGACTCGAACAACAGGAACAGGTTCGTGACTGTGCCGGCGGCGCTTGCCTCAACGATGTTTCACCGAATTTGATCAAGCAGCACGAACAAGCGGCGCTTGCGGCTTCGGTGATGGTGCCAGCCGGCACAACTCCCGCGGCCAACATGCCAGCAGCGCAGTCCGAAATTCGTGCACCCGATGCGGTGTACCGCGGGCGCTTTGCTGCCGATCCGGCAACCGGGATCATCAGCGGCGAAGGTCGCGTGCAGTTTCTCGACGGTCGTACCTATGAGGGAACAATCAGAAATGGTCGTAAAGTTGGTAAAGCCACCCATGTGTGGGCCGACGGCCAACGCTATGAAGGCGAATGGGTCGATGATCAGCAACAGGGTCGTGGAAAGCTGACTTTTAACAACGGCGACAGCTATGAAGGTGACTTTGTGAGAGGCGAGCGCACCGGAAATGGCACTTTCCGCCAAAAATCTGGTGACGGCTACACCGGTCAGTGGGTGAGAGGCGTTCGCGAAGGTAGCGGCGTAGCGGAATGGGCCAACGGTCAGCGCTACGAAGGCACCTGGCGTGGCGACCGGCGCGAGGGACAGGGCGTCATGCGCTTCCCCGACGGCGGCACGTATGACGGCGAATGGAAGAACGACCAGCCGTTCGGCCAGGGGGATATTTTGTTTGCCTCAGGTGACGCCTACACCGGACAGGTGCGCAATGGCGTTCCGCATGGACAGGGTATTTTCCGCTGGGGCTCGGGCGATCGCTTCGACGGCGAGTTCGACAACGGCAAGCCGACGGCGAAGGGCGAGATGACGTTTCTGCTGGATTCTGCGACAAAGGAGCCCCCCGTCGCGGCCCCCACCGTAGCAACCGCGCCGTCACAGCCGCCGGTGGCCGTCGCGACGCCGCCCGCGGCAACGGGCGCAGCCGCCGACGCGCCTCCGTCAAGAGCGAGCTTGTGTACAGCCGCGTTCAACAATGCCGGGGCGAACGCAAACAGCCTGAGGCGGTTTCTCGATTCGTTTCCGGATGACGAATGCCAGCGTCACGCCATAGCAAAGCAGAAAATGGCGAAAATCGCTGAAGCCGCACGTGTCGCCAGCCTGGCTGCGGACGAACGGATGGCGATGGCCAAAACTTTGATTGGAGGAATTGTCACGTTTCAGCAGGCGTTTCCGTTTTGTGTAACAGGCGCCGGACCGAACTGTCAGCGCGTGAATTACATCTTTTACGTCAAGGCAAAAATACGTGATATCGATCCGCAGAAGCGTATTGCCCAGGTGCAGATTAGCGAAGCCACCTCTCTCGGCAACGAAAAAGGCGCTCCCGGACCGCTGTTCTCTCAAGGGCGTGTCGCTGCGACCGAAGCCTTCAAATCGCGCTTCATTGGATCAACGCAGGCCAAGACACTCGAAGAGGTTGGTCTCGCCTTCTAGGCACGTTGCTCGTTCGCCCGCGGCGCACGCGATTAAGGCTGCCAGTGTGACTGGCAGCGGCACTCGAATGCTGGTATCGTTCTCGCTGTTCCAATCTTAGAGGCCTAGTGTGTCGAGTACGTCCAGCCCCCTTCTCGCGACTCACGCCAATTGTCTTCCGGTCGGCACGCGAGTGTCCGATTTCGAAATCATCGGGTTGATCGGTGAAGGCGGCTTCGGCATTGTCTATCTGGCAAAAGACACGTCACTGGATCGCGTTGTTGCGCTGAAAGAATTCATGCCGTCCTCGTTCGCCGGACGGGTTGACGGAATTCAGGTCGCTGTTCGTGCTGCCAACAATCGCGCAACGTTCGACGCTGGTCTCAAGAGCTTCATCAACGAAGCAAAGATGCTCGCCCGCTTCGCACATCCGGCGCTGGTGGAGGTTTTCCGTTTTTGGGAGGGCAACGGTACTGCTTATATGGCCATGCGTCTGTATCGGGGCGAGACGCTACGCCAGGTCCTTACGCGGGGGGGCGAGCCCTTTTCGGAAGAGCGCATAGCGCAGATCATGGCTCCGATTTTCGATGCGCTCGAAATGCTGCATCGCGAGCAAGTCTTTCACCGCGATATCGCGCCCGACAACATCATGCTCGCCGAGGGGCGCTCCGTGCTACTCGACTTCGGTTCAGCGCGCAGAATTCTTGGTGACGGTACGCAGGCGTTAACCACGGTACTTAAGCCTGGCTATGCCCCCATTGAGCAGTACAGCGACGATGGCACCATGAAGCAGGGGTCGTGGACGGACGTTTACGCTTTGGGAGGCGTGCTGTACCACATAGCCACTGGCAAAGCTCCGATGCAGGCCGTCTCGCGCATGTTGTCGGATCCGATGCCATCGATCGCCGATGCGACCGGTGGACGGTATTCTGCCGCTTTCTCGCAAGCTGTTGCCAAGGCGATGAGCGTTCATGTTGACAACCGTTTCCAGACGGTCACCGAGTTTCGCAAAGCGCTCGGTTGGAACATTACACAGGCTCAGGTCGTCACACTTCCGCCGCCGCAGGTGTGGCTGGAACCTGACGCCAACGCGCCAAAACCCGGACCTGTCACAGATAAGCGTCGTACCGAAGACGCGAAAACCGGCAACCCGGCCGTCGCCGCGATAAAGGATTCAGACCCGGTCATTCGCGGTGAGCGTTCCCAGCCGCAACGTGCCGCCGACACGCCTTCGCGAACACCCCTCTACGCGGGCGTAGCGGTCGCGTTGATCGCTGCCATTGGCGCTGGTATCTGGTTCAGCCGCTCTCGCAGCACCGCTAGTCCTGATTCCGTCGCTACCGCGGCCGTACAAACGCCCCCCGTTACGGCCCCAGTCGCAAAGTCACCTGATCCTGTGACGACCCCGGTCGCTGCGGATCCGCTGCCGACTGCCCCGCTTGCGGTGGTCGAAGGGATTGTGAAATTCTCGATAAAACCGCGGGGGCGCATCGTTGTTGATGACATTAGCAAAGGGTTTTCGCCGCCCCTTGACGAAATGAAACTGCCGGTTGGTACGCATACCGTTGAAATCTTCAATCCGCCTGCTGCGCCGGTCAAACGAATCATCGAGGTCGTCGCGGACAAGCCGGTGACTGTTTCCCATTCCTTTTAGCGGCTGCTGAGAATATTCGATGCTGCTCCCTCACAGCGAGACCCGATCATGAGTTCACTAGCATCAACCGCTTCTAGCGCACTACCAGCAGGCTCTCGACTCGGTGAGTTTGAAATCACTGGCGTCGTCGGCGAAGGCGGATTCGGCATCGTCTATAGCGCCCGGGATTCGAGTCTTGATCGAATCGTTGCCATCAAGGAATACCTGCCAGCTGCGTTCGCCAGTCGCAACGCCACGGGTACGGTGCACGTCCGGTCGGAGGAGCACAGCAAGACTTTTAACGCGGGCCTTTCCAGCTTCATCAATGAAGCCCGGATGCTGGCGAAATTCTCGCACCCTGGTTTGGTGGAGGTGTTCCGCTTCTGGGAGGGCAACGGCACGGCATACATGGCGATGCGTTATTACCGTGGCGTTACGCTGCGAGAAATGCTTCGCACTAACCCGCAGATCGTGACTGAGCAATGGCTGTGCGAAACACTTGATCCAATTTTGCTCGCGCTGCAGGAGCTTCATCACGAAAAGTGCTATCACCGCGACATCGCGCCGGACAATATTCTGGTGCTACCGAACGGTCGGTCGGTGCTCATGGATTTCGGCGCCGCGCGGCGCATCATCGGCGGCATGACCCGAGCGCTGAC
>JAYWHV010000351.1:0-7316 GCA_043777615.1 Burkholderiales bacterium | reverse complement strand
CGGATATTCGAGCAATAGCAACTCAGGTTCAGCGAAAAACACCTCGCAGGTGACCGCGAAGAACTCGTCAATAGACTCGGCCGCGTAGGGATCGATCGCTGTGTCCAGACTGCGGTCCACACATCCACAGAAGTGGGCATAAGCCGCGTCAATCGCGTGCCGAAAAGGCCCGCGGGCGTTGACTTGCAACGGTGGCATTCCGTTAACAAGGCCATCAAGCATGTCGATCTTGTGCGCAAATTCATGAATCACGAGTGCCATGCCACTTTCTTCGTACCCCGCCTCGACTGCGGGCCACGACAGCAGCACCGGACCGCCCTCCCAGCTCTCTCCCGCAATCGGTTCATCAAGCCGGTGAACCACGCCCGCTTCGTCCTCGAAATCTTGAGTCCGTGGAAAGTCACCCGGATAAACCACCACGTTTTCCCACCCGTCGTAGTCGCGCATTGCCTCGGCAACCGTCGCGCCGCGACCAAGGATCAAGAGGCACGCCTGCACGCCGATCATGATGCGCATGTGCGCGGAGACTTCAAGCGCGTGATCGCCTGTTGTCGCACCGCTGACAATACTTTTTTCGACGAGGAACAGTGTTGTCAGGTCGCGCAGGCGCGCAAGCGTGTCCGACGTGTAGTGATCGAGAAAAGGAAGTTCGTGAAGCGCGGCCTTCCATTCATCATCTGGCAGCGCATACGTGGTTAGCGCGCGCACGCGGCGCCTGGTTTTTAGCCAGGAAAACAAAGCAAGCGATCCAGCATTAGCCGCCCAGCGTAGGGCGGGCACTGCCCGCCTCCGGCAACACGGCGGGCAGTGCCCGTCCTACTTCTGATGTGGACGCTTCAATTTCCACCGACTTGATCCGCTCAAAGTGTCCGCTGATTTTGCGGCTGGAAATCTGCACCTGCTCAGCGTCATCGTTGGCCTGCTTGATGTGCGTGGCGAGCTTGTCCATGCGCTCCTGAAAGCGTCCGAAGTCGGTGCCCAGTTTGCCCAATTCATTCTTGATCACCGCGGCCTGCTTGCGCATCTCGGCATCGCGAATCATCGCTCGCACGATGTGCAACAGCGCCATTAGATTGGTCGGTGAAGTGAGCCACACGCGCTGCGCCTGTGCCTGTGCAACCACATCCGCGTGGTTGCCAATAATCTCGGCAAAAACGGCCTCCGAAGGAATGAACATCACCGCCGCATCGGCGTTGGCTTCCGGCTGAATGTATTTGGTCGCGATGTCGTTGATGTGCTTTTTCACATCGGTCGCGAACTGCTTGCGCGCCACTGTGCGTGCCGCGTCCGGCTGCGTGGCATCAATCGAAATACGATAGTTCGACAGCGGAAACTTCGAATCAATCGCCATCTTTGTCGTGCCGTCCGGCATCGTCAAAACGCAATCGGCCTTTTCGCGCCCACTCCCGACCGCTGCCTGAAATTCGTACGCGCCGGGCGGCAACGTATCCCGCACCAGCGCCTCCAGCTGCACCTCGCCAAACGCGCCACGAGCCGACTTGTCGGAGAGCACCTGCTGAAGGCTCACCACGTTCGTCGTCAGGCTATCGATCTTCTTCTGCGCCTCATCGATCACCGCAAGCCGCGCCATCACGTTGGCAAACGTCTCGTTGGTTTTCTTGAAACCTTCGTCAAGCCGTTCGTTGACCTTGCCGCTGATCTGCTCCAGACGCCCGTCGACAGTCTTGGTCATCGTCTCGGCCTGCTGCGTGATCTGCGCGCCCATGGAGCGCAACGTGTTTTGCAGAAGCTCCTGATTGGCGCGCGTCTGCTCGGCCATCTTCCCGAGCATGCCTTCGAGCACTTCGCGTTTGAGGGAATCCTGCTGCGTGGAAAGCGTTTGTTGCAAGAGCGCGAGTTGTTTGAGCGATGCTTCGGTTTGTTGCGAAAGCGAATGCACGACTTGCACTTGCAAGGTTCCAATCACTTCGCGCGTGCCACTGTTTGCCAGCGTCAAGTCGCGCCCCACACGTTCGCTGACTTGATTGAACATGCCGCCCACGTCTCCAATCATGGCGCGATGCTTCTGCTCAAGTTGACCACCAAGCTCGCCGCTCATGCGGCGCACGAGCGCGTTCTTTTGCGTGATGATCAACACGACAATGATCACCAGCAGCACGATCATCAGCGCCATCAACGCTAGCGCAATGTCTCCGGAACTCAATCGACCCACTCCGTATCCGCCAGAAGCGCAAACGAAATCAACCAGTGCGTGCTCACATATTCGCCCCCCGTAATCGCCGCCTCGGCTGCAACCACATGATCCCGCGAGAGCGTTCCAAAGCGCTGCCAGCGCGGGTCGCCGCCGGGTTCGAGCATTTGCATGATCCCGCGCATGCACCAAGCGCGCGACAAATTGAGTCCGTGGTTATGCACCTGCTTCGCGTCATGCTCGTTGGTGACCAAAGCCGGTTCGAGCACACGAAAATCGCCCGCTTTCAGCTCCGGCAGAAACCCATCGAACCAAGAAAGGAATTCATCGATCGGCAGCACGAGCGCCATCAACAAAGCCTCCGTTAGCCCAGGCGACAAAAAGTCCTCGCCTGAAAAATCGTACGCCAGCCGATAGTCGCGATCGGCGCCAAACCACTGCTTCGCTTTGGCCTTGATCGCGTCCATGAATTCGAAATCACCCACGGTCGTTGCATAGCGCAACGCATGAATCATCGCGAACGACGTGTTCGAATGCACACCGTGGCGTACCGGTGCATTCGCCGTTTGCAAATGATGCAGCATCGCGTCGGCCAGATAATCCGCGAGTGGACGCAAGCCCGCGCGCCATTTTTCAGAATGCGGATGCGTGCAAACCGCAAGCTCCGAGTAGACCTTCAGCAACCAGCCCCAGCCGTAGGGCCGCTGCCAGTGCGCCGCGCCATCACGGGAAAAGTATGCGACTTCGCGCTCCGCCTTTGCGGCATCGAACTGCCGGTCGAACCATGAAGCGATTGCCCTGGAATGCGTTGCGTCGGGCTCCAGATTCAACAGCCGAGCCATCGACCAGTGCATGTGAACGCACGAATGCCAATCGTAGCTGCCGAAAAACATCGGATGCAGGAACGATGGTTCGCAGGCCTGCGCTTCGGCAGCATCATGCACAAAGTGCATCGTGAAATTCGGATATTCGCGACGCACGTTTTCGAGCGCGGTGCGGGCGTAGCTTGCGTGGATTGTGTTTATTTCTGACATAAGAGAGAGTCTACCGATTCGGCACTACAATTCGCTGCAACCACGGGGTTGTCAACGAACTTAAAGCTCGCCGACACCTCGTTTTTTTACGTCTGCGTTTTCGCCTCGTCCCCGTTCGTCCTGAGCCTGTCGAAGGATGAACACGCGAATTCTGCGCTCATGATTCGACAGGCTCACCACGAACGGTGGTTACGATGCGCATAGAAGAAGAGTTAAAGCTGGATTTCAAGGACGTGCTGTTCCGCCCCAAGCGCTCGACGCTCGGTTCACGGGCGAAAGTCGAATTGAAGCGCGACTACAAATATCGTCACTCCGGTCGCCACTCCGAGACCGTGCCGATCATCGCCGCCAATATGGACACCGTCGGCACCTTCGAAATGGCCGCCGCGCTCGCGAAGCATCACATGCACGTCGCGCTGCACAAACACTACCTTGTTGAAGATTACGTCACTTTCTTCAACGACAACAACCACCCGGTGCATCGCTACGCGTTCTACTCGCTTGGAATTACCGACTCTGACATCGACAAATTCAAAGTCGTCAAAAACGCCACCGGCGACGCCATCGAATACGTCTGTATCGACGTGGCGAATGGCTACACAGAAACCTTCATCGACTTCGTCAAGCGCTTCCGCGAGGCGTACCCGAAAACCACGATTATGGCGGGCAACGTCGTCACCGCCGACGTTACCGAAGCGCTGATCCTCGCCGGCGCCGACATCGTCAAAGTCGGCATCGGCCCCGGCAGCGTATGCACGACGCGCAAGATGACCGGCGTCGGCTACCCGCAACTCTCCGCCATCATCGAATGCGCCGACGCCGCCCACGGCCTCGGCGGCCACATCTGCGGCGACGGCGGCTGCACGGTGCCCGGCGACGTAGCCAAAGCCTTCGGCGGCGGCGCAGATTTCGTGATGCTAGGCGGCATGCTCGCCGCCCACGACGAGTCCGGCGGCGAAGTCGTGCACGACCACGGCAAAACGTATCGCAAGTTCTACGGTATGAGCAGTGATCTGGCGATGGAAATGTATTCCGGCGGCGTCGCGAAATACCGCGCCTCGGAGGGCAAAGTCGTCACGCTCGAAGCGCGTGGACCAGTGGAACACACGGTGCAGGAAATTCTTGGCGGGTTACGATCGACGTGCACGTACGTGGGCGCGCGCACGCTCAAGGCGTTGTCGAAATGCACTACGTTTGTACGGGTTACGCAGCAGATTAATGAGGTTTATGGGAGGGCGGGTTAGCGTTTCTCCAAGCACAAGTGACTTAATTTCCTTCAGGGCGTGCATGAACCACCAATTTGCAGGTTTGGCCAACAATACTAAGTGGAATGAGCTTCAGGAGTTCATGTCTGATTTAGGGCAACGGGCACCTTTTTGGCGAACTCAAGCCACTAATGGCTTCATCTACCCGCCTCAAGGCTGGGATGCGGATTGGACTTATCACTTTCGCTTGGGTGAACACAAGTTCATTGAATGGTGTGAAATGCGACCTAGGCCAGTCGACGGCGCGCTGTCGCTTGCCGAGACTGTAGAAACATGTAGACGTATCGGCTTTGAAACAGAAGTTCACGATTCCATAGCGCGAGTTATCGGATACCGTAGGCTCTAGCAAATCGGAGGAGCCAACCTTTTCGTTCTGGTTGAATTCCAACATCTGCCCTCAAAAAATGCTCCGCGTACCGCTTCTCTGGCCCTCCAATTCCACACCAGCGGACGAAGTCGCTGCTGTGAAAGATTTGTACGCGCATTTGACGGGGCTTCAGTACAGCGTCGAAGCTTGGGAAGCTGCGCTCCTCCTCTATCTGACAGCTAAGAACCCGAGCCCCAACGTGGCTCGTAGCGTTGCGAGCCGCTGGCGCTTCATTGCATGTAATGAGTGCATCTTTGAGCTTTACCACCTACGGGCACGTCTCGAGAAGATCCAGTCCGTCAAATTTCGGAACTGCCCATCTGTGAAGGCGTTGGTGGACAAGGTACACCTGAAGGCTATTAGGAAACGATTGGACGAATACTTTCCGGGCATTGAAGCTCTTAGGCACGCAACGGGCCACAGAGGTCAAAACGAAGCGTACCCTGAAGTGCACGCGCCGGACGGGCACTACGCGCTGTTCGGATTTCGTGAGCCAGATAGATACAGCGCTCCCTATGAGGGCCGCATTCACTATCTTGACATCACACACCAGTCGTTGCAGCGTATCGCCGAAGTAGTCATGGAGTACCTGAGTGCTTTCGAACTGGCTGCTCAAACTCTCGAAACGCAAGGTCACCTCGAATAGGCTGTCGGTGAACGTCTCCTATCGATCAGTAGTCATCACGTGCGCACCGAGGGCACGTCGAATCGCCGTTGCTTATTCGGCAAATTACGGGCAACTCTGCTATGAACGCGGTTGCGTTTCGCCACGTTTCTGGATTCCCGGCTTGTGGCCGAGAATGACGCCAAAGTGTGTGGTGCTTGCTGCACAGTAGTGAATAGGAATTTCCCTCCGCCGTCATTCTCGCGCCAACGAGCGCGGGAATCCAGTACGCTGGCGTCATGTCAATTCAGCCCGCGATCTACATCATGGCGTCGCAACGCAACGGGACTTTGTACGTTGGCGTAACAGGGGCATTGCGCGAGCGGGTTTATCAACATCGTGAAGCGTTGGTTGGCGGATTTACGAAGCAATACGACGTGAAAATGCTTGTTCACTTTGAGTTCTTTGCGTCCATGCCAGAGGCGATTGCGCGCGAGAAGCAGCTGAAGAAGATGCTTCGCAAAGCGAAGCTAGCGCTGATTGAGCGGGGCAATCCGCAGTGGCGGGATCTTTGGCTGGACATTCAGTAGCGATAAATTGCTATCGCTGCGACTGCCACGTTTCTGGATTCCCGCGCTCGTTGGCGCGAGAATGACGGCGGAGAGGTGTGTGGTGCCGCACATTTGCGCGAGCCGATCACGGCTACGCTTTTCACCTGCCAAACGTTGCGGCAAAGCTAATTTTTGGCGGCGCGACAGCCTGCTGTGCACGGAGCTTTTCCCACTCCACTTCTCGCCACCGCTGAAACGTGTCGAAAATATTCACGGGTAGTTTAAAGTGCTCGGACAGGTGCGCCGATTCCGCGCGAACATACCAGCGATTAAGACCATCAAACAAGAGCGGGATGTAATCTGCCGTCAGCATGACCGGTTCAAACTCTTCCCAGCAGGGCGTTGGCTCGGCCGGAAGTGTTGCTTCAACGACCACGATCCACGGGCGATACCGTTTGAGGTTTGCTCCCTCCAGCACATCGCGCTCGGCACCTTCGACGTCAACCTTCAGAAAGTGAATGTCCTGGACGCCGTATTTCTCGAAAATTGAATCGAGGCGCACCAGTTCGACCTGCGCCGAGTGGCTCTTGAGTTTGTGCGTGCTGGCGAGCGCGAGCGTGCGCTGGTCGAGCGACGACAATCCGGAGTCATCGACGAAGTAGAACGTTGCGACACCGGGCGCGTTCGCGAGTGCGGTAGAGACGTTGATATCGCGAGGCCGTTCTCGTTGCAGCGCTGCGAAATACTTGGGGTGCGGCTCAATGTTGATGCCGTGCCAGCCCGAGTCATAGAAATGTTTGGTCACCGAATCGAGCTTCGGATCCTGCGCCCCGCAGTCGACGTAGAAGCCATTTTTGACGTCGTGAAGCGCACGACGCAGCAGCACGTCTTCAAAGTTCTGCGCGTAGCTGATCATGAGCGGTAACGTCATGATTTTTCCGCGACAGGTTCTTTGCTGATCGTCATGAAAGCTGAACTCCGAATAGGTAGCGATGGGCGAGTGCGGTGGCAATCGCCACCGCCATCAGGCAGGCAACAATGCTAAGCGATACGCACCCCGGATTTTTGAGTTACGGCGCAGTCCAGCGAGTATGCCGCCTAAACCTGCCTCTGCACTTGCGGCGTCTCGGGCACGGGATAACCGGCCTTGCCAAACTCGTGCGCGATCATTTTGTTGATGTCGAAATAGACCTGCCAGTAGTTGTCGGTATGGCAGTAGCCACGCACGGTGAGAAGCGGGCCCTCTGCGGTGAACTTGCTGATCTCGACTTCAGGCACGGGTTCTTTCAATACGTTCTTGATCGCAGGTAGCGCTGCTTTCAATCGCGCAACGGCCTCATTGA
>JAYWHV010000350.1:0-7320 GCA_043777615.1 Burkholderiales bacterium | reverse complement strand
CAACGGCAAGCGCGATATCGGCAAGCTTCGCCAATTGTGACGCGCGCTCGGTGACCGCAATCACCGTAGCCCCGGCGCGCTGCGCCAAGTCGCAGGTCTGGATCATATCGCGCGTGCGCCCGGTGCGTGAGATCGCGACCACGACGTCCTCAGGCGTCAAGAGTGCTGCCGATTGCACCTGCCAGTGCGGGTCGTTGTAGGCGACGGTATGCATGCCGAGCAGAAAAAACTTGTGCTGTGCGTCCATCGCCACAACACCCGAGTTGCCCACACCGTAGAACTCCACCCTGCGCGCGCCGGCAATAGCGTCAGCCGCACGCTCGAACACTTTGGGATCGACCTGATTCCTCAGCGCGATGAGCGTCGCAATGGAGCGATCAAACACTTTTGCGATGACATCGGCACAGGAGTCTTGCGCGGAAACGTCTGTGTGGACGTAGGGCACGCCCGTCGCCAGGCTCTTCGCGAGCGCAACCTTGAACGCCTTGTAGCCGGTGAAACCCAATGCCTGACAAAAGCGCGCGATGGTCGGGTCGGTAACTCCAACGGCCTCGGCGAGCTCGGCAATCGCCATATGTGCCACACGATTCGGCTGGCCAAGCACGTAGGCTGCGACGCGTTGCTCGCTGGGACGCAACGACAGCCTAACGGCGGTGATGCGCGACACGAGCGCGTCGGACGAGGCCAGATAATCAGCGCTTTCCTTTTCGGCAACTTCACTCATGTTGTTCTCCAGAATTTTTGTTGGTCAATGAAGTGCTCAAACGCTGCGCTCTTCGTGCCAGGCGGTGTCGCCGCGCGCAGTTAAACGGCTTGACGCCGGCGGTCCCCAACTGCCAGCGGCGTAACCAATCGGCGGACCGGCTTCGGTGCCCCAATAATCGAGGATCGGTTGTACCCAACGCCAGGCCGCATCGGCTTCATCACGGCGCATGAAGAGCGTCGGGTTGCCGCGCAACACATCAAGCAGAAGTCGCTCGTACGCATCCTGCCTGCGTTCCGGGAAAAATTCCTTGAAATCGAGGTCAAGATGCACCTCGCGCAGGTGCATGCCGTCGCCGGAGGCCTTGGCCATCGTGTAGAGCCGCACACTTTCCTCGGGTTGCAACTTGATCACGAGCCGGTTCGGCACCAGCGGGCTTTGAAAAATCGAGTGTGGTGGCGACTTGAAATTGATGACTATTTCGGCGCGGCGTTCAGCCATCCGCTTGCCGGTACGCAGGTAAAACGGCACGCCCGCCCAGCGCCAGTTGGACAACTCCGCACGCAACGCAACGTAAGTCTCGGTGCGCGAACTTACGCTCACGCCCTGCTCCGAAACATAGGCCAGCGCGGGCACGCCCGCCATCGAACCGGCGCGATATTGGCCGCGCACGATGTTCTCGCGAATCGTGTCCTGAGTCCACGGTTTGAGTGATCGCAGTACCTGCAGCTTTTCGTCGCGGACAGCGTCGGGATCAAGGCTTGACGGCGGCTCCATCGCAGTCATGCAGAGCAGATTCAGCAAATGGTTTTGCACCATGTCGCGAAAAGCACCCGTGCCGTCATAGAACTCGCCGCGCGTCTCGACGCCCACCGTTTCGGCGATAGTGATTTGCACATCGCTCACCCATGTACGATTCCACAGCGGCTCCAGAAACGTATTGCCGAAACGCAGCGCCAACAGGTTTTGAACCGTTTCTTTGCCGAGATAATGATCGATCCGGTACACCTGTGATTCGGTGAATGCGTCAAGCACCAGCGAGTTCAATTGTCGCGATGAAGCGAGATCGCGACCCAGCGGCTTTTCGAGCACGATGCGGGTTTCCGCCGTGTTCAGGCCCGCCTGTTTCAGGCCTCCAATAATCGGTGCAAACAGCGCAGGCCCAACCGACAGGTAGAACACGGTTTGACTGTCGCGTTCGTCGAGTGACTTCTTCAGATCGTGATACTGATTGACATCGTTGACGTCGAGCGCGAAGTAGGTGAGCCGCTCGAGAAATCGTTGCAAACATTCAGCGCGGGCGCCGTGCACCATCTCCGGCACGAACCGCATCAGCGCCTCGGACACCTTGGCGCGAAACGCGGCGTCATCTAGCGCCTGTCGCGCGGCCGCGATGATGCGGCCTTGCGGATTCAGGCGATCGTCGCAGTCAGCAAGGAACAACGCCGGATAGAGTTTGCGCAGCGCGAGATCGCCCGTGCCACCGAAAATTACGAGGTCAAAATTGCTTTCCATGCCGGAACGATAGCAGATTTTAGAGAGGCATGTAGCAAAACAACAAGCATTAGTTACACAACTACAAGACGACAATGTGAACTACAGCGCATTCGCTGCGCGTTTACGGATATCCCACATGAACACGCTTGATCAGCTCAAACAATTCACCACCGTGGTCGCCGACACCGGTGACTTCAACTCCATGCGCGCGTATGCGCCGCGGGACGCCACAACGAATCCTTCGCTCATTTTGAAGGCAGTGCAGCAGGACGCCTATAAGCCGTTGTTCAGTGAAACGGTGGCAGCGAATCGCGCCCTCGCCGTTGGCGAAATCGTTGATCGTGTGTTGGTTCGCTTCGGCCTCGAAATCCTCAAAATCGTGCCGGGTCGTGTGTCCACCGAGGTCGATGCGCGGCTCTCGTTTGACACTAAGGCGACGATTGCGAAAGCGCATGAACTGATTGCGCTTTACGCCGCGGCGGGCATCGACAGAGAGCGCGTGCTGATCAAAATTGCGTCAACCTGGGAAGGCATTCAGGCCGCGACGGCGCTGGAGAAAGAAGGCATTCACTGCAACCTGACGCTACTCTTCAGCCCAATTCAGGCGGCCGCTTGCGCCGAGGGGAATATCACGCTGATTTCGCCTTTCGTGGGCCGCATCATGGATTGGTACAAAAAGCGCGACGGCAAGGATTTCACCGCCGAGGAAGACCCGGGCGTGCAGTCGGTGCGCTTCATCTACACGTACTTAAAGCACTATGGCTACAAGACCGAAGTCATGGGCGCGAGCTTCCGTAACGTGGGCGAAATCCTCGCGCTCGCAGGCTGCGATCTGCTCACGATTTCGCCGGATTTGCTCAATCAATTGCAGGGCATGAACGATCCCGTGGAGCGAAAACTGTTGCCGCCGGACAAGGCCGCCGTCGCACCGGTCAAGCTCAATACCGCCGAGCCCGCGTTCCGCTACGCGCTCAACAACGACGCGATGGCAACGGAGAAGTTGGCGGAGGGAATTCGCGCATTTTCTGTGGACGCGGGGAAACTGGAAGCGCTGATTTCTGCGACCTAGACGGGTACGGCTCTCGCTCCCAAGCAGTACCAACCGATCAAATTGCAGGCTCAGCTTATTCGTACAAGCGCCGCTGCTTAAGGGCTAGGCGCCGAAAACGCGAAATATCGATATTTAGCAATCTATGTCGCTAGCCCATGTTCAAAGGCGGTTTCACGCAAAAGCTAATGCCCACGATTGACCTCTTCTGTCGCGTTGTCGACAACTACGGCGACATCGGCGTTTGCTGGCGACTAGCACGACAACTGGTCGCGGAGCATGACCAGAAAGTGCGGCTCATCGTTGACGATCTCGCAGCGTTTCGATTCATTGCGCCCGAAATTGACACAGCGCTAACGCAGCAAAATTTGCTTGGCGTCGCCGTGCTTGAGTGGCGCGTTTCCGACACGTTACTGCCCGCTGAAATCGTCATTGAAGCTTTCGCCTGCGACCCGCCGGAGGCGTATGTTCTGGCAATGGCAGCGCTGGCCGAAAAACCGGTCTGGATCAATCTCGAATATCTCTCGGCCGAGGCATGGGTTGATGGCGTTCACGGGCTGCCGTCGCCGCATCCGAAGCTGCTGTTAACGAAGTATTTCTTTTGTCCAGGATTTACCGAGAATAGCGGCGGCTTGATCCGGGAGGGCAAACGGATCCCCTCTCCCTTGAGGGGAGAGCGTGACGGCAGCGTAGGCAGTAAGAGTGAACGCACCGATCTGCTAGCGTTCGCCTACCCCCACGCTCCCGTACGCGCCTTCGCGGCCGCCCTCAACGCTCAGGTAACCACTGCATCCCCGTTCGACCAAACCGATCCAGCGTGGCTCTCCGTATCACCCGTCCCACAAACCGGATTTGACGCCCTCCTCTCACAATTCGACGTGCTCATCGTTCGTGGCGAAGACTCGTTCGTCCGCGCGCAGTACTCCGCCAAACCATTCCTTTGGCACATTTACCCAACGCCCGACAACGCCCATTTCGTCAAGCTTGACGCGTGGCTAGATCACTACTGCGAAGGTCTTTCAAGAGATGCCGCTCGCGCGTTCCGCGAAGCCCAACACGCCTTCAATCGCGGCGACAAAATCGCTGACGCGTATGTCGATTTTGCCGCCCATCTGCCCGAATTAAAAGCCCACGCGGCCCACTGGCGCAACCACCTGTTCGCCCAAACAGACTTAGCCACACGCCTGCTCAAATTCGTAATTTCGCAGAAAAAGAAAAAAGTTAGCTAAAATCAAAGGCTTTGCTACGAAAACCAGCGCCATTCGCATTAGCCGCATAGATCGCGATCATTGCGACTCGATCCAAACTGCCAACGTTTCAGGCGCGCAACCTTAAAAAAATTACTCTATGAAACTCGCATCTGAACTCCGCACTGGCAACGTCATCATGATCAACGATGCCCCGATGGTGGTCGTCAAGGCCGAGCTGTCGAAATCGGGCCGCAACGCCGCCGTCGTCAAAGCGAAGCTGAAAAACCTCCTCTCCAACGGCGGCACCGAGACCGTGTTCAAGGCCGACGACAAATTTGACGTCGTGATGCTTGAGAAAAAAGAAGTGACGTACAGCTACTTCAACGATCCGATGTACGCCTTCATGGATAGCGAGTACAACCAGTACGACATCGAAAAAGACAGCATGGGCGACGCGCTCAAGTACCTCGAAGATGCCATGCCTTGCGAAGTGACCTTTTACGAAGGCCGCGCCATCGGTCTCGAAATCCCGACCACGCTGGTGCGTGAAGTCGAGTACACCGAACCTGCTGTTCGTGGCGACACCTCCGGCAAGGTTATGAAGCCTGCGCGCCTCAAAGGTACTGGCTTTGAGATTCCGGTTCCCGCGTTTGTCAACACCGGTGACGTGATCGAAATCGATACGCGTACCGACGAATTCAAGAAGCGCGTTTAAGCGATTCCTGTTTCTGCAAAAGGCTCCTCCTGGAGCCTTTTTTTATGCCGCCGTTGCTCACCGCAGTGGCGCTGGTGTCAAGGGGGATAATTGCAGCTGGAGGAATTGCGTTCAATGACTGTTGCCTACTTTACTCACCCGTCTTCGACCCAACACGAGATGGGTTCGCATCACCCGGAGTGCCCTGATCGCGTGCGCGTGATCAATGACCATCTGCGGGCAAACGGGTTGCTGGATTTCATGCGCGAAGAGGCCGCGCCGCTTGCAACACGAGAGGTAATTTTGCGTGCGCACAGTGCCGGGCTGGTCGACCAACTTGAAGAAATCTCACCGCAGCAAGGCTACGCAGGGATCGACGGTGACACCACAATGAATCCGCACACGATGAGCGCGGCATTGCACGCAGTCGGCGCAGCGGTGCGCGCCGTGGACCTGGTTTGTACCGGCGAAGTGCAACGCGCGTTTTGCAACATCAGACCACCAGGACATCACGCCGAGCGCAATCGTGCGATGGGATTTTGCTTTTTAAATACCGCGGCGATCGCGGTGCTGCATGCGCTTGAGGCGCATGGATTAGGCCGCGTCGCGCTGGTTGATTTCGACGTTCATCATGGCAATGGCTCGGAGGACATTCTGGTTGAAGAATGCAACGCCGGACGCGTGCTCATGGTGTCGACGTTTCAGCATCACCTTTATCCAGGCACCGGCGATCGCCCGATGGCCGACAACATGGTCAACGTGCCATTGACCGCATACACAAAGGGTGACGCCATGCGCGCCGCTGTCACGGATCGCTGGCTGCCCGCGCTGCACGCGTTCCGGCCCGAGTTGATACTGATTTCAGCGGGCTTCGATGCGCATCGCGACGATGACCTGGCCTCGCTCGGGTGGGTGGAGGCCGACTATCGTTGGCTGACGCAGCAGCTGGTTGCCGTGGCCGACCTCTATTCGCAGGGCCGTATCGTTTCCACGCTCGAAGGCGGATATTCGCTCGGCGCTCTGGCACGCAGCGCTGGCGAACATGTCAAAGTCCTGATCGGCGCGGATTGAAGTTGCCCACCGTGCCAGGTCAACACAGCCACCATCAGGACGAACATTCGGCGCATCCGCATGATCACGATCACGACCAGAATCACGGTCATGGTCACCCGGACAGTGCTTCCCACAGCGGCCATGCGCACGGGCCGGGCGGCCACTCGCACGGCCCGATGAACTATGACCGCGTGTTTGCCATCGGCATCACGCTCAACGTCACTTACGCGGCGATTGAAGCGGCGGCGGGCTTCTGGCTCAACTCGCTATCGTTGATTGCGGATGCCGGACACAATTTTTCTGACGTACTCGGACTCCTGCTGGCTTGGGCGGCCGTTTGGTTGTCGCGTCGGCAGCCCTCGTCGCGACACAGTTACGGCCTGGGACGTAGCTCGATCCTCGCTGCGCTCGCCAACGCAATGCTTCTGCTGGCCGCACTCGGAATCATCGTGTGGGAGTCCTTCACCCGGTTTTCAAACCCGCAGCCGATCATGACCGGGCCGGTCGTGTGGATCGCGGCTGTCGGCATTCTGATCAACGGATTCACCGCGTGGCTCTTCATGCGCGGTAGCAAAACCGATATCAATGTTCGCGGTGCCTACCTTCACATGGCGGCAGACGCAGCGGTTTCGCTTGGCGTCGTGGTCAGCGCCCTTGCGATGGCAGGGACGGGTTGGCTCTGGCTTGACCCGCTGACCAGCCTCATCATTGCGGCGGTGATCGCCGTCGGCTCGTGGCGGCTGCTGATTGATTCGCTGCGACTATCGCTCGACGCCGTGCCCCCGCACGTCGACGCTCAGGCCGTAGCAAGCTACCTCGCATCTGATGCCCGGGTGAGGAACCTGCACGATTTGCACATCTGGGCGCTGTCGACCAACGTGGTGGCGCTTACTGTCCACTTGGTGTGTCCGGACGGGCATCCTGGCGACGCGTGGCTGGCAAGGCTGTGCGAGGATTTGCACGATAAATTCGACATCGACCACGCGACGATGCAGGTCGAAACCAGCGACACCGTGCACGCGAAGGACGCGCCCGCGTGCGGAATCAGCTTTTCGACGTAAGCGCCGCTGGGCTGGGGCTCAAGCGCTAAATTGGCCGAAGTCGACTCAAGTCAAGCAAAATTGCGTCTGAAAGT
>JAYWHV010000349.1:0-27320 GCA_043777615.1 Burkholderiales bacterium | reverse complement strand
CACCGGGCTCGATCTGGTTGAGTGGCAACTGCGGGTTGCCTCCGGCGAGCGACTACCGAAGCTTCAGGACGAACTGCATATTCACGGTCATGCATTCGAAGCGCGCGTCTATGCGGAGAATCCACGCAACCAGTTTTTGCCCGCGACCGGTCCGATCAGTTTGCTGCGCACGCCTGCGACCAGTGATCGGGTTCGCATCGATACCGGCGTGCGCGAAAGCGACGAGATATCGCCGAACTACGATCCGATGATCGCGAAACTGATCGTGCATGGCGACAATCGCGAACAGGCGTTGCAACGGTTAGCCTTGGCGCTTGACGAGTATGCGGTAGTGGGCTTTACGAACAACGTAGAGTTTTTACAGCGCGTCGCGCGGCATCCAGCATTTGCCGCGGGCGATATTGATACCGGATTTATTGCGCGCTATGGCGCAGACTTGTTACCACCAATCCCAGTGCCGACAGACGCTGCGCTTGCGGCATGCGCGTTGGTTGAGTGGTCGGCAGTTCGTGACTCGACCGGCGCGGCCACGCGTACTGCCGGTGAACCCGATTCGCCTTGGGCGCGGTCTGATGCGTTCTGGCCGAATCAGCCCGAAAACAGCATCGACTTTGAGTATTCGCAGGGCGAGGCACGGTACCAGGTTGGCATCGTGCCAAGCGGTGCGGGGTTCATGTTGAATTTGCCGAACAGCAAGCCCTGCGCGGCGGCACGGGTTGATGGCGAGCGCATCACAATGACGCTCGGCGAGACGCAGTTCTCAGCGCGCGTTCTTCGTTCCGGCATGCACCGTGTGCTGCTGCTCGCGGGTGAGCGCTATGAATTTGATGCGGTGGATCGCTACGCACCGCCAGAAGTCGACGAAGGTCACGGCGGGCACCTGACCGCACCGATGCCTGGCTCCGTCGTGAGCGTGCTGGTTGCGGTGGGTGACACCGTGAAGAAGGGCCAACCGCTCATCATCATGGAAGCGATGAAGATGGAGCACACGATCGTCGCGCCGCTAGACGGCGTGGTGGAGGCGATTTATTTTTCCGCAAAAGAACAAGTCAAGGAAGGCGCTGAATTGGTGGCGCTCACAACATCAGAAGCAACAGCCGTCGAACACGCATGAAAATTCTCGTTCAGTCCACCGGCCTCGACATTGTTCCCGGCATCATTGCCGAGCTGAAAAAACATCAACCGGACTGGCACTATTTTGCCTGGCCATCAGATGAGCCGTGCGACTACGTGGTGGGCTGGAAGCCGCCTCCGGATCTGTTTTCGCGGCAACCGAACTTGAAGGCCGTGATCAACTACGGCGCGGGCGTGGATGCCATCCTTGCCATGCATGCCGTACCGGAGCACATGCCGATCATCCGGCTGGAAGATGCGGGCATGGCGCAGCAGATGGCCGAATACGCGATCTACGGCGTGATCCATCATCAGCGTCATATGCAGATTTATTACGAGCAGCAGCGGGCCAGTCACTGGGAGCAGCACGAAGATCGCGGCAATGTGCGGCGACCAACGGTTGGCGTCATGGGCCTTGGCGAGATGGGCGGAACGGTAGCGACGAAGCTTGCAGCGTTCGGTTACTCAGTGCGCGGCTGGTCGCGCTCGAAGCACGAGATTGAGAATGTGTTGACGTTTGCGGGTCACGACTCGCTGCCCACGTTTCTTTCTGGCTGCGACGTGCTCGTTTCGATGCTGCCACTCACGAATTCCACCAAAGGCATTCTCAACGCGGTAACACTTGCGCAGCTTCCACGCGGTGCTTTTCTGGTGAATGCCGGGCGCGGCGGACACCTCGTGGATGCGGATGTTTTGGCGGCGCTTGAGAGCGGGCAACTTGGCGGAGCGCTGCTCGACGTTTTTCACGAAGAACCGCTGCCGAGAGATCATCCTTATTGGACGCACCCAAACGTTGTCGTCACGCCACACATCGCAGCCACGACGCCGATCAGGGACGCCTGTGCGCAGATCGTGGCCAAGATTTCGGCGATGGGGCGCGGCGAGGCTGTTTCCGGGATCGTTGATCCGAACGTAGGCTATTGAGGTCGTCATGAAGTATCCACGGCACGTCAACATCGTTGAAGTCGGAGCCCGCGACGGACTACAGAACGAAAAGCAGGACGTGCCAGCGTCGGTCAAGATCGAGCTGGTGAATCGACTGAGCGAGGCTGGTTTTCACAACATCGAATCCGGTTCGTTCGTGTCGCCCAAATGGGTGCCGCAGATGGCAACCTCAGCTGAGGTGATGGCGGGAATCACGCGCAAACCGAGTGTCATTTATTCGGTGTTGACGCCGAACATGAAAGGCTTTGAAGGTGCGCTGGCTGCACGTGCAGACGAGGTGGTGATTTTTGGTTCAGCGTCCGAAGCGTTTTCACAGAAAAATATCAACTGCTCGATTGCTGAGAGCATTGAGCGTTTTCGGCCCGTAGCCGAGGCGGCAAAGGCCAACGGCATGCGTGTTCGCGCGGCGGTCTCGTGCGCGCTGGGCTGCCCGTATCAGGGCGAGGTGTCGATTGAGTCGGTCGTTGATTGCGTGTTGCGTTTTGCCGATCTTGGCTGCGACGATATTGGCATCGCCGACACCATCGGCGTCGGTACGCCCGCGCGTGCGTCGGCGGTGTTTGAAGCCGCCGCCCGTGTGTTTGCGCTGGCACAGATTTCCGGACACTTTCACGACACCTACGGGCAGGCGTGCGCGAACGTGCTGGCCTGTCTTGAACTGGGCGTGAGCACGTTCGACACCAGTGTTGCGGGGCTCGGTGGGTGTCCGTATGCCAAAGGTGCGACAGGCAACGTGGCGACCGAAGACGTGCTTTATATGCTTCATGGCATGGGTATTACGACAGGGATTGACCTCGACCGTGTGTGTGCCGCGGGTCAGTTCATCTCGGAGGCGCTGGGGCGCGCGCCGCTTTCCCGCGTTAATCGCGCGCTGGCTGCGAAGTTGGCTACTTCGCCGGCGGCGTAGTCTCGGTGTGGATCGACAGCCACTGTCATCTTGACTCGCCGGAATTCGATATTGATCGCGACGAAGTAGTCGCGCAGTCGCGGGAGTCAGGCGTTGAGGCAATCGTTAACCTTCCGGGGCATGTGGATCATTTCGCGCAGGCCAAGGCGACTCGGGAACGTTATGGATGCTTGACGGGTTACGGAATTCATCCGATGTGGGTTGCCGGGCCTGCCGGAGCATCTGCGCGCGAAGACATCGCCGTGTTGCGTCTTTGGGTTGAGCGTGAAAGGCCGCAGTTGATTGGTGAAATCGGACTTGATTTCTTCATTCCAGATTTCAATCAAGCAGAACAGGAGTGGTTCTTCTCGGAGCAGTTGAAAATTGCCCGCGATTTTGATTTGCCGGTGTCGCTGCACGTTCGCCGCAGCCAGGACCACGTTCTGAAGCACTTGCGGCGGATCAAAGTACGTGGTGGTTTTGCCCATGCGTTCAACGGTAGCGCGCAGCAGGCCGCGGAGTTCGTGAAGTTGGGCTTTTGCCTGGGTTTTGGCGGCACCGCGACTTTTCCCCAGGCGCAGCGGGTTCGGGCGTTGCTGCACGATGTTCCGCTGGATAATGTCGTCGTGGAAACTGACGCTCCGGACATTCCTCCAAGCTTTTTGGGTACGATGGGCTCAGCCGCACGGAACAGTCCAGTTTTTTTGCCGCAGACAGGTGCAATTTTGGCTTCTGTGCGCGGAATTTCGACGGAATCGTTTGCGGCGGTAACCACAGACAACGTTCGCCGCGTGTTGTGCGCTAGATGAATACGGTGATATGAGTTTTCGAGATTTATTTGGAGTGGATGCGCATGTAGGCGAAGTGCCGTCGCCGTGCGTCCAGATTTGCATCATCGAACCCAGTGATGGGCTTTGTGTTGGCTGTGCGCGCACGCTTGACGAAATCGCGACTTGGGGCTCACTGTCCAACGAGGGGCGACGCGCTGTGTTGAAGCTGTTGCCGCTACGCCGCAGTCAGAGCAATGATGTTTGACTAACGGCTTTTCCGTGAACGCCACACTGCATGTGGGCTAGATGGCCTATATTGCAGTTATCGACTCGTGCACTTTATTGCACCTACCCTACGCGCACAATGGCTTTCAGCGGAAAGCTGTTGGTATGTTTACTAAGTGGAGTGATTGGGTGCCGTTGCCGAGCTGCTAAATTTTTGCAGCCGTAGTAATCATGATTTTGGCTGACGCTCGCATCAGGGCCCGTAGCGGTCTCGGCAGCGTCTCTGCGCCCAACGCGCGTGCCGTTTGAGCGTGTTGCGCCTCGTCGTGCTTCATCTGCTCAACAATGGCGCGACTCGCGGTATCGTCTGACGGCAGCTTGAACAGATGGGTGTCCAGATGCGCCTCGACCTGTTCTTCAGTGGCTTCCAGAAAGCCCAGCGACACCTTGTCGCCAATTGCGCCCGCAACCGCGCCAACCGCGAATGCACCAGCGTACCAAAGCGGATCGAGCAAACTCGGCCTTCCGCCGAGCTCGTCCAGGCGCTGGCGCGTCCATGCCAAGTGATCGAGCTCCTCATCGGCTGCATGCGCAAGTTTTAGTTGAACTTCACGAGTGCGGGCGGTGAGCCCCTGGCCCTGATACAGCGCCTGCGCGGCCACTTCACCTGCATGATTGACTCGCATGAGCGCGATGGACACTTTACGTTGATCATCGGACAAAGGCAGATGGGAAATATTTCCCGCTGGACTTGCCCTGCGCGCTCGCGCACTGCCACTCAGCGTTCGTACTGCTCGATCGAAGGCTAAAACGAGGGCGTCCATGTAAATTTCACTTTCTTCAGTCGTAAAAAAAGGGCACCGAAGTGCCCTTTTCTGAGGTCATCCGGTTAGAACCTGTGGATGATACCGATGGCTGGCGTGTTCAGCTTGCCGCCGGTTTCGTTCTTCATCGAAGAGTAGTACGCGTAAACCTGCGTACGCTTCGAGAAGGCATAGTCATAAACCAACGAGATGTGCTTGCCGCCACCGACGGTCCAACGACTGATCAAGGTCGCAACGGTAGGAGCAGAGTAGCCGACTGGCGGGTTCCAAGCCCATGCTGCACCGTTGTCACGCTGGCCGTATTGCAAGCTGGCTGTGCTGGCACCGAATGGCACTTGCACAGCAGCGTCAAAATACTTCATTTTGAGCGTGCCAGTTGCCAGTTTGTAGCTGGTAACGTCATACGATCCGTCGATGCGTGCAACACCAAAGTTGTAGCGACCGTAAATACGCCATGCATTCTGATCGTGATTACCGGTTACAACGCCAGCAGTGCCGCCGAAGTCTTTATGCAGCGCATAGACCGCGCCTAGCGTGATGGGGCCGTTTGAGTAAATCGCAGCGGTATCCCACAAGCGAGCGCGCGGCGTAGCAGCTGATTCTTGAACCAGCGAGTACATTGTGCGGATCGTGAGACCGCCCATGTTTGGCGAAGCGTAGCTAATTGCGTTAGCTGCGCGAGCGTCAAAGTTGCCTTGCGATTCGCTGAAAGCTGTGCCGCCACGCCCATAGCCCGTGAACAACTGGTTAAAGCCAAATCCAGGGCCGCCAGACAGACCGTTGTTACGGTTTTGAGCGCCGGTCGAACCGATGTTTTGGTGAGCCAGACCCAGTACGTCGTCGTACGGTGTCAAACCATAACCGATTTTGACTTCGCCGAAGCCGCCGCCCATACCGACCCACAGTTCACGACCCCACATGATCGCCGCACCGTTGCCCGAAGGCACAGCTGTGCTCGTGGCAGGGTTGGTAGCGAGTCCGCCGTCGTCGCTGTTAAAGCTGTTTTCGAGCTGGAAAAACGCATACGTACCGCCGCCAAGCGTTTCGCGGCCACGGAGGCCGAAACGCGAAGAGTTAGCCGTCATGCGGTTCACGGTAGAGCTGGTTGGCGTTTTGCCGACCGAGTTCGCGCCTTGCGAGCCACGGTTCGATTCGATCGATGTGTTGATGTAACCGTACAGCGTGACGTTGGCCGTCTGCGCTGAGGCTGCAACCGAACCCACGACTGCGGCAACTGCGAGAGCTGTCTTAGTGAATTTCATATTTGACCTTTTGGGATTTTGAAGACCTGGTATCGCGATTTAGAGCCTGGTAGCGGCGGTTTCGCCGCTACTGCACATTCTTGGTCGCGATCACAAAGTGCTATTAAAACTTGTGCTTAACGCCCAAGCCAAATACGCTAGCCGACTGCGTGTTGATCGTCGCGGTCGAGTTTGCTACGTTGCCGTCAGCAGAACAAGTCAGGCCTTTGTTTTTGCACTGTGCGTAGATCGCGTACAGCTCGCTACGCTTGGAGAGATCGTACTCGCCGAGCAGGCCGAAGCTGGTTGCTTTGGCGCTGCCAGATTTGCTTTGTGCAAGTTGCAGACCGACGCGAGCCGCGCCGAACGGCACAGTGACGCTACCGATCATTGGCTTGGTTTTCACGCCAGCAACGTTCTTGTTTTCGATATACGTAAGGCCTGCATATGCAACACCGAAGTTGTACGTAGCGCCAATGATGAACTGCTTGTCAGAGCCAGTCGCTGCTGCGTTCTTCTGATCGCTGAAACCGACGCCGACGTACAGAGGGCCTTGTTTGTATTCAACGTTGCCGCCGATGGTGCGCGAACCGCTCGAATTGCCAGCGACTTCGCCCAGAGCCCATGCGAGCGAACCCGTGAGGCCGCCCATGTTTGGCGTGCTGTACTTAACCTGGTTGTTTTGACGCAACGTATTCGCGAAGAAACCACCCATGTTGGCAACAGCCGAGAAGCCCGTCAGGCAGCCGCCGAACGTGTCATCGCTGTTACACATTACGAAGAAGTTTGGTGAGTAATCACGACCGATTGTGACGGTACCGAAGCCACCGTTCAGGCCGACGAAAGCGCGGCGACCAAACAACAGTCCGCCCTGACCCAAAGCACCGCTATCGCTGGCAAAGCCATTTTCAAGCGTGAAGATTGCATTCATTCCGCCGCCGAGCGACTCAGAGCCACGCAGACCCCAACGCGATCCGGACAGTCCGCCACCAGTAACCATGGTTGTGCTTCTTGCAGCAACCGCACCAACACCGCCAATGCGTTGTGACGACAGGTATGTGTCGACGATGCCGTAAAGCGTAACGTTCGCGGTTTGCGCAGAAGCGACACCAGCGGCAACCGCACTCAGTGCTAGGGCAACGAGTTTTTTGTTCATAACAGTCTCTCCTCAGTATTTAACGTCTGACACCTTTCCCCGACCGGGGGGATGCGCGCCAACAATTTTTCTTCCAACGTAATCTCGGAAGCTGCTTTAATTCTGCCAAATACCGATCATTCGTCCAACGTTATTCGGCGCTTACCTGCTTGGCGGGGGCCTGTTGATGTTGTCAAATTGCAACACGGGCGGGCGCCGACGTGCTCCGGCCAACGCCGCATTGCAGCGCGCTTATTCGCGCGCTAACCCATTGAAATGAAAAGCTTTTTATGACAACTTGGTGGCTGATGTGGGGCATTTGCGTCGCAATCAGCGGAGCAGTGTGTTGGGCGATGTTGCGCGGTCATTTAACGAGCCCAGCCAACCTGCCTAGTGAGCGCTCGCTTCACAAAAATGCCGTTCCTCGAGGCGGCGGCCTCGGCATTACCGTGGCGCTGCTGTTTGGTTGGATCAGCATCGGCGCGCCGCTAAACCTCGCGCTGGCCATCACGATGGTTTGGGCCATTTCGGCTTGGGATGATTGGCACGGAAGCCCTCCCTGGGTGCGATTGACACTGCATACGCTTGCGGCAGGTCTGGTCGTGCTGATCGAGCCAGAACTTCAGCCAATCGCGGCGATCTTTTGGCTAATTGCTCTCATTTGGACCATAAATCTATTCAATTTTATGGATGGATCCGACGGCATTGCTGCGGCAACCGCTATTACAGGCGGATTGATGCTTGCGATCCTTGCGCAGTCGTCGCCAACCGTTGCCAACGCCGATTTCGTCGCTCAGGCGGCGCTGCTGGTGGTCGCAGCGGCCGCAGGATTCCTGCTTTTTAACTTGCCGCCTGCTCGCATGTTCATGGGCGACGGCGGCTCGACCGTTTTGGGCCTTGCAGTCGCAGCATTGAGCCTTTACGGCGTAAAGCACCACCTCTGGACCGTGGCCGTCCCGCTCGCTGTGTTCGTTCCGTTTTGGGCCGACGCAACATACACCCTGGTCAGACGCACGCTTGCTGGCAACAATCCCCTGCAACCGCATCGAGATCATCTGTATCAGCGACTCGTGCTGGCAGGGTTGGGGCACCAGGGTGTCTTGATGTGGATCGTCGGCTGGAACGTGCTTTCATGCGCTCTTGCCTGGGCGCTTCGCCTTGATCAGGGCTGGCTTGGTATGGGCGTTGTCGGGATCTATGCGCTTGCGTACGTGGCCGTGACTGAATGGACGCTGCGAAAACGTCCTAATTTACTGATCAATCCCCGCGCTTTTCTTGCGCTCCTGTACGACTTGGCGGCGGCAGCCGCTGCGTGGTCGTTACTTTTTTGGGCACGTTTTAACTTCAACATCGACACGGCCGATTTCACCGGACGCGATGTCGCTCGCAGTCTCGCCTTCATCATTCCTGTTCACGCGCTCGTGTTCGTCGGTCTGGGCCTCTATCAGGGGCTTTGGCGATTTGCAAGCCTCGCTGACTTGCGGCGCATCGTGCTTGGCGCGTTCACGGCTGCAGCGGGCACCGCGGTACTGTTCGCACTGGTTCGACCCGACAGCTTCATCTGGCCGCGATTTGTGTTGGTGTTGCAGCCGTTTCTGCTAATCGTTCTGATGGGCGGAGCAAGGTTTGCGTATCGCAGCTGGCGTGAGCATCGCCTTTATGGACTAGCCGCAGCCAAGGGTGAACCGGTTCTAGTGTTAGGTGCCGGTGCCGCTGGCGCACGCCTGGTCAGCGAACTGGCCAAATCAGAGACGTGGCACGTCGTTGCGCTCCTCGATGACGACCACGCAAAAATCGGTGCACGCGTTCACGACACGCGAGTCGTCGGCTCCATTGATCAGGCCCCTGCCGTAGCCAAACGCTTTGGTGCCCGTCACGCGATCATTGCGATGCCCAATTCCAATCATGAGGCCCGACGTCGCGCCGTTGCGCTCGCAGCAGAGGCCAATCTCACCACACTCACCGTGCCGTCATACGATCAGCTTTTGTCCGACGATTCACCGTTGGCAAAACTGCGCTCGATCGAGCTTGAAGACCTGCTCGGACGCGACCCAATCACACTGAACACGTCGGGGATTGAAAACTGGCTCAAAGGCAAAACCGTGCTTATTACGGGCGCTGGCGGATCAATCGGCACAGAGCTTTGCAATCAGGTCGCCCGCTTCCATCCTGGCAAACTGGTCATGGTGGACATTTCGGAATTCGCGTCGCATGTTGTCAGCGAATTCATGATCACGCGTATGCCGATTGAGCGGCTCGAGGTCTATGTGGGCGACGTGCGCGATCGCACGCGCATGCGGGAAATCTTCGCAGCGGAACAACCTGCTGTCGTCTTTCACGCAGCGGCCTATAAACATGTGCCGCTCACCGAGTCCGTCAACGCATGGGAAGCCGTTCGCAACAATGTGCTAGGTACGCTTGTCGCCGCCGAATGCGCACGCGAGGTCGGCGCCGAAAAATTCGTACTCGTGTCAACAGACAAGGCAGTTCGCGCGTCGAGCGTCATGGGTGCCAGCAAGCGCCTGGCGGAACTCGCCATTCTGAGTCTGCCGCCAGAACCAACACAGTTTGTGGGCGTGCGCTTTGGCAATGTACTCGGCAGCAACGGCAGTGTGATTCCCAAATTTCGCGAACAGATCGCAGCAGGCGGGCCGGTGACAGTCACACACGCGGACATGACACGCTTTTTCATGTCAATTCCCGAAGCGGCGCAGCTCGTCATTCAGGCCGGGCTCATGGGGCAACCCCGATCGCTGTATGTGTTGAACATGGGCGAACCGGTCCGCATCGTCGAACTGGCGGAAGAACTGATTCGCCTTTCAAAAGGCTCCACAAACGCAATTGCGATCGTTTACACGGGTTTGCGGGCTGGCGAAAAAATGCACGAGGAACTCACCGGTGACGACGAGCGCTTCGTCGAAACAGAACACAGTAAAGTGCGTCGTGTCATCACCGAGCGGGATGTGTCGATTGATCTCAGTGACCTGGCCGTTTGGCTTGAACAGAAGTCACCGAAGGACGTGCGCGCCGCGCTAAAGCAATGGGTAATCGACTTCAGTCCGCCTGTCGGGCAAGCAAACGGGCGTACACACCAGCCTGCTGCATAAGTTGCGCGTGGGTGCCGCGTTCCACCACGCGCCCCGAATCGAAGACAAAGATCTCATCGGCGTCGCGGATCGTGCTCAGGCGATGAGCAATCTGAACTACGGTATGGTCGTGACCGAGAATTCGCAGCGTGTCATGCACCAGGCGCTCCGACTCGGTATCAAGCGCTGAAGTCGCTTCGTCAAACAGCACGATGGGTGCTTTTTTGTAGAGAGCTCGGGCGATGGAAATTCGTTGGCGCTGGCCGCCGGAGAGGAGACCACCGTCCTCGCCGACCAAAGCATCGAATCCGCCGGGTAATGCGTCAATGAATGCAGCCGCGCCAGCCGCTTCGGCCGCCCAGCGTACGCGGGCCAGATCGAATTCGCCGCCAGCCGCACCGAACGCAATATTTGCAGTGGCCGTATCGTTAATCAACAAAACATCTTGCGCCACCAGGGACACGTTGTCGCGCAACACACCGATGCCAATATCGCGAATTGACGCGTCATCGACGCGGATGTCTCCTGACTGCACTGTGTAGAACCCCGCCAGCAGCGCCATCGCAGTGGACTTTCCGCTGCCGGACGCCCCAACAAATGCGACGTGCTTGCCAGCTGCAATTTCAAGTGAAACATCGGTCAGTGCATCAACATCGCGACCAGCATAGCGAGCCGTCACGGAATCGAAGCGAATGCTTCCTTTAAGGCGCTTGTCGGCTGACGCACCTTGAGGGTGCTCCGCGGGTTCATCGAGCACTGAGAAAACACTGGTGGCAGCGGCCAGGCCCCGTTGCAACACGGCGTTGATCGACGACAAACTTTTCATCGGCGGCAGTAGCGACAAAAGCGCCGTAAAGAAAACGAAGAAATCGCCTGCGGTCATCGCGCCGCGCTGGCCTTCCTTGATCGCCATGGCAACGATTCCGGCGATGGCGAGCGACACGACAAGATGCATCAATGGTGCACTCGCAGCATTGGCTGTTTCCTGCTTCATGATCGTACGGCGAACGCGGTTGCTGCGCTCGGAGAAAGCCTTGACCATTTGATCGAAAGCCGCGTAAATTTTTACTGATCGCTGATTACTCAAACCCTCATCGGTAAACCGCGACAGCTCACCCATTTGCGCTTGAAGCGCGACGCTAGCCGCACGCAGTCGCCTGGTGAGAAGGCGAACTACGACCGCCACAATGGGCGCGATCACGAACACGCCGAGTGTGAGCTTCCAGCTAATCGACGCCATGAGCACCAGCGCGACGACGAGCTTCAACGAGTCCTGCACCAATGTGGTCAAGGCCTGGCTGGTGACCGCACCGACCTGCTGGGTATCGTAAGTGATCTTCGAGGTTAATTCTGCTGTGGCGCTACGATCAAAATAGCTCACAGGCAAGCGCAGCAGATGAGCAAAAGTCTCGCCGCGCAGATCAAAAACTACGCGGCTGGCGACCCAATGCAGCGCGAGATCGCCGAGAAAATTGGCGAGTCCGCGGATGGCAAAAATCGCCACGAGAAGCAGCGGAAACCAGAGAATCGGGATGGCATCCAGTGCGTTGGTGAGCGGTGCCAGAAACGATTGGGTGAGCGCGCTCTGCGCAAGACCGTTCTGCGCCAGCGTATTGACGGCACCAGACGCCGCTTTTACGGCCCCATCCGCCACAAAAGCCCTATCAAGAATGCGCGAGAAAGCAATCGAAATCACTGGCTCCACCAGCGAAACAAGCGCCAGCATCAGCGTTCCTGCGATGAGCCGGACCCGATAAGGTTTGGCGTATCCGAGGAGTCGTCGGTATCGCTGGAGATCGCCTGTTCCGTTTGCCATGCCCAAATTGTTGCATGCTGTCCGGTCAGGCCTGTCCGTCGCCAGCCTTGCGTCTGGATAACTCCACTATCATCGACAGTGTGTAACCGCCCGCCGTGGCGCAGAACGAACATGAGTAAAGCCTTCACCAAAGAAAACCCCGATGCACCGGACGACGACGAAGATATCGTCCTTCCGGCCCTGCCCGCTGGCACCAAAAATTACATGACGCCGGGGGGGCATGGGCGCTTGAAGGCGGAGTTGGAGCACTTGATCACGGTGGATCGACCGGAAGTGACGCGCGTCGTTTCCTGGGCTGCGAGTAACGGTGATCGTAGTGAAAACGGCGATTACCTTTACGGCAAAAAGCGTCTGCGCGAGATTGATCGCCGCATGCGCTATCTGGTGCAGCGCCTCGACGCGGCGGAGGTCATTGATCCGATGACGCGTGACACCGATCAAGTATTTTTTGGTGCGACCGTAGGCGTCATCAATCAACGCAACGAAGCGAAGACGATTTCGATTGTCGGCCTTGATGAGGTCGACCCGCAGCGTGGCTACGTGAGTTGGGTGAGTCCGATTGCACGCGCGCTCACGAAAAATCGTGAGGGCGACACCGTCATGCTGCCAACACCTGGCGGCATTGAGGAGCTGGAAATTCTTTCTGTGGAGTACAAGGCGCTTGATACACATTTGGCACCCAGCCACACGCAACTGACCACGCCGCAGGCAAATGCTGCCGCTGCTTGATATAGTTGCGACATGACCTCCAGCCTCGACGAACTTGAATCCACGCTCAACGCGGTGACCGCGCGCTTGCTCACGCTGTCCGAGGAGAACACACGTTTGCGCGCTGCCCTGGCGGAGCAGAGCGAGCGCATGCGCGCAGCGGGACACAAATTGCGGATCGTCGCTGAGCGCCTGCCGCAGCCTGCCACCGAGGCCGGCAGCGAAAGCGATGTTGCGCCACAAGAAAGAGCGGCATGAGCACGACGCTTGAGGCGAATATTCACGGTCGCCAGTTTCGCGTTGGCGCGCCCGAGGGTGAGCGCGCGGCGCTCGCCGAGGCGATCGCCATTGTTGAGGCCGAATGCGCGGTGATTGCGCAGAAGCAGCCAACCGCTGAAATCGAGCGAGTATTGCTTTTGGCGGCACTTGAGTTGGCGGCCACCAACCCGGCGGTCGAGGCTGATCCACGTGTGGAATCCCGCGTGCTGGCGATGACGGCAAATCTGAAGCGGGCGCTCGCCGCTTCCGGGATAAATTAGCACGCGCTTACGCGTCGGTATCGGGAAACAACAGGCGTAGAATCCGATTTGCTCCTGCGGTGTGTGTGGCGGTCGAAGATTCTTTGTACCAATGCGCTTGTCGCGAGGATGCTCTTCTATCGTGGCCGTGTGCGCGGCTCTTCCTCAGGCGCAAGTTTGGGGTCGCCAGCTGTACCTTGTAGTCGCGGTGGAGCATCCACTCTTGAACCCCGGTTCAAGGTGACGGCCGTTGCGGCATTCGCGGGAGTCTGAATTTTCATGAAAGGGGTCTGCGGACTCCTTTTGCTTGTGTGGAACAGGAAGAGCGCATGACCTACTGGTTGATGAAATCCGAGCCCGGCGAATACAGCATTGATGACCTGAAGCGCGACAAACAAAGCGCGTGGTTCGGCGTGCGCAGCTACCAGGCGAGGAACTTCATGCGTGACGACATGAAAGTCGGCGATCAGGTGTTTTTCTATCACTCCAGTTGCCCGGAGCCGGGGATTGCCGGTATCTGCAAAGTCGCCAAAGCAGCCGCACCAGATGTGACCCAGTTCGACAAGAAGAACGCCCATTACGATCCGAAGTCAAAGCCCGAGAACCCGCAATGGGTGTGCGTTGAGGTCGCTTTTGTGAAAAAGATTAATCTGATTCCACTCGCTGCGCTCCGCGCCCCTCCTGAGCTGACCGAAATGCGCATCCTGCAACGGGGCAACCGGCTTTCGATCACGCCGGTCACGGAAGCGGAGTGGACTTACATCACAAAATCACTCGTCAAGCCTTAGTTTTCAATCTATAGCTTTCGCCTGAAAGCACGGCTTAATTGGGGATAGCATCGGATAATGCCATTAGTCGACAATGGCTAAAAACTACGCCTAGCCCCAAATTACAATAGCTTTCAACAAAAAGCTGTTAGTCACGTTATCCCGTCAACACGCCCCAAAGCATCTTCGCCCCGAGCACATACAGCATTACCGCGAAACTGCGCTTTAGCGTCTGCACTGGCAATCGGTGTGCAAGCCGCGCACCGTACGGCGCAACGAGAACGCTCGCAATCGAGATGCCGATCAGCGCGGGTAGATAGACGAACCCGAGCGACGGCTGCGGCACGTTGGCGACGTTCCAACCGTTAAACACGTTGCCGATGGTGGTGAACAGTGCGATCGGAAATCCGAGCGCCGCCGAAGTCCCGATCGCGTTATGAATCGGCACGTTGCACCAGGTCAAGAACGGAATGGCAAAAAACGCGCCGCCGACGCTCGCCATCGCCGACAGAAACCCCAGAATCACACCGGCCAGGCTCATGCCAAGGCCGCCAGGCAGCGTCCGCGCGGCTTTCGGCTTGAAATTGATGAGCATCTGCGTGGCGCTGTAGAACATGAAGCACACAAAAAAGATGGCAAGAAACGCGGTGGACAAATGCGACACCACGCGCGACCCGATCAGTCCTCCGACGAGAATTCCCGGCGACATCAATCCGATCACGCGCCAGTTCACCGCGCCCTTGGCGTGATGGGCGCGCAGCGATGAAATTGAGGTGAAGATTATGGTCGCCATTGAGGTTGCGAGAATCACCTGAAAGCGTGTTTCGTACGCAAAACCCTGAGCGGGAAACATGTACGCCAGCACCGGCACCATCGTCATGCCGCCGCCGATACCGAGCAACCCCGCAAGAAAACCGACGACGACACCGAGCGCGAGATAGCCCAAAAACCAGGCGTTGAGATATTCCATGGGCTGTACGGGCGATCAATCACAGTAGGTGAGCCTGACATTGTCGACCAACTGCGTGCCGCCGACGATCTTGAGGCTCACAAACGTGCGAGACTAGCATTTATGACATCGGGTTTTCCCGTGCCAATTTTTCGCGAAAATTGAACTCGATCAATAGGACAATACAAAGTCCAAATTTACATTTGGGATGCGGTCAGTCCACAAACCATAAGGAAGTTACACCCGTGAGTCATTTACGCTTTTCAAAAATCAAGGTTGCGCTTTCCGCCGCGCTCGTGAGCGCGGCTGTGCTTTGCACAAGCGGCGCGTTTGCATGGGAACCGACCAAAACGGTTGAGTTTGTTGTGCCCGCAGGTACCGGCGGCGGAGCGGATCAAATGGCGCGACTGGTTCAGGGCATTGTCACCAAGCACAACCTGCTCAAGTCCTCGATGGTCGTCGTTAACAAGGGCGGCGGCGCGGGTGCCGAAGGCTTCCTGGAGATGAAAAACGCCAAGGGCGATCCGCACAAGATCGTGATCACGCTGTCCAATTTGTTCACGACACCCGTTGCAACCGGCGTGCCATTCAGCTGGAAGGACATGACCCCGGTTGCGATGCTCGCGCTTGATGAATTTGTGCTCTGGGTAAATGCCGAGAGCCCGTACAAAACTGCGCAGGAGTACATCGCGGCAGTGAAAGCTGGCGGCGGCAAGCTGCGCATGGGTGGCACCGGGTCACGCCAGGAAGACCAGATCATCACGGCGTTGATCGAGAAGGCGGCCGGCGTCAAATTCATCTACGTACCGTACAAGGGCGGCGGCGAAGTTGCCGTTCAACTGGTGGGCAAACACGTCGAGTCGACGGTGAACAATCCGATCGAAGCGGTGGCGCAATGGCGTGGCGGCAAGCTGCGTCCGCTCTGCGTATTCGACGGAAAGCGCCTCGCGCAAAAGGACAAAATCGCCGACAAGAGCTGGAGCGAAATCCCGACCTGCAAAGAGAGCGGTCTCGACATCGAATATCTGATGTTGCGCGGCATCTTTATGGCACCGGGCGTGACGCCGGAGCAAGTCGCGTTCTATGTGGATTTGATGAAGAAAGTGCGTGCCACGCCAGAGTGGGCCAAGTTTATGGACGAAGGCGCGTTCAACGCGACCTTCATGGCCGGCCCTGAGTACGCGGCTTGGGTCGCGAAGGAAGACACGCGTCACCGCTCCCTCATGCAGGAAGCCGGCTTCGTTGCCGGGAAATAGCGCCGCGTTGTTTCTGCCAGCGCCCGGATGGGTCCGGACTCTGCATCCAGAGTCCGGCACCGGGCCACTTTCAACATAAAAACTTCAAGAGGGACACGCATGTCCGAGCCCGTAGAACGGAGCGCCGCGTCAACGCGAACGCTTGAAATAATTACCTCCGCATGCCTCCTGGCGCTTTCCGCTGTGATCATGTGGGACAGTCAGCGCATGGGTGCTGGCTGGGGGCCGAGCGGCCCGGAGAGCGGCTATTTTCCGTTCTATGTCGGCGCGTTGATGGGAATCGCCTCGATCGTCAATCTGGTGAAAGCGTGGCGTATGTCACGCCAGAAGTCATTTGTTTCGGTAGAGGAAATTCGCCTTGTTTCGGCCATGTTTTTCCCGGCGCTGGCATTTGTGTTCGCGATGCAATGGTTGGGCATCTATGTCTCGGGCACGCTGTTGATTGCGTTTTTCATGCGCGTACAGGGCAAGTTCAGCTACGGCAAAAGCGTCGCCGTTTCTATCGGTACGTCGCTCGTGCTGTTCGCCATGTTTGAAATCTGGTTCAAAGTGCCGCTGATTAAGGGCCCGCTTGAATCTCTGTTCGGTTATTAGAGGCTGCCATGGATGAAATTCAGTCCCTGATGCAGGGCTTCGCGGTGGCGTTGTCGCCGATCAATGTTGCATTGATGTTCCTCGGAATTTTGCTCGGCGTCATCATCGGTGTGCTGCCTGGCTTGGGCGGCGCCAATGGCGTAGCAATTTTATTGCCGCTCACCTTCAGCATGAATCCGACCTCCGCCATCATCATGCTTTCGTGCATTTATTGGGGAGCGCTGTTTGGCGGTGCGATTACTTCGATCCTCTTCAACATTCCCGGCGAACCGTGGTCTGTCGCCACGACGTTCGACGGCTATCCGATGGCACAAAATGGTCAGGCTGCGCAGGCGCTCACTGCCGCTTTCAGCTCGTCGTTCTTCGGCGCATTCGTGGCCGTCATTGTCATCACGTTCCTCGCGCCCCTCGTCGCGAAATTCGCGGTGCAATTTGGGCCGCCGGAATTTTTTGCTGTGCAACTGCTGACGTTTTGCAGCTTTGTTGGCATGAGCAAAGAGCCCGCTTTCAAAACGCTCGCCGCGATGTTTTTCGGCTTTGCGCTGGCCGCGATTGGAATGGACAACGTCACCGGGCAATTGCGGCTTACGTTTGGGTTTGAGCCGCTCATCAAGGGATTCGATTTCCTCATTGCCGTGATCGGCCTGTTCGGCATCGGCGAGATATTGCTCACAATGGAAGAAGGTCTCTCCTTCCGCGGCAAAAGCGCGAAGATCACACCCGCTGTGGTTTGGGAAACGTGGAAAATGCTCCCAAAATACTGGAAGACCTATCTGCGCAGCTCAGCGGTCGGCTGCTGGATGGGCATTACGCCGGGTGGTGCAACACCGGCATCGTTCATGGGCTACGGCATCGCCAAACGTTTCTCGCCGAACAAGGACAACTTCGGCAAAGGCGAAATTGAGGGCGTGCTCGCGCCTGAAACGGCAGCCCATGCCGCGGGAACCTCGGCCCTGTTGCCCATGCTCACGCTGGGCATCCCCGGATCGCCCACAGCTGCAGTTCTGCTCGGTGGTTTGTTGGTGTGGGGCCTGCAACCCGGCCCGCTGCTCTTCGTAGAGCAAAAGGACTTCGTATGGGGCCTCATCGCCAGCATGTATCTGGGCAATATTGTCGGCCTCATCGTGGTGCTGGCGACAGTGCCGTGGTTCGCGGCCATCCTGCGGATTCCGTTCTCGATCATTGCGCCCGTCATTCTGGTTATCTGCGCAGTAGGTGCCTACACAGTACACAGCTCGATGTTTGATGTGTGGCTCATGATGGGCTTCGGTGTGATCGGTTACATCTTTAAAAAGCTGCAATATCCGATGGCTCCGCTAGTGCTCGCACTTGTGCTGGGCGATATGGCGGAAAATGCGTTCCGGCAATCACTGTTGTCCTCCAGCGGCAATTTGTCGGTGTTTTTCTCAAACCCGCTGGTGGCAACCATCACGACTGTGGCGCTCGTGATGCTGGTATGGCCCGTGCTTCAGGCACTGCGTGTCGCGGCAAAAAAGTAGTTCAAATTTTCATCAGCATGTTTCAACGGAGATTTCCCCATGAGTAAGGCCCTCGACGGCTACCGCATCCTTGATTTCACGCATGTGCAGTCGGGTCCAACGTGTACGCAACTTCTGGCCTGGTTTGGGGCCGACGTGATCAAGGTCGAACGTGCGGGCGAAGGCGATGCCACGCGCGGACAGTTGCGCGACATTCCCGGAGCGGACAGTCTTTACTTTACGATGCTCAATCACAATAAGCGCTCGATCACCGTCGACACCAAAAAGCCCAAGGGCCGCGAAGTGCTCGAAACGCTAATCAAGCAGTGTGACGTGCTGGTAGAGAACTTCGCTCCGGGCGCGCTGGACCGGATGGGCTTCAGCTGGGAGCGGATTAACGAATTAAATCCACGAATGGTCGTGGCCTCAGTCAAGGGCTTTGGCCCCGGCAAATACGAGGACTGCAAGGTTTATGAAAACGTTGCGCAGTGCGCTGGCGGCGCGGCCTCGACGACAGGTTTTGACGACGGCCCGCCCATCGTTACCGGCGCGCAGATTGGCGATAGCGGCACTGGACTGCATTTGGCACTTGGTATTCTGGCGGCGCTACTGCAGCGAGAAAAGACCAATCGCGGCCAAAAAGTTTTGGCGCCGATGCAGGACGCAGTTTTGAACCTGTGCCGGGTCAAACTGCGCGATCAACAACGCCTCGCGCGCACCGGCACGCTGTCCGAATATCCGCAGTATCCCGACGGCGAATTTGGCGAAGCCGTGCCACGTGCCGGTAACGCTTCCGGCGGCGGTCAGCCGGGCTCGATCCTCAAGTGCAAAGGCTGGGAAACCGATCCCAATGCCTACATCTACTTCATCACACAAGCGGCCGTGTGGCCTGCAGTGTGCAAGGTGATCGGTGAAGAAGGCTGGATTACGGACGAAGCATATGCAACACCCGCCGCGCGCCTGCTGCACCTGAAGCCCATCTTCGCGCGTATTGAAAAGTGGACCATGACGAAGACCAAATTCGAGGCGATGGACATTTTGAACGGCTACGACATTCCGTGCGGCCCGATTCTGTCGATGAAAGAAATCTCCGAGGAGCCTTCCCTGCGCGAAACCGGAACGATTGTTGAGGTTGACCATCCGGTGCGCGGCAAATACTTAACGGTCGGCAATCCGATCAAAATGTCGGATAGCCCGACGGTGGTCACCCGCTCTCCTCTGCTCGGCGAGCACACCGAAGAAGTGCTCGCACAACTGGGTTACAGCAAGGCGCAAATCGACACGCTGCGCGAAGAAAAAGTAATCTAGCGAAGTGATGGTCTCGGCTGACTCTGGTGGAGAAATCTATAGTCATCCCGATCACTATTCAGGCAAGTGCTCTGGCGCGCAAGCGTCAGGCCCCGAAGGGCCGTCGCGTTGACGCTGACGCGTTGGCGGAGATACAAGCCTTGCTTGGCGAGGATTCGCGTCAGCATGACCTGCTGATTGAGCATCTGCACAAAATTCAGGATCGCTTCGGGCACCTCTCAACAGCGCATCTCGCCGCGCTGGCGCAAGAGATGCGTCTCGCGCAAACCGAGGTCTACGAAGTTGCTACTTTCTACCACCACTTCGACGTCGTAAAAGAAGGCGAAACTGCGCCCCCTGCGCTCACCGTACGCGTCTGTGACGGACTGTCGTGCGAGATGGCGGGAGCGAAGGATTTACTCGTCAAGTTGCCAACTATCCTCGGGGGGGAAGTGCGGGTCGTTCCGGCTCCTTGCATTGGTCGTTGTGAGCAGGCACCCGCAGTAGTGGTGGGACAAAACCCGGTGCCGAATGCGACCTGTGACGCAGTCGCGGCGAAGGTCAATGCAGGGGAAACATCAAATCTGCCCACCGGTTTTGTTGACCTTGCTGCGTATCTCGAAACAGGCGGTTACGACTTGCTCAAGGCGTGTGTGTCTGGCACCCGCGACGCCGAGTCCGTGATCAAAACGCTTGAAGACTCGGGCCTGCGTGGTCTGGGAGGCGCCGGCTTTCCGGCGGGCCGAAAATGGCGCATCGTGCGCGCGGAAACGGGCCCCCGGCTGATGGTCATAAACATCGACGAAGGCGAGCCCGGCACGTTTAAGGATCGCGTGTTGCTGGAACGCGATCCACATCGCTTTCTTGAAGGCATGCTCATCGCTGCGTGGGCCGTCGGCATTGCACAGATCTACATCTATCTGCGCGACGAATATCACGGATGCCGCGCGATGCTGGAGGCCGAATTGCTCAGGCTGCGTGCTGCACCTCCCATGGCGGGTATGCCCGAGATCGTTCTGCGGCGCGGCGCTGGTGCCTACATCTGCGGTGAAGAGTCAGCAATGATTGAATCGATCGAGGGCAAGCGTGGCATCCCGCGATTGCGCCCGCCGTACGTGGCACAAGTTGGCTTGTTTGGTCGTCCGACTCTGGCCCACAACTTCGAAACGCTGTTCTGGGTACGTCAATTGCTCGAAAAAGGCGGCGCGTGGTTCGCATCATTGGGTGCCAACGGTCGCAAGGGGTTGCGCTCATTTTCAGTGTCCGGTCGCGTCAACTTTCCAGGCGTCAAGCTCGCACCGGCAGGCATCACAATTCAGACACTGATCGACGAGTATTGCGGCGGAATGTTGCCGGGCCACACGTTTTACGCGTACCTGCCCGGTGGCGCTTCGGGCGGCATATTGCCCGCAAGCATGAACGCCATTCCGCTCGATTTCGACACCCTGCAACCTTATGGTTGCTTCATCGGCTCCGCAGCAGTTGTGGTGCTCTCTAACCATGACACGGCGGTCGGAGCGGCGCGCAACACTATGCGCTTTTTTCAGCGCGAGTCCTGCGGCCAGTGTACGCCCTGTCGCAACGGCACGGCCAGGGCCGCGGCGCTGATGGAACAGCCACAGTGGGACGTTGCACTGCTCGGCGATCTCTCAGCCGTCATGCGTGATGCATCGATCTGCGGCCTGGGACAGGCCGCACCCAACCCGATTGATTGCGTGGTCAGATATTTTCCTCACGAGCTGACGTAGAGTGACAGAAGATTTCGCACCATGAACGCAGTTTCCCGGCTCAAAATGGCCTTGTTAGACGTCCCCAGCATTACGTTCGAGCTGAACGGTCGTAGCGTTACCGCGCGCGCCGATCAAACGCTAATTCAGGCGGCCGATCGCGAGGGGATTGAAATTCCACGGCTTTGCTACACCGAAGGTCTGGAGGCGGTCGGCAATTGCCGGGCCTGCATGGTCGAAATTGCCGGTGAGCGGGTGCTTGCGCCATCCTGCTGCCGCTTGGTAACCAGCGGGATGAAGGTCACAACAGATAGTCATCGCGCCGTGAAATCTCAGCAGATGGTGCTTGAACTTCTGCTTGCCGACATGCCAGAAGTGAGCCATTCGCGGCGTAACGAAGTCGATGTATGGGCACAGAAACTGGGCGTTGGTAAACCACGTTTCGCGCCGCGTAAATCGGGGCAGCCTGACCTCTCGCACCCCGCAATCGCGGTTAACCTCGACGCGTGCATCCAGTGCACCCGCTGCCTGCGCGCGTGTCGCGACGAGCAGGTGAACGACGTGATAGGGCTCGCCTTCCGCGGCGAGCACGCGAAGATCGTCTTCGACATGGAAGACGCAATGGGTGCGTCTAGCTGCGTCGGATGCGGCGAATGCGTGCAGGCCTGCCCGACCGGTGCCTTGATGCCGGCTCGTCAGGCCGCTCTGGTGGTGCCCGACAGGCAGATAGATTCGGTATGTCCATATTGCGGTGTTGGCTGTCAGCTCACCTACAACGTGAAGGACGAAAGGATTCTTTTCGTCACCGGTCGTGATGGCCCGGCAAATCAAAAACGTCTGTGCGTGAAGGGTCGCTACGGCTTTGACTACGCCCATCATCCGCATCGGTTGACGAGGCCGCTAATCCGTCGCGCCGATGCGCCGAAAACCGGCGACTTCATGATGAACCCAGATCGGGTCATGGATGTGTTTCGCGAGGCGTCATGGGAAGAAGCGCTCGAACTCGCCGGTGGCAAACTTGTACAAATTCGCGACACCCACGGCAAAAAGTCGCTCGCAGGTTTTGGCTCGGCCAAGGGCAGCAACGAAGAGGCGTATCTCTTCCAGAAGCTCGTGCGCACAGGCTTCGGCAGCAACAATGTCGATCACTGCACGCGTTTGTGTCACGCCTCGTCGGTCGCAGCGCTACTTGAAGGCATCGGCTCTGCCGCCGTGTCGAACCCGGTGATGGACGTGACGAAAGCGGCGGTCGTGATCGTCATCGGCGCCAACCCAAGCGTGAGCCATCCGGTCGCCGCAAGCTGGATCAAGAACGCCGTCAACAACGGCACCCATCTCATCATCTGCGATCCGCGTCGAACGGAGCTGGCGCGCATTGCACACCGCCACCTTCAGTTCAAGCCCGATACCGACGTCGCGCTGCTCAACGCCATGATGAACGTCATCGTGACCGAAAATCTGGTGGACGCCAGCTTCATTGCTAGTCGCACTATTGGCTTCGACGAATTACGCAAGAACGTTGAGGACTACACGCCGGAACTGATGGCACCGATCTGCGGAATCGACGCCGACACCATTCGCTACGTGGCCCGACTTTATGCCACGTCAAATGCGTCCATGATTCTCTGGGGCATGGGCGTGTCACAACACGTTCACGGCACCGACAATGCGCGCTGCCTGATCGCGCTGGCGTTGATGACCGGGCAGATCGGTCGCCCCGGCACCGGACTGCATCCGCTCAGAGGGCAAAACAACGTTCAGGGTGCCTCAGACGCAGGGTTGATCCCCATGATGTTCCCGGACTATCACCCCGTCTCCGATACCGCCACAAGGGCGCGCTTTGAGTCGGCATGGAAGCTGGCCGCCGGTTCGCTCGACGCGGAGCCCGGTTTGACCGTTGTGGAGGTGATGCGCGCCATCAAGAAGGGCACGATTCGCGGGCTCTACGTGATGGGTGAAAACCCCGCAATGTCCGACCCGGACGCCAACCATGCGCGCGAATCGCTCGCTGCGCTCGATCATCTCGTGGTGCAGGACATTTTCCTGACCGAGACGGCTTATCTCGCCGACGTGGTTTTGCCAGCCAGTGCTTTTCCTGAAAAGACCGGCAGCTTCACCAACACCGACCGTCTGGTGCAGATGGGCCGTCAGGCCATCAACCCGCCGGGCGACGCGAAGCAGGATTTGTGGATCATCGAGCAGATTGCGAAGCGACTTGGACTCAACTGGAATTACGGTCACGTCTCCGAAGTGTTCGATGAAATGCGGCACACCATGCCAAGCATCGCCGGCATTACGTGGGATCGACTGGAGCGCGAGCACGCGGTAACTTATCCATGCAAGCACGAAGGCGACCCCGGTCAGGCTGTCGTGTTTGTTGACGACTTTCCGCGTGACGGCGGGCGCGCGCGCTTCGTACCCGCCGACATCATCACTGCCGACGAGCGTCCGGATGCCGTGTACCCGATGGTACTCATCACTGGTCGGCAGCTCGAGCACTGGCACACCGGCAGCATGACGCGGCGCGCCACCATGCTCGATGCGATTGAGCCTGATCCGGTCGCGCTGGTGCATCCGCTTGATCTCGCAGAAATGGGTGGCAAGCCCGGTGACGTGATTACGATTACCTCGCGCCGCGGCGCGGTCGTGCTGTACGCGCGGGCGGACGATGGCACGCCACGCGGCTCGGTATTTGTGCCATTCTGTTACTACGAAGCGGCGATCAATAAATTGACCAATTCCGCGCTGGATCCCTTTGCGAAGATTCCGGAGTTCAAGTACTGCGCGATCAAAGTTTCGCTCGGCGGAACGCTCGCCGAACAGTCCAGTTACGGCGGTGGCAAGGCGATGGCGCTTCACACCACCACCTACAATTAACTTCAATTACTGCATCGGACAATACGAGTGACAACCACCTCATCAACCCAGCGCTGGGTTCGCTTCTCCGACCAAAACCGGATTGGCTTCGGAACGCTGAACGACGACATCGTTCACGTTCATACCGGCGACATGTTCGCGGGCGCGACACCGACCGATCAGCAGCTGCCGCTTGCCTCGGTAGAGCTCCTCATGCCCACTCAACCCGGCAAGGTCGTCGCGTTGTGGAACAACTTTGTCGCACTTGGCAAGAAGTTGGGGCTTGCAGCGCCGCCCGAGCCGCTTTACTTTTTGAAGTCCCCGAACTCGTTTGCCAACCCCGGCGACATCATTCGCAAACCCCGCGCCGAGGGTAAAGTGGTGTTCGAGGGCGAGCTCGGCATCGTGATCGGCAAAACCGCCACCGCAGTTTCCGAGCCTGATGCGATGGCCCATGTGTTTGGGTACACCTGTGCGAATGATGTCACGATGGCTGACATTTTGAATCGCGATCCGACATTCCCGCAGTGGGTACGCGCCAAAGGGTTCGACTCGTTCTGTCCGATGGGCCCCACGATTGCGACGGGACTCGACCCATCAACACTCGTCGTCAAAACCACGCTCAATGGCGACGTTCGCCAAAATTACCCCATTAGCGACATGCGCTTCACGGTGGCGCAACTGGTGAGTTTGATCTCAGCCGACATGACGCTATTTCCGGGAGATGTCATTCTCTGTGGCACATCCGTCGGTGTCGGCTCGATGAAGCCGGGTAGCGATGTCGAAATCGAAATCGCCGGTATTGGCGCATTACAAAATCGCTTCGAGTAGCGCTACGCAATCTGTCTCAGGAGAAACCATGAAAATCGCAATTATCGGAGCCGGTGCAATCGGCGGTTATGTCGGCGTGAAGCTCGCGCTCGCTGGGGAGGATGTGACGTTCATCGTGCGCGGCGCAAACCTTTCCGCCATCCGCGAAAACGGAATGAAACTCATCATGGCGGACGGTAGCGAACACATCGCCCGGAACGTTCGCGCCACCGATGACTACGCTGCCGCTGGCCCACAGGACCTGGTGATACTCGCGATGAAAGCGCATCAGGTCGAAGCAGTTGCCGCCAATGTGCCCAAGCTCTTCGGGCCTGACACGGCCGTGGTCACGATGCAAAACGGCGTACCGTACTGGTACTTTCATAACCACGGCGGAGCGCTTGCCGGCTCCCGCGTCACGAGCGTTGATCCCACCGGCGCGATCGGTGCCAACATTCCGGCCGAACGGGTGATCGGCTGCGTGGTGTATCCCGCGTCGGAGCTTATCGCGCCGGGAGTCGTACGCCATGTCGAGGGGGATCGCTTTCCGCTGGGCGAGCTCGACGGTTCGGCCAGTGAGCGCGTCAATCGCATCGCTGCATGCTTCGTCAACGCTGGGTTCAAGTCGCCGGTGCTCGACAATATCCGTTCGGAAATCTGGCTCAAACTGTGGGGCAATTTGACATTCAATCCCATCAGCAGCCTCGCGCACTCAACGCTCGAAACCATCTGCCAGTTCCCGCTCACCCGCGATCTGGCGGCGGCCATGATGACCGAAGCGCAAACGGTGGCAAACAAGCTGGGCATTACGTTCCGCGTCACGCTTGAGAAGCGGATCGCCGGTGCTGAAAAAGTCGGCAAACACAAAACGTCGATGTTGCAGGACATTGAGGCCGGACGGGCGCCCGAGATCGACGCGCTAGTCGGTTCCGTGGTCGAACTCGGGCGGTTGACGGAAACGCCTACGCCACACATCGACACCGTCTACGCGCTCGTCAAATTGCTTGGCAAAGAGATGGAAGCGCAGCACGGGTTCGTGCGACTGCAGGCGCAGGCGAGCTAGTCGGGCCACAACGGCGGATGCGTTCCCGGCGGCATGGCCGGTCGCACCCAACGGGTCGGTGTGCGTGAGAATTTCGCGCTGTGCGTCAGCGCGGCAAGCTCACCGAAACCCGATGGCGCTGTCTCAATGTACGGCGCGACTTTGGGCCGCTGGATGGAAAAGCCCTTCTCTACGCGGCCAAGGCCGCGCAGCCATTGCCCCGTTTGCGCAAGGGAACACTTCACGTGCCAACTGCCGCCTTCCAGCGCTTGTCGGCGCAGGGCGGTAGTCGCAGCGAACGCCATGAGATGGCCGGTGGCGTAATCAAGAATCTGCATCGGCAGCGGTTTTGGCTCAGGTGAGTTCGCGGCCTGTGCTTCCGCCAGATTGAAGCCGGTCGCGGTTTGCACCAGCGAATCGAAACCTCGCCGCGCGCGCCAAGGCCCGGCGTCGCCATAGGCGCTGAGCGAGACGTAAACGATGCCCGGACGCATTCGCGCCGCGTCCTCCGGGCCAAATCCAAGCGCCGCCAATCCTCCGGGTCGATAGCCTTGAACGAAAACATTGCTGGTCGCCAGCAAGCTTTTCAATGCGTCGCGACCTACCGATGTTCGAAGGTTTGCGTGCGCCGAAAGCTTGCCGCGACTTGTGTCGGCAATCGATTCAATGTTTGGCAAATGCGGCGAATTGATGAGCATCACGTCAGCCCCGTACGCGGCGAGCAAGCGCCCGCACACTGGACCTGCGAGGATGCGCGTAAGGTCCAGTACGCGCAGGCCCGCGAGCGGGCGATCATCAGCGTTCAGCGCAGGCAACGTACGCGGCTCGGCGTCGCAAATCCGCTCGATGGTGAAAAGCGGCAGCGCTGCCACGGCCTGCCCTTGCGGATGTACGTCCCATTCCGCGAAGCTGCGACATGCCGCGACAACGAGGCCCGCGTCGGCAGCTGCCTGCTCAAAATCCAGCGCCCGCCACGACAACAATGCCCGCTCAGCATCCACCCGCTTCGCCGTATCTGCCGGGAGCCCGAGCAAACGCAGTGCGCCGTTACGATGATGCGCAAAGTTCGCGTGGATGCGGACCCAGCCATCAGCGCAGCGATACAGACCGGAAAATTTGTCCCAAGCGTTCGGCGTCACACCGTCGAGGCTGAACCAGCCGGAGCATTCGAGCGCCGCATGCGTCATGTCGACGCTGACATGTTGATAAGGCTGGCCTCGAACGTGGCCCAATTTGACCGCAGCCAGCGCGGCGGCGGCTACGCTGGTTTGCGCCGCCGCGCCGACC
>JAYWHV010000348.1:0-7330 GCA_043777615.1 Burkholderiales bacterium | reverse complement strand
CCGAAATTGCCCGTGAGCGAAGGCGTCGATTCGTTCGCCTTGCTGCCGCTGGTCGAAGGGATCGGCGGATCGTGCGCCGCAGGCCTGACACCCGTGTTTCGCCTGTTCCGTGGCAATGCTCGGTTCCCTGACAACCCCAATCACCGTTTCACCACCAGCACAGCGATTTTCAACGACTTCGTCGCGCAGGGTTGGGACGGTGAGGGGGTCAAGTTTTGTGTGCCGCAGTAATCGTCCAGCTCAAGTGTGCTGAATGACTTTCCTTTTTTCTCGCATGGTAAGGATGGGATGTGAATCATGGGTCTTGGCGAAATCAAGCAGTTTTACGACGCTTATAAAACGATAAAGAAGTTTGCTGGATCGGGTGCTGTCAAAGTAGCGCAGCTTTCTAGTCGCGTTGATGCGCTGATCTTTCAGTACGCGAAGATCAAACCGCTCATAGCGAGGGGACTCGGCACCGATCTGTTGTCTGGCATCCAGACGAAACTTGCAGCCATCATTGGCGAGTTGGAACCGATGATGCAACGCGCGCTAGTGCTGCCAGGCGCGGGCAAGACCGCCGCATTCAATTACGTGGAGGACGCCATTGAGGCGGGAAACAATGTGCAAATGGCATGCAACGAAATGCGGCGCATTGAGATTGAGCAATTCACCGGCGCATTGCCCGGAAGTGCGGGCAAAAAAGCCTACTGGCCGACAATGCGTCAGTCGCTCTCGCGGCTTAAGGACAACGCCTTTTCAGTTGCGGTGTCACTTAGTGGTACTGCCAATGCGATGACAAAAGACATCGACCAGGCCACGGCCACGATCGACACGCTTTTGGACGCAAGGAATGACAAGTCGGTCACCAGGGAGCTGCTCAACGATATGGAGATTCAGTACAAACAGTGGGTCGACAGAGAGCGACAACTTCGCGAACAGCAAGACCGGTATTTCGCCGGCGTCAAATTTTTTCAATTGAAGTTTGAAGGCTACAAGGCGAGGATCGAAACTGGGGATGTGCTCTGGGTCAAAGAGCAAAAGAACTAGCGTGATCTTTCGGTCGCAATTATTGGTCGATTACATTGCCAAACAAGTGTTTCGATGACATCAATCGACTTTGTCTGTGGTGACCCGTGTCCCCGCAATCCGGTCATGCAAAAACTGCTTCGCCGGATCGACAATCGCCCACAGGAAATTCGCGAACACGCCCAGAATCCACCAGGCGCTTCCGGATTTGCCAATGAGCATGAACATTGCCAAACCCAGTGCAGGGCCGATCCAGGTGGCGAGGTAGCGGATGACGGCTTGTTGGGTAGTCACGTTGCCGCCTCTCGCACTTTGCAAACGCAGCGCCCACGTTTTGAATGCAAGCGTGCGGCGACCGTTGGTCCAGAAATAGACGAAGTACGCGCCGATGGACAGGAAGAGGTAGGCCTGTTGCAGCCACGCGATGGGGCCGGTCAGGATTTGCGGGCGAATGCTTTTCGTCGATTCGCCGGATACCGACGCAAAAATCAGTCCGACGATAAACAGGTACGCAACCAGAAACAGCAGTTCGTGCGTGAACGCGCCGAAGCGTCGCCACAAGCTGGCGGGTTTTGATTCAACGGGGGAAACCGGGGCTGGAGTGTCTGACATCTGGGAAAGATGTTAGCGGTTGCGTCGTTTACGCGAGCTCTTCGCTGGCACGGTTGAAGCCGGGTAGCTTCGACGATGCTGTGCCCTTGCCGCACCGCCGCCCACCACTTAAGGCTTTTTGGCTTCCACCGGTGGCGCGGGCGGGGCCGGAGCGATCGCGGCTGGCGGAGCGGCCTTCGTGGTCGGCGCGACGGGTTTGGCGGTTGTACCTGGCGTTCCTGGTTTCGTCTCGACTGCTTTTTTGCGCAGCTCCTCACGCTTCTCGGGCGGCAGGTTGCGGTATTCGTCCCACTTTTGGGGCACCGAGGCGCGCCTCTCTGGCGGCAGCTGTTTTAACTCGTTGTACTGTTCACGCGCTTTGCGGCGCTCATCGGGAGACAGTTTCGCCCAGCCCGCCATACGATCTTGCAGGTTTTTCTGCTGATCGGGCGTCATTGTCGGGTACTTTGCCGCGATCTCACGCCATTTGCGTTTTCGAACATCGCTCAGGGACTGCCAGTCAGACTGCAAACTGGAGAGCACTTTTTGCTCGTCCGGTTTCAGATCCTGCCACTTTTGTGCGAAGGCGGCGGTTGGCAGCGCGAGGCCGACAATAAAAAACAAAACGGCCGCGAGTCTTGCAACTGGCGCGGCCGATCTGGACGGTTTTGGTTGAGAGGAAAAGTAAGCCGTCACGCTGTTTCTCAAATACTTTCTATTGGTCTTCCCGCAGAAAGTGCGTGAAGCCCTTGTCCAGAAGCGCATCAACCGGAACGTCATCGGCGAGCAACATGACGTCCACATCGGCGGTGTCGCGAGCCGTGACAATTTCCTGCCATTGCTGGTAGCCATAAGTCGAGAGCACGCCAGCCACGATCAGGCCGGTTGCCCAAAAACGGAAGTCAGTCACACGATTGCGCCAGCCGCCCGCCATCGCGAGCGTGCCGCCGTTGGCGAATGTGCTTGAAGCCGTTTGCGGGTCGAGCGCAGCAATTGCGCCGCGACGCGCCTCGGCAAGGCGGTAGGCGATGCCGGGTTTTATGTTTTGCGCAGCGGCGTCGAGGTAAGGGCGGAGCGCCTTGCCGACGGCTGCGATTTCGTGATCCTGGAGGAGAGTTTCTTCTTTTTTCATAATGTGATTCCTTTCTGGCGGAGCAGGCCTTGTAGCGCCCGGACCGCGCGGGAGCAGTGAGTTTTCACGCTTCCCTCCGAGCAGCCCATCGTCGTGGCTGTCTCGGCAGTGTCCATGTCCTCCCAGTAACGCAAAAGGAAGGCTTCTCGTTGACGCGCCGGGAGCTGCTGCAACGCCTCTTCAATCGCGGCCATCGACTGGGTTTGCTCAAGCGCAGCAAGCGGTTGATCCTTGCCAATTGCGCTATCTTGGGCCTCCAGGATTTCGAGCACATCGAAATCCTCATCGGCGTTAGCCCCGCCAAGGCTCGAAAAGTTCGTGGTGTACTGATTTCGCGTCTTGGTGCGACGGAAATGGTCAAGGATCGTGTTCTGCAAAATGCGTGTGAACAGCATCGGCAGCTCGTTGGCGGGCTTGTCGGCGTAGCTCTCGGTGAGCTTCATCATCGAATCCTGCACGATGTCCAACGCCGCGTCGTCGTCGCGCGTCGCGTAGGCGGCGTGCTTGAAGGCACGACGCTCGACCGAGGCGAGAAACGCGTTAATTTCCTTGGCTTGAGCCAGAGTAGGACCTTTCTTTTTCGTGCCCGTCAAAGTCGACAGACCCGCTTGAAGTTGCGCGATTATAGGCACCGTTCCAGCAACCGTTGCAGCAAACATCTGGACAATTTCTCCCCTAAAAGCGCCAAACGCGGAAACAGTTCCGCTAATTGCGATAACGTATCTCCGCCGCCTTCGGATGACAGGCAATTGCTAATGGAGCCCTCGTTGCGATGAGTCCCCTGATTTCGACCCTGAAACGCGTGCTGAAAACGCGAGGCGTGACCTACGCCGATCTGGCCGAGCGCATTTCGTTATCTGAGGCCAGCGTGAAGCGCTTGTTCTCGCAGGGCACATTCACGCTCGAGCGGCTGGAGCAAATCTGCGCAGCGCTTGAGATCGATGTGTTTGAGCTGGCGAAACTCGCGCGTGGCGAGCTCGCGCGAGCAGGGCAGTTGACCGTCAAGCAGGAGCAGACGCTGGCCAAGGATCGCGTATTGCTGGGCGTGTTTTACCTCGCGTATAACGGCTGGCAGATTGATGACATCGTGGCCACCTACGATTTCACTCGACCGCAGGTGTTCACGCTCTTGCGCAAGCTCGATACCTCGGGCGTTCTCGATCTGTTGCCCGGAGACAAATTGCGCATGAAGGTGGGGCGCAACCTGCGCCTGCGCAGGCGCGGGCCGATTGAGCTGGCTTATGGTCGGGCTGTCGTGGGCGAATTTTTGAAGCCCGAGTTTGATCTCGTTGGCGGCATGTTTCGTTTTGAATTTCGCGAGCTTTCGACGGCTAGCTTTGAGGTAATGAAGCGGAAGCTGGAACGTCTGGCCGACGAAGTGCACGAGTTAGCCGAGCTCGACAGCATGCTGCCCTCCAGCGAGCGTAAAACGATCGGTGTTGCCGTCGGATTGCGGCCGTGGACGGTGTCGATGGTGAGCGGTTTGCCGCTCAAAAAGACGTAACAGCTTTTGCGCTGAAACGACGCCGTAGCTTGGGCTAAACCGGAAAAAATGCAGAAATCGACTTTACGAGTTATGGCGTGTGAGCCCCATAGAGAACGTCAATCCAGGTCAAAGCTGAAGCGTGGCGCGAGCTCCGGAACTCCGAAGGGCGAGCGCAGGTCTACACTTCATACATGCGTTCACCCCGAGCCATCCTTGCGATTTTGTTGAGCTTTGCCTTGTTTGTGCAAGGCGTGGCGGCGTCGGCAATGCGCTCCTGTCACATGCAGCCGCCCGCGGTCGTGCAATCAGGCGAGCACGCGTCGCACCAGCATCACGCGTCAGACGCCGCTCTCGAAATGAGCGACCTTTCGATGGCCTTGGTGGCTCATGACGAGGGCACTGTTTCGACGCACCATCACGACGATTCCGACAAAACCAAATCGTCGAAGCTCACGAGTTGCGCGTGGTGCGCAACCTGCTGCATGAGTCTTGCGCTGCCCGTTTCTGGGGTAACGTCGCCCGAACTGTTTCCAGCTGCACGCACGGTGTTTCCACCGCTAGATGTTGCACCGCCCAGCCGCCTTCCGGGCGGGTGGGATCGACCGCCACGAGCATGAACACCTCGACAGGCTGACGCACGTTCGTGCGCCGGCCAGTCGGGCCCGCTCGTCCGCGCTCAACCCGGCGTCTGCCTTCGGTTCAGCGCAATCTAAATGTGTCATCACGACCGCCTGTACTCACTGGGCTGTGATGCCTTTTCCGGGGTCAGGAAATGTCGTCTTCTTCAATGCAGTTCAAGCGGTGCGCCGCGAGCCTGGCGTTCAGTTGTTGCGCGCTCAACGCGTTCGCGCAAATGCCGCACCATCCAGCGGCTACGGACTTGTCAAAGTCCACCGCAGGGGCGCCAGTCGCACAGCCCACTGCGACCGGGCTTCGCTATGAGTCTGTTTTCACTCGCTACAAATCCTTTCGTGACGAAAAGACCGGTTCATGGCTTGGTGCTAATGAAACAGTTGAGCGGATCGGCGGATGGCGCGCCTACGCAAAGGAGGCGCAACAGCCAGAGGCAGCAGCGCCCGCGTCAACAGCAACAACAGCAACAACAGCGACACCCACCAAGTCCGATCCGCACGCCGGTCACGGGAGAAAGCCATGATGCCATTCAAACGCAAACCATTGCCGCTGGCGGCAGCGTTGCTTGCCGCGTCGTTGGCGGGCTGCGCCACGCTCGATATCGATCAGTCTCTCGGTCGTGCCAACACTGACGTCGCGTCCTTCAGCAAGGGCCAACTGACGCTGGCTCAGAGCGACGCCCAGCGCAAAGCGTTAGAAGTCACGGCCGGTGAACTGCTCGCCAAACCGCTCAGTCAGGACGACGCGGTTCGCCTGGCGCTCATCAACAGTCCGTCAGTGCAGGCGCTGCTCGCGCAGCACTGGGCCGATTCTGCGAACGCTGCGCACCTCGGGCGCATCCCCAATCCGATCCTGACGCTTGAGCGGTTGCGCTCACCGGCAGAGATTGAACTGAGCCGCATGCTCGCGTTCGGCCTGCTTGACTTGCTCACGTTGCCGCAGCGACAGCGGGTTGCGGCCAGTCGCGTTGAGCAGGCGCAGGTTCAGCTAGCCGCGAACGTCGTCGAGAGCGTGACCCAAGTGCGTCAGGCGTGGGTGAGTGCAGTCGCGTCGGCGCAGGCGCTGCAATACGCACAGCAGGTGGGCGACTCGGCGGAAGCGAGCGCCGAACTCGCGCGCCGAATGCAGGCGGTGGGCAATTTTTCAAAGTTGCAACGGGCGCGGCAGCAGGCTTTTTATGCCGATGCAGTGGTGCTTTTAGCGAATGCAACCCAAGCCACAACAGCCAATCGCGAGGCGTTGATCCGGCTGCTTGGATTGAGCGATGCGCAAGCTGCGCGTATGCAGTTGCCCGCGCGCATGCTGGAACTGCCGGATGCGCCACGTGCACCGGAGGAGGTTTCTGCGGCTGCGTCAAGGGCGCGGCTGGACGTGCGCATGGCGCAGGCCGCACTGGACGCCCTCGCCAAAGGGCAAGGCGTCAATCTGATTGGCAGCTTCACCGATATCGAACTGTCAGTGATCAGGAACACCGCCACTGAGCGTGCCGATGGCCACAAAACGCAATTTCGCGGTGCCGAGGTTGCGCTGAAATTGCCGGTTTTCGACTGGGGTGACTTGCGACGGGACGGCATGCGTGCGCAAGTGCTGGTTGCGGCCAATCGTTTGGAAGCTACCGTGCGCGCGGCCGGATCGCACCTTCGCGAAACTTACGCTGGCTATCGCACTGCGTACGACTCGGCAAAACATTATCGCGACGAAATCGTCCCATTGCGCAAGCTGATCGCGGACGAGAACGTGCTTCGCTACAACGGCATGCTGATCGGCGTGTTTGAGCTGCTCGCCGACTCGCGCGACCAGATCGCCAGTGTCAGCGCGGCGATCGCGGCACAGCAGCAGTTCTGGCTGGCCGATGCCGCGCTTCAGGCAACGATTGTAGGCAAGCCGATGACTGTGGCTGCGGTCGGTGCGTCGCAGTCAATGAGCGGGGGCGGCGATGCGCAGCACTAAACGGTGTTCCCTCTTTTTCCGCATTTCAACCGGCGAGCGATAACCCATGAATAGCAGACGTAATTTTCTAAAGACCGCGGGCATCGCCAGTGCCGTCGCAACCGCTGCCGTCAGCCGCGTTGCAATGGCGGCACTCCCCGAGCCTGTCATCCAGACCAAACCGACGACCATGCCGCCGCTGGTGCCCAACACGGGACGACCCTACAACCCGGTTGTCACGCCGAACGGCTGGACGCTACCGTGGCGAATGAATCAGGGCGTGAAGGAATTTCACCTCGTCGCCGAGCCAGTCGTTCGCGAAATGTGCGAAGGCTTCAAGGCGCATTTGTGGGGATACAACGGGCAAAGTCCGGGCCCGACTATTGAGGTCGTTGAAGGCGATCGCGTGCGCATGTTCGTGACGAACAGGCTCCCCGAAGTCACCAGCGTGCACTGGCACGGGCAGCGCCTGCCAAACGGAATGGACGGGGTCACGGGGCTCACGCAGAAAGCGATTGAGCCTGGCAAGACTTACGTCTACGAATTTGTGG
>JAYWHV010000347.1:0-7373 GCA_043777615.1 Burkholderiales bacterium | reverse complement strand
CTGGAAAGCATCGCAAAAATTCCGTGCAACGTGGAAGTCGCCAGCGAATATCGCTATCGGGACAGCGTGCCGAATCCGCGCGCGCTGGTCGTCACCATCTCGCAATCCGGCGAAACGGCCGACACGATGGCCGCACTCAAACACGCCCGGTCCCTCGGCCACACGCACACGCTCACCATCTGCAACGTCGCCACCAGCGCGATGGTGCGCGAATGCGCGCTCGCCTACATCACGCGCGCGGGCATCGAGATCGGCGTCGCGTCGACCAAGGCATTCACCACACAACTCGCCGCGCTGTTTTTGCTCACGCTGGTGCTCGCCAAACAGCGTGGCTTTCTTCCCGCCGACGACGAAGCGGCGCATCTCAAAGCGTTACGCCACCTGCCCGTCGCACTGCAAAGCGTGCTCGCGCTGGAGCCACAAATCATCGCGTGGTCTGCGGAATTCGCACGCAAGGAAAACGCCCTCTTCCTCGGTCGCGGCCTGCACTACCCCGTCGCGCTGGAAGGCGCATTGAAGCTAAAAGAAATCAGCTACATCCACGCCGAAGCCTACCCCGCAGGCGAACTCAAACACGGCCCGCTCGCGCTCGTCACCGAGGCGATGCCGGTCGTCGTCGTCGCACCCAACGACACGCTGATCGAAAAACTAAAGAGCAATTTGCAGGAAGTCCGCGCCCGCGGCGGCGAGCTGTTCGTCTTCGCCGACGCCGATTCACACATCAGCTCGGGCGAGGGTCTGCATGTGATTCGCCTGCCCGAACACTACGGCGTGCTCTCGCCAATCCTGCACGTCGTGCCGCTGCAACTGCTTGCGTATCACACGGCTACAGCGCGCGGAACCGACGTGGACAAGCCACGCAATTTGGCCAAATCTGTCACAGTGGAATGATCTAACGCGCTGGGAGTCGTCGGTGTGACTAGTTGAAAGTAAAGTACGGAGCATCGAAATCAGCTCTGAAACAAACCGGTTCGCTCACCTCATACCGCTGCACGCCAGCGCCGCTCGCGGCGTGATGTGAAGTCAATTCCGCTGTGGCGATATCAGGTGATCAAACCCAACGCGCAGCGTGTCGGGAAATTGGCCGACTTTGTGCCACATTGCACTGACTCGGTGCTCGATGGCGTGACTCAACTGCGGGTTTGCATCAAGGCGTGCGCACGGAAACGGTCGAAAATCTCCGAACGCAGGTACATCGGTCATCACGTCGAAGGACGCCGGGGCGAAGCGAGGTCCAAGGTTTGTCTTCATCAAAAGCAAGGTGGCAAGCGCATCATCGGCTGTGCAGAAAATATCATTGTCATATCGACGGGCAAAATACGATATTTCGCGGTGCGCGAAGTACATGAAATCCCAAGCCACATTGCGCGCAATATCCTCGATACCGTCACGGGAAATTCTGGTCACTTTCAGAATACGGCGCGCCTCCCCGGAGCCCGCCATAGCAAGCACCGGCACAAACAGTGAGGGGCCGCCGACGGTGGCGAGCGAGTCTACGTTCTGTTCAAGCCAGCCGCAAAATTCGTCAACAGCCTTGAGCACTGTTGACTCGTCGGCCGTCTCGGCCGGCATTCGTTGCAGCGCCGCTGAAACGGTCTGCTCCATGCCGCGAAATGTGGAGTCCATCAGTCGAATTGCGCTGTCATAGCAGCCTTCAATCCAGCTTGGATCAACGTTGTCAATTAAATAGATGCGTCGGTAGAAATCCCGCTGGTAGGACAAGAATTTTTCATAGTCACGTGCCCTGTCCTGCTTGCTCAATTCAAGTGAAGCAATGGTGGGGTTGACCAGAATCTCACGCTCACGCTCATGCCAATAACGTCGTACGCGAAAACGGGTCGTGAGCAAGAGGTCACGATAGGGCTTGGGCAAGGCCGCAGGGGTGTTCGCGTGCCTGAGCAGGGTTAGAACGACATTTGCATCGGGTATGAACATCGAGCGCGGCGGGGCGTTCTTGGGCTGAAATATTTCCCCAAAGTGACCAGCTAGCCGCAGGCGGGGGATAGTCTGTTGATTCACGCGAAAATTTGACCTAAGGTTGGAGCGCACCCTGTTGGGTCACGATGTATTACGTCAAGCGCAACCGCGGACCGCATTACTTTCTTGGCTGGTCCGTCGCCTGTTTGAATAGGTTCATCGCCTGCTCCACCAGCTTGGCCGTCCGCGCGTCAATCTGCTTGACACTCCAAGCCTCGGCCGTCGCCAGTTCCGCATTCAGCTTAAGCCCGTTCTTGTAGCCAACCTCACGGCCTTTGCTGTCAGTTCGGTCTCGCTTAACTTGGAAGCTCTGGTTACCAAGCGCACTGTTGAAGCCAGAGATTGTCAAGTTGCCCAGTTTGTGGACATGGGTCTCCTGAGCGGCCTTGGCCTTTGTTGCATCTCCGTTCGCGATCATCCTCACCCAGGACGCAGGTATGTTGTCGCCCTGCGGAAAGATGTGCTCAATGGTCCAAACGAATAGCTTGCCTTCGTACCTCCAAAGATCAACCCAGGTTTCCTTGGTCATTCCTTGCTCGGCCAAGGCGCACAGCACGAACCGGGTGACCCCAGCGTTCTCTTCGTAAATGGCGCCGTTCAATTTGCTTCGAAAGTTTTCGTCGCTGGCCGACACCGCCAACAATTCGGCCCGAATGTTATCTACCACCTCGTCGCCTGACAACTCGGAAACCTTTTCCGCGGTGGCCATGAACAGGCGTGTTAGGTCACGCGTCGGAGGCGTGTCTGTGAGGTTGCGCCGAACAAAGAAGCTGACGAGAAGTCGCACTATCTCTTGAAGGCGTGTCACGTCGATGCCCAGCGCCTCGCGTCGAACTAGCAAGTACAGCATCAACAGGTAAGACGGGGCACCCTGAATACGGTCTAGGTCTTTCAGCGGCTTCTGAAGGGGGCTCCAGGCCTCGTCCGCGTTAAGAGCAAGCATCAACGCGTACAGCTGGGCGGCGGAGCGAACTTCCTGCAGGTGATGTGCCGCATCTTTGTCGATCAACCTCTCGTAAATCTGGATCAGGTTGGACTTTGTGGCCACTGGGCCGAGCGGATCCCTCTTCTTGCCAGCTTCCTCGTCCTTTCGGAATGGCACGTTTAGTGGTTCTTTGAACGCGTTGTAGTAGTGCCGGAAGAAGCGCTCCTGCACGCTGTAATCGTCCCCCAAGTAGCTCAATAGTTTGTTCCACACGTCAAAGTAGTAACCCACCTTGCCCGGCTCGTTAGTTTCCAGCCGGGCTAACAATTTGTTCTTGATCAAGTCGATCGCCGTGAGCGGCATCCCACGATTGTTGAGCGATTCGAATAGCGTGTACGCGTCGGCGTGACTGGCTACGTCGATTTTTACCAAACAGGCTTGGCTCAACTTGTCGAGGAAACCCATGATCGACAATAGGCAATCGGTCTTGCCTTTCGCCATATCTTCGACTCGAGCCTGCAAGTAGCGGAAGGCCCGGAAAATCTGACGGTTGCCCGCTCGGTTCGGCGTATCAACTCGGTTGATCACACCTACCTCCGACAAGACCGCCCGGTAGTCGTCCTGATTGCTGCGCTGAATTTGCGGAATGACTCGAAGTTGGTCATCGCCCCTCTTAAGTACCAGCTTGCGCTTCAAGTTGATCAGTTCATTACGCTGATCTTCGTCCAAGTCCTTTTCATGTGTCTTTAGAGAATGGTAAAGCGCCGCAAATAAAAGCGAGAGTGTCGTCAACCGTTGCTGGCCATCGACGACCTCCAACTGCTGGACAACCAACGCGTCGCTCGTTTGGTTAATGCAGATGATTGAGCCCAGAAAATACCCCGGGTCGTTCTCCAGCACATCGTCGAACAGTGATTCCCATTGCTCCTTCTTCCACGTGTATTCGCGTTGGTAGCGGGGAATCGCGTAGACAACAGCGGCGTCAATGTTGAATAGCTGAGAGATCGGATAGTTGTTTACCGACTTGATCATAATGGGTCCAATACCTTAACCGTCTTGTGTTTACTTGCAGGATGCCCGACTCGGATTCGACCAAGCGACGCCATAGTCTGTTCTGCTGCTGCAAGCTATTCGACCATCGACTGGTGGTTACAGGCAACAACAATCGCTCAATGACAACTGGCAAACCCAATTCACGATGACACCGTGCGTCGATTCCAATTGACTCGACGATGCCACGCTGACAAAGGAATTAAAGGGGCCTGGCTCGGATTTCGAAAGGCGTCACCCCCGGTCGCCCCGCGAGTCTGCAACTCGCGCGCTTCTCCCGCGATTCGTCGCGTGCCCCTACGCAGCGTGTTTGCCAATGAATACAGTTCACTCCATCGCAACGACGCGATGTTTTTTAGAACCGAATGGAGCACACCATGAGCCGCACTTTCCAGATCCTCTCCCGCACCGAATCGGCCGCGACGGCAGTGGGTGCGAGCCTGTTGTCCGTGATCACGGTGGGTGCCGTGCTGGCGATGTTCGCCTCGGTCACACCTGATGTGTCGACCACGCAGCCGATCGTGCTGGAGCGTGTGATTATCACTGCAGCGAAATCGGTTTAACGCTGCGCCTCCCAAGCCTCTTGTTGCGCTGGTGCGCGCGGCGAGAGGCGGTTTCAAATCTGCTGCGCGACCATGCGCGCACTTGCCCCTAATTTCGCACCATCGAAATTTGCAGACAGTCAGCGAGCGTCCGGGGAATATCGCTCAACGCCGGAGCTCGGTGTTAGCGCGCTGGATATGGTGGGTTTATAGAATGTCCTACGATCTACATTAGGTTGGCCGCTTCGAGGTACTCATCGACCAGCGACATTCCAGCGGCACGCCCAACTCAGAGCAAACTCAAATGGGACTTCTGACCTTCAGCCTCAACGTCACGCTGGACGGCTGCGTCGACCACCAGGAAGGAATCGCTGACGACGAGACACACGCCTTCTTCACTCACCTCATGGACGAGGGCGGGGCGATGCTGTGGGGTCGCGTCACCTACGAGATGATGGAGAGCTACTGGCCAGCGGTCGCTCGCGGCGACGAGGAGGCGACGCCGGCGATTCGCGAGTGGGCGGTCAAGCTGGAGACGAAGCCCAAGTACGTGGTGTCGTCAACGCGAACGGACTTCCCGTGGACCAACAGCCACCACGTCGCGGGCGACTTGCGTACGAGCGTGCAAAAACTGAAGGACGCAACCCCAAACGGCGTGCTCCTCGGTAGCGGCAAGCTCGCTACCGCGCTGGACCGGCTGGATCTGATCGACGAATACAAGTTCCTCGTCCACCCCAGGATCGCCGGTCACGGCCCGACTCTTTACCAAAGCGGGCTACCCAGCACGCGGCGACTCGAGCTGGTCTCGTCGACGCCGCTGCGCAACGGCGCAGTTGCTATGCACTACCGGCGCGTGAGTGCCTGACAATGGGTTGCAGCGGACGGTACGCTGCGCAGCCCGCCGCTCAACCCGAACGTTAATCAACACAACCAATACCCCCGTCTCATAGGAAGCCATGCGAACAGTATTTCTCGTGATAGCACTCGCGGTCATACCGTGGATCGCCAACAAGCTCGGCGCGCCGGCCTGGGGCACAGCCCTCGCTGCGCTTCCGCTCCTCTTGTTCCTGATCGTTATGAACTGGTCTGAAGACGACCCGGAGGAAAACATGCTGGGCAGTGCCTCCGAACCGGTTCGAAAGTGGTTGCTACCGCTACTTGGAGTTGGCGCCCTCGCGTTTGGCATCGCCGCCGCGAGCCTGAAAGGGACTTCATCGTTGCTGAGCATCTTCGGTTGGGTTTTGCCTATTGGGTTGGTCGTTCTGTTGATCGGCATCTTCAAGTTTTTCAAGAAGTAGCCTCGGGTGCGAGGACTTGAACGCAGTATCAACACCAATCGACCAGAGGGTCCGGTCTTGCCAAGTGCAGCCCAAGCATTCGCGCTAGCGGCGCGCCAGCTTCCTTATGTTTATGTGAGCGCCTGCCGTCAATAATCGGTAGGATCTGCGCCAGCTAATTTTCCAACAAGCGTCAGGTTCTGGTGCGTGACAACACGCGGCTTCGTTTTTGCGCGTACATCGCCCCGTCTGCCTGCGCAACGCGCGTTTCGAGATCGAGATCGTCAGTCCACTCAAACTCGTGCAGCCCGAAGCTCAACCGCAACGGAACAGCGAGCTTTGTTTCATCGTTTAGCGCATCAAGCCGCTGGTGGAGTCGCTCAGAGAGCGCACCGGCCGAGTCCTCGGATGAGAGCGACGCCAGCACAGCAAATTCATCGCCGCCAAGGCGTGCGACCAAATCGCTGGCCCGAAACGTTTGAGTCAGCGCTTTGGCTGTCAGCTCAATCAGCGCATCGCCGAGGTCGTGGCCAAACTCGTCGTTGGCCTGCTTCAGGCCATCAATGTCGGCGAACATTAAAAGTGCCCGCGTTTTTGAGCGTGCGCCCAGACGCCGATGCTGCTCGGCAATGATGAAAAAACCACGCCGGTTGTAGAGCCCGCTGAGCTCGTCGGTGATGGCGAGCTGCCGACTCTGCTCCTGCGCCAGTTCAAGCTCTCTGTTCGCCTCGCGAAGGGCGTGCTCGAGACGCTTCAGTTCAGTAATGTCGCGCCCCTCGGCGACGAGATAAATCACCTGCCCGACACCGTCCGCGATAGGCGACAGCGAGAAATCGAAAGTGCTCTGCGACCCGTCAAGTGCGGGCAAGGTTACGTCGTACCGGATGAATTCGCCTTTGGCTGCTGCTGCGACGGCGTCCTTGAGCCGGGCAAGCACATGGTCGCCGGCGTTCACCCACCAAGGGGTGTCCCATACCGCTTTGCCGATCACCGCGTCCCGCGAAGACTGAACCCAGTTGAGGGCCGGAAGATTGACTTCGAGCATCAGGCCCTGACCATCCAGGAGCCCGATGAACTGAAACGTAGTGTCGAAAATCAGTCGGAAGCGATCGGTTTCTCTTGGGCTCTGCGCGCGGCTAAATTCATGTTTTGTCGACACAGGACATTCCCAACAACGATTGCCACGCACAGCGGAGGATGAATCGGAACGATTGTACTGTCGACGTATGTGCTTCTCGACACCGTGTCGCAGCAGTCCCCAGCCGGAAGTCGCCGACACCAGGCGACGCAACAATGCGGTCGAACACGACAGTCAGGTAACAGCCCAGCGTGTGCGGCAATCGATGGCGGCCCACGCGCCCGCGATCACCTTCATTCACCACCCAGCCCATCCAGTCACGGTCGCCAATGCCAGAGTGAGTCGCGCCCGGTCGCACCGCAAATCTGCAACTCGCGCGCTTCTCCCGCCATTCGTCGCGTGCCCCTACACAGCGTGTTTGCTGGTGAATACAGTTCACTCCATCGCAACGACGCGATGTTTTTTAGAACTGAATGGAGCACACCATGAGCCGCACTTTCCAGATCCTCTCCCGCACCGAATCG
>JAYWHV010000346.1:0-2221 GCA_043777615.1 Burkholderiales bacterium | reverse complement strand
CCGTAACGGCCACCACGTCGTAGCCGAGCTTCGCCAAAATTTCAATCGCCACCATGCCCACGCCACCGGTCGCGCCGTTCACCAGCACCGGCCCCATCGCAGGATGCAGGCCGTCATGCTGCATGCGCTGCACCGCCTGCGCCGCCGTGAAGCCCGCCGTGCCGTAGGTCATCGCCTCAAACGTCGTCATGCCGGAAGGCATAGGCACCAGCCAAGAAGCAGGCATCCGCGCCCGCTGCGCATAGCCGCCATGATGCGCCACGCCCACGTCGTACGAATGCGCAATCACCTTGTCACCGGGCTTAAACGCAGCATCCGTCGACGCCGAAACCGTACCCGCCAAATCAATGCCACCGATGCACGGAAACCGCCGAATAATCCGCCCCGCACCCGTCGCCGACAGTGCATCTTTGTAATTCACCGTCGAGTAATCAACGTCAATCAACACCTCGCCCGCATCCAGCTGATCCACCGAAAAATCGACAAGTTCAGTTTTGGAGGTTTTGCCTTCTTGGGTGGTTAGATAGGCTTTGAAGGGGGACATGGGTGGCTCCTTTTGCTACTTTGATTGTCACGTTGACGTTTGCGTCAATTATCGCTTGGTGATTGACAGGAGATTGTCTTGGAAATCGACGAGTATTCTTGTCGCCATCCAGTAACCGCGTTTTTCTGCGGCTCGCGGCCTGCTTGCCGCGCCTGATAAAGTCTCTGCTTAGGAGAGGAGCACATACTCATGCCAACACTCGACTGGATTACGGTCAAAGGATTCAAAAGCATCGCCTCAATTGAGCGCTTGCCGCTGCGCGCCATTAATATCGTGATTGGAGCAAATGGCTCGGGCAAATCAAACTTTATTGGTGCTTTTTCGCTTTTGCATGCGCTGCGCGAAGGTCAATTGCAAGATTACGTTGCGCGCGCAGGTGGGGCAAATCGCTTGTTGCACTTTGGCGCAAAGATAACGCCTGAGATTGAACTGGAGCTGTCGTTCGTTAACGAAGTAAATCAGTACCGGATAGCACTGATACCCACGGCTGTTGACGAGCTAGTGCCTAAGCCCGAAGGCGAATGGGCTTTATTCTGGAACAAGGCGCAGTATCCAAATGGCCCTTTTGGAAATGGGCTACACAGCGCAGGGAAAGAGGCAGGCATTAGCCAACCACAGCCGTCTGGTATCGCCTCATATGTACGAGAGCGTCTCACGCGGTGGAGGGCATATCACTTTCACGACACCAGCTCGCTGTCACCGCTGAAACAAACCAGCGACGTCGCAGACAACCGTCTTTTGAGAGGTAATGGCAGCAATTTGGCTGCCTTCCTGTATTTACTCAAACAACAGTTCCCTGAGCAGTTTGGGTTGATTCGCGCGGTAGTGCGACAGGTATCCCCATTCTTCGACGACTTCCAGTTAGAACCACAGTTACTCAACCCATCAAAGATCCGCCTGGAATGGAAGCATGCTGGGTCGGACGCGTACTTTGATGCATCGTCCTTTTCAGATGGCACATTGCGTTTCATTGCACTCGCGACACTACTGCTGCAACCGGAGTCACTGCGGCCCTCGGTGATATTGATTGATGAACCTGAGCTGGGGCTGCATCCATATGCAATCACGATGCTCGCCTCACTCATTCAGCAAGCGTCCGTCGATACTCAGATGGTGGTGTCAACACAGTCGCCGCAGCTTCTGGACAACTTCGAACCAGACGACGTTCTGGTTGCGGAACGAGTCGGCGGAGGGACCCAGCTCAAGCGACTCGAAAACGAAAAATTGGTGTCTTGGCTTGAAACCTACGGTTTGGGGCAACTCTGGGAGAAAAACGAACTCGGTGGTCGCCCGGTAGGAGAAACACCCCGTGCGTAGACTACTGGCGCACGTCGAAGGACAAACCGAGGAATCCTTTGTCAACGAGCTACTCGCGCCGCACCTGTACCAACATGGATACTCGCAAGTCAGTGCGCGATTATTTGGCAATGCCCGCAACAGGGTTCGGCGCGGCGGCATACGAGGCTGGGACAGTGCCCGCGAGGACATTGCTCGACACCTGAAAGAAGATACCGGTTGTATCGCGACAACGATGGTCGATTACTACGCGCTACCCAAAAGTGGGCCAAGCGAATGGCCGGGGCGTGCCGCAGCGGACACTCTGCCGTTTGCGAGTAAAGCCAGCACGGTAGAGGCTGCACTTTTGGACGATATGGCAACTGCATTCGGCGCAGCGCA
>JAYWHV010000345.1:0-7454 GCA_043777615.1 Burkholderiales bacterium | reverse complement strand
AGCCGCGCTCCAGCATACCGTTGGTGAGTTTTTGTTCGAGATGACCCATGCCGCCCTTTTTCTTCCACGCAGCCATTGAGCGGCGCAGTTGATCGGCTTCGCCTGCTGTGAAGCCCGCTGCGACCATCGATAACTCCATGACCTGCTCCTGAAAAATCGGAATGCCAAGGGTTCGTTTAAGTACTTTTTCCACCGCTTCGGACGGATAGCGAACCTTCTCGATGCCCTGTCGACGTTTCAGATACGGATGCACCATCCCGCCCTGAATCGGTCCCGGTCGAACGATGGCGATTTGCACGACGAGATCAAAATAATTGTTTGGTTTCAGTCGGGGCAGCATGTTCATTTGCGCACGCGATTCAACCTGAAAAACACCCGTGCTTTCGCCGCGGCAAAGCATGCGATACACGACGGGATCTTCTTTCGTAATGTTCTGCATGGCGAAAGGCTTTTGCAGTTGTTGGCTCACCAGCTCAATTGCGCGGCGTATGCACGAAAGCATGCCGAGGCCCAGAATGTCGACCTTCATGAGACCTAGCGCTTCAACATCATCCTTGTCCCACTGAATGACGGTGCGGTCTGGCATCGCGGCGTTTTCAATGGGCACCAGATGATCAAGGCGGTAGCGTGCAATGACAAAGCCGCCAGGGTGCTGCGACAAATGTCGCGGAAATCCATAGAGCGTTTGTGCGTACTCAACCAGCTGCCGGACGCGGCGCACGGTCGGATCGAATCCAATCTCGGCGAGGCGTTGCGGCAGCTCCGAGCGCTTGTCCCACCAGCTCAGATTTTGGGTGAGGCGATCCATTTGATCGAGGGAGAAGCCGAGTGCCTTGCCGACGTCGCGGATGGCGCTTTTTGTCCGATAGGCCGTAACAACCGCGCACAAGGCGGCGCGTTCGCGGCCGTATCGCTTGTAGATGTACTGAATGATTTCTTCGCGGCGCTGATGTTCAAAATCAACGTCAATGTCGGGCGGCTCGTCCCGCTCTTTTGATACGAATCGTTCGAACAGAACGCTGGTTCGCTTCGGGTCGAGCTCGGTGATGCCCAGGCAATAGCAGACGGCCGAGTTGGCCGCCGAGCCGCGCCCCTGGCATAGGATGTCGAGCTTGCGTGCTTCCTTGACGATGTCGTAAACGGTTAAAAAATACGCCTCGTATTTGATCTCTGCAATCAGCTTGAGTTCTTTTTCCAGAAGCGTACGCACTTTGTTTGGAATGCGCTTGCCGTAACGCTTATGGGCGCCAAGATAAGTTTGTTCGCGCAAATATGTGGTTGCGGTGTGGCCTTCGGGCACGACTTCGTCGGGGTATTCGTAGCGCAGCTCATCAAGCGTGAAGTGGCATGTTTCGGCAATTTGCGCGCTCTCGATCAGTAATTCGTTCGGGTAGAGGTGAGCGAGGGAATTGATAGGGCGCAATACGCGCTCGGCGTTCTGCTCAGCTAGTGCACCCAGTTCATCAATAGTTGTTTTGTTGCGAACTGCGGTGAGGATGTCTTGCAATGGCTGGCGTGATTTGTCGTGCGTCAGGACGTCGCCACAGGCGGTGAGCGGAATGTTATGAAGCTGCGATAAAGCATGCATATGCTCAAAGCGCAAGGCGTCGGTGGCGGTCAGGAGGCGCGTGTAGCCGAAGGCCCGTGGCAGGTGGGCGACGGCATTAATGAGGGCATCACCGTCGGACGTACGTAACGGCGGAATGATGATCGCAAAGCACTCGCGAAGCTCAGCGAGATCGCCCAGTTCCAGCTGATATTTGCCTTTGCTTTCGCGTTGCCTTGCGCGGGTAATCAGCGCTGTCAATGTGCCGTAACCGTGGCGGGTTTGAGCGAGCAGGATCAGCGCGTTGCCATCAATCTCAAAGCATGAACCGGTAATGAGGTGGAAATTAGGCGAGCCCTTTTGATTGACGGTTTTGTCGTTTTTTGTGCTCCACAGTTCGCGCCATTTGACGAGTGCGCGCACTGAGCCGGCCAGCGAACACTCGTCGGTAATAGCAAGCGCGCGAAAGCCAAGGACATACGCCGTCTCGACGAGTTCTTCGGGATGTGAGGCGCCCACCTGAAAGCTGAAATTGCTGCGGCAATAGAGTTCGGCGTAAACGGGAAGCATGGGGGAGTGAGCAGGGCAGGGGTTGTGCTGCGCATTTAATGGAGGTGACGAAAGGGTTTTGCGGTCTTCCGCGAAGTTACGGCTTTTTTAATAAGATCCAATTTAAACGTGGGCTGGAGCTCAATTTATAAATAAGTCGATATACATGCTTTTGACTTTGTATCCCCAATGCAGCGGTGCTATGACTTAAAAGCTGATAGCTTTTTTGCTTTGTGAAATCAGGCAAAAACACCCTGTAAAAACCAGTCGTTGCGTGGTCGTTCGCGGTAAACCCATAGCGCCCGATGATCGGGCGTTCTGGCGATGTAGTAATCACGCTGTGCGTTCTGATGGCCTTCGCCACGATCCGGACGCGACCAGTTTTCAGTTATGCGCTCAGGCTGCTGCAAATGGATGGATTGCGTAAACGCATTGACCTCGCGCGTGGTCAGTCGCCTTGGAGGATCGACCAGCCACGCCGGGCGAATGCCGACGCTATTGCCAGCGTGTAGATTGTTCGCTATTGACTCAGGCAGCGCGTTGACGGACTCAGGCAATGCATTGGCATTGCAGTGCGGCTGGCGCAGCGCGCCGTCTCCCAGTCGCAGTTTGAGCAGCGTTGTCAGCGCGCTCCATTCACGATCTTTAAGCTTTGATTGGTCGAAAAGATCAATATCTGCAAACTGCATCGGCTCTATATGCTCGCAGGCAAGGCTTAAGCTCGATATTTCGTGCGCTATCGGTAGTCGCTCGATGCGTGCATTGAAGAGCCGCAACCAGTCTGAGGCGAGGTGCATGCCGTGTGCGGCTTGCAGCGAAAATTCCGTTAATTTGAGGCTGCCTTCATGAAAACGGAAGGTAATTGCTGCGCTCGTAGCCGCGCGGCTCACCAGGAAGTTCTGCAATTGCAGCAACAGCGTTTCAACACCTGGCATCCAGTGATCCTGTTCGCGCGCCAGATCAAGAAATTCAACTGTTTCGACGAAACGCGCTGCGGGTTGCCAGAACGGCAAAGTCTCTCTCGCTTGCCCGTACGCGCGGGCCAGTGCGAGCGTCATCGCGGTGCCGTAACGACGACTTAATTCGGACGCCGGCAACCGTTGTAGTGCGGCGAGACTGTGCAGGTTCAGTGCGTGCAGTTCATCAATCAGCTCCGTTGAAAAATCCGTGGTGTCGAGACTCAAATCGTCAAGCCATGGCGCAATGTTGTTGTCGACGACCAGTTGCCGGTGCGCGCGGGCCAGCCAGCGCGCGCCGAGCGCTGTGGGTGCGAGCACGACATGCGTGCGCGTGTGCTGCAAGTGCGAAATGGCCTGTGCCTGCTGTTGCAAGGCATGCGTGCCCCCGAACAGTGTCAGCGAGGCCGACACGTCGAGCAGCAGGCCAAACGATTCGCTGATGTGTACGTTGGGTGTCAACCGGCTGGTGGCTTCGGCCAGACGCGTCAGTAATGCGGTTTCACGCATCGATTCGCGCGGCAGCGTGATCAAGGCGTCGGTGAGTGCCGTAGCTTCTGCAAGAGAGCTGTGCAGAGTGATACCCAAACGCGCGGCCTTCTGGTTGCGGGCGACGATGCGTGGCCTGCGCCCTTCGCGCTCGAAGATGGCGACCGGTGCAGACTCAATCAGCGTGTGCGAAAAGGCCTGAAGCGGTAATGCGGGGATGTAGAGGGCGAGCCACACTGGGCGTAGCTAGAACTAGTGTGTGCCAGCTGTAGCGTGCGCTATGCCTGGTCGCGTATAGGTGCTTGGTGGCAGGATTGCAGATGTGTTGCGAGCAAATGACGAATCGTGTATCAGTCCAAAAGAGTTCGCCTCATCGAGCTTTTTCGCCGCTCGCAACTGCCCGTACAGACGCGCCTGCACCGAGGCACGATCCAGCGTAATGAGCGGTCGCGTCAGTAGTCGCCCACGGCACTTGAGCACCTGCAGGCGGATATGGGTGTCATCCGCCGCAAAGCCAAAGCGCAACCAGGCCGGCGAGGGCTGCGACATAGAAGATTTGCCGCGAAAGTGGATCAGCATCGTCTCGCGCCCCAGTGTCGACAAATGCAGGCGACGCAGGGTTTCGGGGGCGCAGCTCATATTGGCTGGACTCCACAACACCACCATGCCCGGCAGACCAGTTTTGAGCGTTTGTTCGGCTGACCATAAGTTTTCCTTTGATTGCTTTGCGGAGGAGGCGGGGTTTATTTGTGTGATTCGGGTCGGGTCGATACCGGCCTGGTTTAGCGCGGGAGCGAACAGGCTATGTGGTGCGCCGATGCACAGGATTGGACGTTTTTCCTGGGCCAAACGTGCCATGGCGGGCAGTAACAACGAAAGCTCGCCGCAACCCATGGAGTCAGTCATGATCTCCGTCATCGCGCCCACCGGCCAGCCGCGCCAAGGCAGAAACGCGTCAAGCACGGCGAAGCTCGTGGCAACACCGGGGGCAGCACGGTTATGCTGCCTGTCTGGCATGTCTTCGGCGCCCAGCCGAACGTGATCGCGCACCACGGAGGATTCGGCGGCCAACTGGTTGTAAAACAGCGCATTCATTACTGAATATTTATACAGTAATTGGTGCCTTTTGCAAACGCATGTCGCTTGCTTGCATTGAAAGATATAGCCACCTACAATGTTGTCATGCTGTCTGACAACTTTGTTTTTGAACGTGGCCTTATACATGCTGCCGAAGGGTTGAGTAGCGCCGGGCGCTCGCCCCTCAATACGGTGGCACGACCCCAGTCGCTCGCCGATGAAACGTATCGCCAATTGCTGATGCAACTGGAAATGGGGCTGTGGGCGGTTGGCAGCAAATTACCTCCCGAAATGGCACTGGCCGAATCGCTGGGCGTGTCGCGTCCAGTGGTGCGTGAAGCACTGGCCCGGCTCAAAGCTGATGGACGAATTGAAACGCGCCAGGGTTCGGGTGCAATCGTCGCAGATCGAAACAAGATCGCCGCGTTTCGTTTCGCAAAATCAGCTGGCGCTGAAGAGGCCGACGCGACCGACATTGCAGAGCGCGAAATGCTGGAGCTGCGTCAGATTGTTGAATCGGGCGCCGCCGAATTGGCAGCAATGCGCCGCACCGATGCTGATGTGGCGGCGATACGTGCGGCGGTCAGCGAGATGGAAGACGCTTTGCAAAAGAAAAGTGACGGTTCGGACGTGGACGATGCTTTTCATAATGCGATTGCGGCCGCCACGCACAACGCGCAGCTCACAAAATTCGTCGAATTCGTCGGCGCGCAGTTTTCGGCATCGCGCAAGGCGACATGGGACAAAACGGGTTATGGCGTGGGTATCACCGAGGTGGGGCAGGACGATCACCGCGCGATACTCAAAGCCATTGATGGCGGTGATGCGGCCAAAGCCAAACGACTGTCGCACGCGCATGTTCAGCGGGCGATTGATCGGGTGAATCGCCGCATTGATGAGCGCGCCAAAAAGCAGGATGACGAGCGCATTCTGAAACAAGACAAGAAAGACTAATCATGCAATCTGCCAGTTTCTTTGAATCGCTCGCTGCGCTCCTGCCCGCCGAAAATTTGAAAGTTGCAGCCGAGGAAATGCGTCCCTACGAATGCGACGGCCTCTCGATGTATCGCGCGCTACCAAAGTGCGTGGCGCTACCTGAGGATGAAGCGCAGCTGGCTGCTGTGATAAAGCTCTGCCATATGCACCGGATTCCAGTCGTCGCTCGCGGCGCAGGAACGGGGCTCTCGGGTGGCGCGATGCCCAGTCCGGACGCATTGCTCCTCTCCACAGCGAAGATGATGCGCCTCATTTCGGTTGATCCGCTCGCATGTACCGCAGTTGTGCAGCCCGGATTTAGAAACCTCGCCATCAGCGAGGCCGTTTCGCAGTACGGCCTCTACTATGCCCCCGATCCCTCATCTCAAATTGCGTGCACCATCGGCGGTAATGTCGCAGAGAATTCGGGCGGCGTTCATTGTCTGAAATACGGCCTCACCGTTCACAACATTCGCAAACTGCGCGTCGTGCTCATGACGGGTGACATCGTCGAAATCGGCTCCGATGCGCTCGATTCGCCGGGCTATGATCTGCTCGCGCTGATGATCGGTTCGGAAGGCCTGCTTGGTATCGTCACCGAAGTCACGGTCAAACTCACGCCAAAACCGCAGCTCGCGCAAGTCGCGCTTGCCTCATTCGCAAGCGTTGAAGCCGCAGGCGCAGCGGTTGGTCACATCATCGCTGAAGGCATCATTCCAGCAGGGCTTGAAATGATGGACAAAGTCGCGACCGAAGCGGTGGAAGGCTTTGTGCATGCGGGTTACGACCTTAACGCCGAAGCGATATTGCTGTGCGAAAGTGACGGCACGCCCGAAGAGGTGGCCGACGAAATGGCGCGTGTGGCCGAGGTGCTGCGCAATGCCGGCGCAACCGACATCAAGGTTTCGCAGAACGAAGCGGAGCGACTGCGCTACTGGAGTGGCAGAAAAAATGCGTTCCCGGCAACGGGCCGAATTTCGCCCGATTATTACTGCATGGATGGCACGATTCCTCGCGCGCAATTGCCGCGCGTGTTGAACGTGATCGCTGAGCTATCGACCAAGTACAACCTGCGCTGCGCCAACGTTTTCCACGCGGGCGACGGCAACCTGCATCCTCTCATCATGTTTGACGCGAACGTGCCGGGTGAGCTTGCGCGAGCCGAGGAGTTCGGTGCCGAGATACTTGAACTGTGCGTCGAAGTCGGCGGCACAATCACCGGCGAACATGGCGTAGGCGTTGAAAAAATCAATCAGATGTGCGTTCAGTTCACGCCCAAAGAATTGACGCGTATGCATGAGATCAAGCACGCATTTGATGAGCACGGTCTGCTCAATCCCGGCAAAGCGGTGCCGACGCTTCATCGTTGTGCCGAGTTTGGCAAGATGCGGATCGGTCAAAGTAAACCGATGCCGTTTGCCGATTTGCCAAGGTTTTAGTGCACTTGCCTCTCCCGACGCGGAAGAGACCGAAGAATTTGGAGAAATATTGATGCTGACTTTCGAACGCCCCACAGAAACCGCCGTCGCTGCAACGGTGAACTCCCTGCGTGCCTCGTATGGCGACCGCACGGTAACGACCCACGCTGTACGCGAACACCATAGCCACGGCGAGGGCATGCAGGACTCAGCGCTCCCCGATGTCGTTGTCTTTCCCGAGACCAATGAAGAAATCGCCAGCATCCTGAAACTCTGCAATCAGGCGCGCATTCCGGTGATTGCCTACGGCACAGGCACCTCCCTTGAAGGCCATTTGAAAGCGCTCTACGGTGGCGTTTGCCTCGACCTCTCGCGAATGACCAAAGTGCTCGAAATCAACTCTGAAGACCTCGACTGCCGCGTGCAGGCGGGCGTCACCCGCGA
>JAYWHV010000344.1:0-2241 GCA_043777615.1 Burkholderiales bacterium | reverse complement strand
CTGGCGAACGCTCTGGCACGTCGAACTGCCGTTGGCCTGGCGCGGAATATTGTCAGGATTGATCATGACGGCGGCCCACACGTTGGGCGAATTTGGCGTGGTGCTGATGGTCGGCGGCAGCATTCCCGGCGAGACCAAAACGATTGCAATTTCCATCTACGACAAGGTGCAAAGCTTTGACTTGCATTCGGCCGGAGTGATGTCGGCAACGCTTTTGCTGATTTCGCTGCTCACGTTGCTCGCGACTGCGTGGCTAACGCGCGCAAAGCCTGGGCCCCCGGGGCAAGGCCATTGAAGTTCCCATGTTGACCGTCACACTGGAACAAAAGGGCCCGATTCCACTCAACGTTCGGCTCAGTTGTGCGCCGGGCGAATTGCTCGCACTGGTTGGGCCGTCTGGTAGCGGGAAGACCAGCGTGCTTCGGGCCATCGCCGGTTTGCTGGATGTAGTGACGGGTCGCATCAGCCTCGACACTGAGGTTTGGCTCGACACTAAAAACGCAGTCAATACTCGTGCTGAGCAGCGACCGATAGGGATGGTCTTTCAGCATTACGCGCTTTTCCCGCACCTTTCAGCCCTCGACAATGTGAAACTCGCACTCCCGGGAAATGAAGCGCCAGAAAGAGCGTTGCAATTGCTGGCAGACATGAAGCTCGACGGGCTTGCGTCGCGTCGTCCGCATGAGCTTTCCGGTGGGCAGCGGCAGCGCGTAGCACTCGCGCGAGCACTCGCACGGCGACCGAAGTTGCTGTTGCTTGACGAAGCGTTCTCTGCGGTTGATCAGCCCACCCGGTATGCGCTTTATGACGAACTGATCAAGTTGCGCGAAACGGTACGTCTACCGATTGTCATGGTGACGCACGACTTGCGCGAAGCGCGCCTGCTGGCCGACCGCATGTGCATTCTGGAGCGCGGCGAGACGTTGCAGGACGGTCCGCCGGAGTGCGTACTTTCGCGGCCGCGCAACGCCCGCGTGGCGGCGCTGGTCGGGTTACGCGATATTCATTCGGGTGTATTTTTTAAAGGCCCTCAAGGCTCGATGAAAGGGCGTCTGCGTTGGGGTGAAGCTGCCGATGGCGTAGAACTTCAAACCGTCGACAAGGGAAGACTTGATGATGGTGCGGCTGTGCGCTGGGTGATCGCTGGTGAGCATGTGAAACTGTGCACTGGGGCAGCGATTTTGGCCAGTGAAAACATCCTCACATGCGCCATCAGGCGAGTGCGCCAGTTGGGAGAAATCACAACGATCGATTGCCAGTTGGCGGTCCCACCGCATGCGCGCTTGCATCTGGAATTGACGACTCGACAGGTGCGTGAATGGCAACTCACGGCTGGTGCCGAAATTGTTGTACAGCTCGAAGCGAACGGTATCCACATCATGCCAGTGCGAACGCAGAAGCCGTAGTTCAGCCGCTTGAAGGCGAGTGTCGACGCTGGCTGTGACAATGCCTCCTTGGCTCGCTGTCCTCGGGCGGACCGGCAAGCGATCCGCGCGAGGTGTTTTCAGTTATCAGCTTTTTTCATGAAGTCACGGCTGGTCAGGGGCTAGAGTACGAAAATCGACAAGGTCGATTTTCGTGCTTTTGGCCTTCTAGCCCTTGCTACGAAGGCCATTGCATGAAAAGTTAGAGGCTCATCGGCAACTCGTGACAATCTTCATCGCTACGATCTGGTTCGTGAAGCTGCCGTCCGTTTGCGTTACGCGAAGCGACGCCTGATCTCCGGCAGCAAATGCCACGGAAGCTCCGGTTGCACTTGCCGATGCGGTGCTTCCGGATGGCGCGGCGATCACAAAAGTTGCCGTGAGTGCGGTGGGGGTGCCGTTTTTGAGCACGGTAAAGGTCATGGTGTTGTTCTGGGTTCCAAAAAATGCCGGAACGACGACCCCATCGACGTACATAGCGTGGAACGAGCAGGCGATCGGAACGCGAATGCCGCCAGCACCGGGTGCCGAGAAATCCGCATCGACAGACGTCGACGTAATCGGGTAGTCCCGTGTAAGTATGGCTGGAGCGCCCACCGATTGTGCGCCGAAGCTGCGCGCGCCCAGTGTGTAAACCACCCCTTGGCCCGCGCCTCCCGTCGCACCCGTCGCACCTGTTGGTCCCGGCACTGTACTCGCGGCACCTGTGGCCCCAATGGGCCCCTGAATACCTTGAGCTCCAGTTGGGCCAGTTGCGCCTGCAGGCCCCGGTACCGTGCTGGCGGCTCCCGTTGCTCCAGTTGCGCCCTGAATGCCT
>JAYWHV010000343.1:0-7519 GCA_043777615.1 Burkholderiales bacterium | reverse complement strand
CGGGATTGGGAACGGCCCCATTGGTGTAATAAATGCGCATTCGCGCATAGGCTTCGCCACGACCACCTGCCTTGGCGTTGGTCGAAATGCGGATATTGCCCTCCTGTTTGATGTAACTGGTGACGTCAATCGGCTGGTTTTGATACGTCCAGGTGCTCATGCCGTCGCTGGTGGGGCGACCATGGCTGAAGTAGTCACAAAAGTTCGGCGTGCTCAGCGTGCCGAAGCACCAGGTAATACCGTAATCGCAACGCGCCAGATTCCAGTTCTGCGACTCAAAGACGACTTGACCGTTGATGTCAATCTGCATCTTGTCATCCCAATACCCTTCGACCAATTCCGCTCGCGTGATGAGATCTGGGCGATACACATTCATGTCGAAGAATTGGCGATACGGTATGGCGCAGTTGTTGCCAGCCAGATTGTTGTCGGTAATTTCACCAAGAGTGAGTTGAATACACCCGTTGCCACACGAGGCGGAGCTTCCCGTGCCGCCGATGGGAACAATGATGTCTTCCGGCTTCACCGCTTTCTGATACCACGGCATCAGCGCCGCGTTGTTGTAGCAAACCGGTTGTTTTTCGATGGCCTTCGCTCCGTCGGTAAATGCGCCGCCGCTGCCAGCAGCAGTCATCAATCGCTCGACAGCTTGCTTGGGCGACGTGTCGCCGTAGGGTCCGGGGGCTCCCTTTGTGATTCGCTCAGGTACCCGTTTTGCACCAGGGCCGTACTTCACTTCAGCTTGTGCGTCAGAGGATGGCAGCATGCCACTTTGCTGCAGGCGAATGAGCCACTCCGTCAGGTCAATACGGTTGAAGTCAGCGGAAGCAATTTCCTCTTCGGAGAATCCCGCACACTTCGGCGCTTTGACATCACCCCAGCCGCCACCAATGCTTTGCCCTGGCGGCCGTGCCGTTGGAGGATTGCGCAATTGCTCCGCAATAATGCGCGATAACGGAGATTTGTAGCAACAGTACACGCGCTGTTTGACAAGGCCCAAAACGCCTTCCTTGTATTCGCCAACAACGGCACAGTTGCCAATTTTGCGGTCAATCCCGAGCTGAAGTTCTTCTTTGGTGCATTTGAAGATGATGGCCACCAGGATTTTGATGATCGAATAGATCATGAAAATGGTGTTGAGCATCTGCAGTGCCTGACCAAGCGGTGCGCTGCTGGCCATTGCGCCGAGGAATGCCGTTCCGGCCTCCTTGCCAAAGAGGTCGGTCAGGATCTTCGCGATGACCTCGGTGTAAATACCGCCAACAACAGACGTGGCTTCTGCTGCAGCGGTGGCAACACCGCCTGATATCTGCAACTGCAGTGACATCGCAGCCTCTGCGGCGCTCACCTCGGCGACGCTCGCCGCGCCAAAACCGAACTGTGACGCGAGGCTACTGAAGGCAGTGGCGATCGGCTCCGTCACCGCCTCAATACCGCTGGTAACGGTGCTACCCGCCGTGCTGAATGCGTCTATCACGCTCGGCACGCCGGGAATTTTGGCGAGCAAAGCGGCGATGATCGGATCTTTCGCCGCACGTGACATGAGAATGATGAGCTGCAGGTATTTGCCAACGTCGATACCCGCCGCCGCCTCTTCGCCCTGCTGGCAGCAATCAACGCCGATGCCAATGGTCGATCCCGGGGAGCCGATCGCGATCTTGCACATGCGCGTCTTGCCCGAGAAAAGGCGAAGCGTGCACGAAGCCGTAGCACTGGTAGGCGGCGAACCGTCGGTCTCCAGACACCCGATATCTTGTTGAGACAAGTCCAACGCAGTTAGCTTCGCCGAAACCTGCGCGAAGTCCGTGTTGGTTTCAGTGGTTACGTTGTGACACTGTGTACCCATGCATCGAATCGGGCCACCGCAACTCTGAGTAAGCGCGGAACCGCCAGGTAACGTTACCGTCGTCGTCTCGCCACAATCGTAGGTCACCGTTCGCGTGTAGCACGTCCCGGAGAACAGCCCCTGCTGACCCGGCATACACGTTTGCCGGTCCACGAGTTCGCAGGCTGCGTTGTTCCACAACGGTCGTCCACTCGCGTCTTGTCGCGCCGCGCAGTCGTCAACATACTTCGGATCCCCGAAGTGGGAGGCGAACTGCGTTCCGTCGACGCTGATGCACTGCGTTACGCCTTGCGCGTCGACGTAGCAACCACCCACGCCCTGGCGAAGGCGAGAGCAATCGAGCGGGCCGGCGGTTGCTGCAAAGCACATGGTGGGCGCGAGTTCAATTGCACCGGCCCCCGCAATCATCTGCGTCGGGTCATTTGGGTTTTGTCGCGCCGAATCTGTGGGGCCCCACTTTGCGAGCAAACGGGCAATGCCTTGGGCCGGGCCACCGGTGGTGCAAAAACTGACGGCACCAACGGTCGTACAACTGCCACGACTGTCGGTGCAGGACATTTGCGGTGCGGTACAGAATCCATCTCCAACCGCATCGAAATATGCCTTGCAACCCGCGATGTCGTTCAGGGTGACTTGATAGTAGTCAACAAGCACGTTCATTTCGGTGATACCCACCGCATCAACGGTTGCATTGAGCAGCCAGTTGTCGGTTGCTTCCCCGTTCGTGATGATGCTACCGGTCACGCTGCCAGCCCCGACTGTCGCAAAGCCGATGTTGTAGGGAATGGACGTGCTCGGATCCGCCGCGAGCCGATTGACTTCATATTGCGCGAAAACACCATTCGCATCTGGCGTGCGGGTGTAGTAACTCGCCGCGCCGATCAGCGCGAAATTCACATTCACGGACCCGGTATAAACGTAGGGATCAACGCGCGTTGAATACTGCTGAGGCACCGTGTTCGGAATGGGCACCTGCACGTTCTGGAAGTATCGTACGCGGATGGCATGTTGCGCCATTGCCAATGGCGAGAACGCGAGCCTGCGCGTACCGGAACAGGTCGTGGCATCTGGCGCAATCCGCACATCATTGCATGTGCGGATGTCAGGAATACGTTTGGTAATGGTCTGTCCGGGAGACGACGTCGGTGTCACGGTGCAACCGCTGAAAGTCTCCGACCAAATGGGATCCGTGCCGTCGATCACGTTCCGTGATCGCGCCATGATCTGCTGAATATTTGAGTCGCTGACACTGGGTTTGGGGCGTGCGGCGCTGTCCTGAATGGTGACGAATGCCTCGTTGTGATTCGGCCTCGCCAGCCATAAGTCCGGGTAGATACCGGTGTTAGGCGCGGCGCAGAAACTAACGCCGTTGAGCACGCAGAACTGGGGGTCGGGTTGACAACCCGTTGATGTCGGCTGGTAATAGTCACGATCAGCTCGGTAGAGGTCTGCGGTGATCGCGGCTTGACCACCGACCGTCGACAGTGTCCCGGTCGGGATATAGCCGCTCTTCAGCGCTCCATGCGTGGTGATGGTGCCGCTGCCCTGCGTGATGCGAACGTTGTAGATGAAGTGCGAACCATCCAACGGCGCGTAAAACGGCGTACCTGTCAATACCGCGCGCACGCCGGGCTGTGTTGCCGTTGCGAGCGAAACGTCGATCTTGCGTGTCCGGCTGAATCCGATTGCCCCCCACTCCAACGGTACGTTGTATACAACGTCTGGCGCGGTCGACAATTGTTCGTTAAAGCGACCTGTGGGTTGGGCGTTGGCGTCAAGGATTGGTATCAACGTCACACGAAACATGTTGACGGCGAGTACGATTCGATTGGTCTCCACGGGAGCGAAAGTTGTCGTGGTGCAACCGTTGGCCAGCGCATTGCGGCGCGCCTGCATGGCAGCATCTTTCATCGTCTTGGGATCGGCGAGCACACTTTGATAGCGGCTCACGTCGCCGGTGGCACCGGGGATCCACTCACGGAGAAACAACTGCGATGAGTCACTCGTTTGCCCGGCACCGGGCGTTGCTCCCGATATCGCACGGCTCGACGCCGCCGCCGCTCCCTGCAACATCCGAGCCCCTTCTGCCTGGCCTTGCGTCGCATAGTTGCCGACACCCGTGGGCTCGGTGACACCGGACGGTGGAGGGGGTGGGGTCGCTTGTGCAGCCGCCTGCTTTTGCAGACTGGCCAGGACGAAGGGCAGTAACGCGAGCGTCGTACGTGCCGACATGTACTGTGACAGCGCCGTCGTCCACTGCGGCAGTGCCGGAACCACATTGCGGTACTGCAGGACAATTGCAAAGCTTCCGGTAGCGAGATGTGCCGATGCGACAACAGTCGCACAAACACGCATGAACGCCTCGCGCAGCGTTGCCCCTTCAGCGGTCGTATCTTGCGGCGACATTTGCGGTGTTTCGTTCACAGCCCTGGCACCTTTCCAATGCAGCAATCTACCCACTGGAACAGCAGATAAACCGCATCTTCACCGGTGGCCGGGCGAGCTCGCCACTCGCCCCACTGCATAGTGTTCTTACCGATCGGATGCGAGCAGGCGCGTGCCGATGTATTGAATGCTGATGGATCTATTTCCGGTGTCTGTGGCGTAGTTGCCACCTGCGGTGCAGTGGCCATGTTGATCGCGCTGCGTGACTCCGGTACCGGGAAAAGCATCTGCATCTTGTACTGCGCTTTACGCATGATGGGCATCACCTGCGCTTCACAAAGCGCGTCATTCCCGATGGTGCGTTTGACCAGACCAATTCGACTCAGCAGGAAAATGGCCCGCGTCGCGAGTAGCGACGTCGTCCGAGAAAGCGATTGATTCGCTGCGGTGCCGGTCAACGGATACATTCCACCCCAGCATCCAGCGGCCCAGTAAAGCGAATCACTGAAGTTGGTGCCAGTTGTCGCGGTCGAGAGCGCTGCGCAGTCAATGGGCGCTGCCGCCATCGCCAGAGGATTGGCGAACAGGATGTTCTCCGGCGACAACATTGCGCCCAGCTCATCGTTGTACCAATTCGGCAGCGCCTCACCGATGAACACGACATCCGGGTTCGTGAAGCCGCCCACGTTGCACGCTGGCGCGTCAAACAAATTCATGAGCGCTGCGAGCGGATACGCGAGGTAATGGAAGTTGTAGAAACCGGTCTCCGTTTTGTACGGACCATCCTGTATCGAGAACGATCCACCCATTGCGCGGGAGCCACCCGCGACAACATTGTTGTTGGTTAACTCCAGTCCCTGCAGAGACGGAAAACAGTAGGGTTTGCGTACCACCTCAACCACGCGCAGCGGCAGGTAGAGCCCCACCGAAAAACCCACTGTTGGAAGACGACCACGAGTGATGTCTCCGCCACATGCACAGAACGCGCGCGAGGCGCTGCCATCGGGCTTCGAACCGCCACCCATGGTGACACCCATGATGCGAATGGGAAACATGGCCGACCAGCACACCTGTTTGTGAATATTGGTCAGCACCTTCGCGTCGGGACACATCAACCCCTTCGGACTTGAAATCGTTGTCTGTGCCGCTACCAACAATGGAGCGCAGCAAGCCATCAGCGCAATCACACGGAGAGCTTTCGCGACCTGCCACAGGAGATTCATAGCGACGGAACTCCGGTCGAACGAACCTGCGTAATCACTGATCGGGCGACCGCATCGACAAACGAGCTCAGGAAGCCGCCAGCGAATGGCGGTGCCGGGGCCGGACCATACTCGCTGATTGGCGCATCGTATTCGCGTGCCACCGCTTCGACACTCTTGATTCCGTCCACCAAACCAATGGCCAGCGCCTGGTCACCGTGCCAGACCTCTCCCGAGGTGTAGTAACGGCTCGGCTGTTTAAGCTTGCCTTCGCGCGCTTTGAGGAAGTCGGCCGCGAACATTTCACCAAGGTGATCTACGATTGCCTGCGCCTTCTTCGCCTGCTCCGGAGTCATCGCCGCGAACGTCTGGCCCATGGTTTTGAGCGGCCCTGACGCGAACGAGTTTTGTTTCACGTTATGTTCCGCAATGAAACCGCTGGCATCCCAGGATGACAGGAACGCCCCGATGCTGCCCACGAGCGAATACTGGCCCGAATAGACTTTGTCGGCATGCATTGCGATCATGTAGCCCGCTGACGCGCCGACACCTTCAATGACCGCGATGACCGGCTTGCCGGTCTCATGCTTGAGATCTTCGAGCGTCTTGTAAATCCGCTCAGCATCGGTTGGACTGCCACCAGGCGTGTCAATGCGCAGGATGACCACCTTCGTGCGTGATGAATGGAATGCCTTGGTCAACCGCGGAATGATGATCGACGCTTTGCCGTAGGTGTCTTCGCCAATTGCACCGCGGATCGTCACTACCGCAGCCGCTTCGTCTTTGAGGAACCCGGGCGTAGTGCCGGCGCGGTTGAAGTACTCAGTAACAAACAAGAGGAAACTGGTGCCGCTAATCACGGTAATCAGGGCGCGTTTGAACCACTTCCACTGTGACTCTCCGCGCCGCTCACGAAAGTATTCAAGCGCTATTGCGTGATAGCCACGCATCGCCATGACAAGTGCCGTCGCCTCCGTCGCGTTGTCTGGAATTTCGACGGCGTCAAGCGGGGATTTCTTGCGCCGCGAAAACAGGTGGCGCAGCCCCTGCGTGATTGAACTCCACAATGAGGTAGACGATGGTGTGGACGAGGTCGATGGTGGCAATTCGCTCATTGGTTTCTTTCGGATCGTGAGGTAGCGATAGTTTTTCTTTCAGTTCATCGAACGCGGGTTCGAGTTGTCGGCGTGGGTTTTCGCCGGGTCGAAATGATCGAATAGTCATATGGACGGCATGCGAAATCGCGGTGTACTCTCGGCTGTACGCCGCGACCTTGATGGCATGGCGCGAAATTCCGCGCGCCGACCCCGGTGTGGTGATGCGTTTTGTGTTCATTGTTTTGCATTGGTGGCGATTTCTTTGACTTGCAGCGCCTTGCCGTCTTGAACCACCAGAGACGGCACGGACTCAAGTTGGAAGCGATCCACGACCTGATTGGTCAGGTTGTAGACAGACTGGCCCAATTGTTCGTGGAGAAGCGGTTTGCCGGTTTCCGCATCTGGGAATCGGGTCACCATCATGAACACTGGTTTACGTGCGGTTTTGAGGATGCCTTTCGCTATCGCAATTTGATCTGCGTCGGTGCCGTCGAAGATGAGGTAGTCGTGCGCCAGCGTGATGTAGTCGAGTGGATTGACTCGGGTGCCTTTTCGCACAAAAACGCGACCATCGGGAAGCGCCAGATTCTGTTGGGCCATGATCGTGAGATCGACGCTGCGCACCCTGGCGTGTTTCGCCGCAGGTAAATCCATGAACGGCAATTTGGCTTGCTTCAAACGGTCGGCGGCACCTTGCATCTCTTGTGTCCAATCCACCTGCGCTGCTCGCTTTTCAAACTCAGCAAGTGCATCGGGTTCGCTGATTGCGAACGTCGGGCCATACTGGGTTGTTCGAGATCCACGCCCCTCCGCAATGAGCGACTCAGCGCCTGTAACACTCACGGTGCCGACTACGCGAAACCACGAAGATTTCGCGCCATTGGCCGTTTGCGCATTCAATTGTTTGCCCAGAAAAACCGGAATGCGATCAATCTCGTACTCACGAAACATCGTGGGATCAATGATGACGTTCACGTTCGGCTCACCGG
>JAYWHV010000342.1:0-7545 GCA_043777615.1 Burkholderiales bacterium | reverse complement strand
AGCGCCGAAAGGCACAGGCTGCGCAAAGTGGCTGGATGACGGGCTTCGGTCGAGTTCATCGCTCAATTGTTGCTCGTATGCCAGTTTGCCCGGCAAATACGTCCAGTCGTCGATAATCGAGGGTTGTCTCCACCAGTTTGCCGATACCGGCATTTCACGTTCCCGTATGCACATTCACATCCTGGGCATTTGCGGCACCTTCATGGGCGGTGTTGCGGCGCTGGCAGTTGAGGCCGGGCACCGCGTCACCGGCTGTGACGCCAATGTCTATCCGCCGATGTCCGATCAGCTCTCAGCGCTTGGCATCGAGTTGATCGAAGGCTATTCGGCCGATCAGCTCAATCTGAAGCCTGACTGCTTTGTCATCGGCAATGTCATTACCCGCGGCAATCCGCTGATCGAGGCGATCCTGAACGCCGGCGCGGAGTACGTGTCCGGGCCGCAGTGGCTGGCGTCGAACGTGCTGCACGGACGCTGGGTATTGGCGGTTGCTGGCACGCATGGGAAAACGACGACGACATCGATGCTGGCGTGGATTCTGGAGCACGCCGGTCGTACGCCGGGATTTTTGATTGGCGGTGTTGCGCAGGATTTCGGCGTCTCGGCGCGGTCCGGCAAGTTGAAAGAACCGATGTCGCCTTTCGTGATCGAAGCCGACGAGTACGACACCGCGTTTTTCGACAAGCGAAGCAAGTTTGTGCACTACCGGCCGCGAACGCTGGTGCTCAACAATCTCGAATATGACCACGCCGATATCTTTCCGGATGTCGCCGCGATCCGTCGCCAGTTTCATCACGTCGTGCGCACCGTGCCTTCGAGCGGCCGCATCATCACCAACGGGCAAGACGCCGAGTTGGCGGAGACGCTCGCCATGGGTTGCTGGAGTGAGCGCGAGCTTTTTGGTGTTGAGCAGGGCTGGCATTTTGTCGATCACACGCGGGTTGATTTCGGTGGCCAGCGTTTTGGCGATCTCACGCTCGCGATGCCCGGTGAACACAATCGATTGAATGCGCTCGCTGCGATTGCAGCGGCCAATCATGCGGGAGTTTCTCCGGCAAAGTCCATCGCGGCACTGGCGTCGTTTCAGGGCGTCAAGCGACGCATCGAGCTGCGTGGCGAAGTGGCCGGCGTAAAGGTTTACGATGATTTTGCGCACCACCCGACCGCATTCGCCGCCACGGTCCGCGCCATGCGCAAAGCGGCAGCGCCTGGAGAACGTATCTTCGCCGTGTTCGAGCCCCGCTCCAATACCATGAAGTTGGGCGCGATGCGCTCGCGACTGGCTGAGAGTTTTGACGGCGCAGATCGCGTGTATTCGTATTCCGGCGGCGTTGACTGGGATGTTGCCGCTTCGATGCAACCACTTGGCGAGCGCGCGGTCAACATGAGTGACATCGGCGCCCTAACGAACACGCTGGTCGCAAACGCGCGGCGCGGTGATCACATCTTAATTATGAGTAATGGCGCGTTTGGCGGCATTCATCAACGCGTGCTCGACCAATTGCGGCGCGCGCATTCGCATCAAGGCTAGGGTTACGGCTAAAGGCAACGTTATGGCAGGTTCAAAATTTTCTCTACCCCCCCTGAAGCGCGCGGGCGCTGATCCGGAAGCGCGCAACCGGCAGCTTCAGGCGGTTGAATCGGACATTCAAGCCGGTCGCCTGTCGGAGGCTGCGTCGTTGTTGAACGAGCTTGCCCAGGCTAATCCCAACGACGCGCGGGTTTACTTGGCGGGCTGGATGCTTGCGAGCAAGGCCGGTAACGCAGCTGCGGCGTTGCAATCGGCTGAGCGCGCAACCAGTCTGGCACCGCTGTCCGCAATTGCTCACTATTGTTTGAGCGAAGCCCAACAGGGTCAGGGTGACGTCGCTGCGGCGCGAAACAGCATCAATCAGGCATTGATGCTCGCCCCGACCAATTTGCGGTTCCGTGAACTGGCGGTCAATCTGGCCAACGCGCAGGCAGACCACGCGTCGGCAGAGATGCATCTGCGCGCCGCTTTTGCGCAGAACGCGGACATCCCTGGCGTCAAAACGATGATCGGGAACGCGCTTCGTTACCAGTCAAAATTTGACGAAGCGAGGACCTGGCTGCTGGAGGCGCTCGCGATCAGTGCGGACGACGCCGACGCCCTGCACGGACTCGCGATGGTCTCGTATTTGCAAGACGACCGGGTTGCCGCTCAAAAGTATCTCGCGGCAGCACTTAAGCATCGTCCCACGGATCCCGGATACCTTTATCTTGATGCAGTATTCAAAGGCGAGGCGCCATCACAGCCGCCTGAAGCCATGACACGGGGCCTGTTTGACCGCTACGCGAACCGCTTCGATACTCACTTGGTCGGTGCATTGAAGTATCGCGTTCCGCAGAAAATTTCGGCGGCGATTCTGGAGCTGTTTCCGGATCGCAAACTCAATATCCTTGATCTTGGCTGCGGCACGGGTTTGCTTGGCGCTGCGCTTGGGCCAATCAATGGTTTTTTCGTCGGAGTCGATCTGTCGAAGTCGATGCTTGAAGAAGCAACCAAGCACAATGTTTATTCGCGCCTGCATCAGGTGAATTTGCTGGATGCGCTGGAGGCAACCGATGCCAGCGAGTACGAAGTGATCGCCGCGGCCGATGTGTTCGTTTACCTCGGAGCGCTTGATGCCGCTATCACCAATGCATTCAAAGTGCTGCGGCCGGGTGGCTGGCTGTTTTTCTCCTGTGAAAGTGCGCCGGACGACGGTCCGGATTTTGTCGTCAGGAAGACCATGCGCTACGCACAGTCGCAGAAATACGCGAAGCGGCTGCTCGATTCTGCCGGGTTTGCAGCGCCATCCATTGAAACAATTGATTTGCGCATGGAGCAGGACGAAGCGATAGCCGGGTTTCTTGTCTCAGTGCAGAAGCCCGCTTAAGCGCCCGGCATGGCAGCGCAGATTGATGACCGGCTCATCGTTGCGATTTCCTCGCGCGCGCTGTTTGACTTGAGCGAGAGCCACGCCGTGTACGAGGCCGGCGGCGTCGAGGCGTATCAGCGGCACCAGATTGATCATGAAGATGATTTGCTGCAACCGGGCGTTGCCTTCGAACTGGCGCGCAAGTTACTTCGCCTGAATGAAGCCAGTCGGCAGCATGTCGAAATCGTTCTGCTATCTCGCAACAGCGCTGACACCGGCCTGCGGATTTTCAATGCGATCAGTCACTACAAGCTTGGCATTACACGTGCGGTGTTCACGAGCGGCCGCGACACATCGCGCTATGTCCCGGCCCTTGGTACCCATCTTTTTTTGTCGGCCGATCCCGAGGATGTGCGTCACGCGCTTGAGTCGGGTCATGCCGCTGCGACGATTGTTCCGCACCGTGGCGCGGTAAACATGGTTGATGCCATCGTGCCGCAAGACGACGACGAATTGCGTATCGCCTTCGACGGCGATGCAGTCCTGTTCTCGGATGAAGCCGAGCGGGTGTTTCAGTCGCAGGGACTTGATGCGTTCACAGCGTCCGAGGCAAAGGCGGCCGAGACTCCGCTGGGTGGCGGCCCGTTCAAAAATTTCCTCGCGGCTCTGCATCGCATCCAGACTGATTTTCCGCGTGATCGGCAACCGATTCGCACCGCGCTCGTTACCGCGCGCTCGGCGCCCGCTCACGAGCGCGTCATCCGCACGTTGCGTGCATGGGGCGTGCGTATCGACGAAGCACTATTTTTAGGCGGTCTCGACAAAGCGGAATTTCTGCGCGCCTTCGGGGCCGACATCTTCTTTGACGACCAGCGGCGGCATGTTGACTCCGCCAGCCGTGTGGTCCCCGCCGGGCATGTTCCGCACGGCATTTCCAATTTACACACATGAGCGCACCTCTAACAATTCATTTCTCGGGCGCATTGCGTCGCGCTGTTGGCAAATGAGCGGTGCTCGCAATCCTCATGTACAACAACTTACATTCCGGTTGCTGCGCGCCGCGCGCCTAGCACTGCATCCGGATAATGTGAATTATTAGAGGCACGATTGAATCTACTTTTCGAAGACGACGGCCAGATCAAGGCCGGTCTCATCATTTCCGAGACCGACGCGTCGGCGCAAGTTGAATTGCCCGGTGGCCGTCGCATCAAGGTCAAGGGAGCCAACGGCCTGCTGCATTTCGCAGCACCGTCTGCGGCTGACTTGATGGCTGCTGCGACACTGCAACGCGCCGATATCGACATGGCTCTGCTTTGGGAATCAGCCGCCGGAACCGAAGAGTTCTCTTTCGCTGAACTTGCGACGGAATACTTCGGGGCAAGCGCGACTGCGGTGCATCAGGCAGCAACGTTGCTTGCGCTTCAACAGTCGCCGATGTATTTTTACAAGCGCGGAAAGGGCCGCTACAAGCGGGCTCCGGAAGATGCGCTGCATGCGGCACTCGCGGGCCTTGAGCGCAAGGCGCGCGAAGCTGAACAGATCGAAGCCTGGGTGCAAGCGCTGCTCGCGGGGCAGGCTCCGGTTGAAATTACGTCGAACTGGGTTCAACTTTTAAATAGTCCCGAGAAGCAGAGTCTTGCCTATCGTGCGCTCGCCGCCGCAGCGGATCGTGCCCGCATGGCCCCCGTACATTTGCTGGCAAAAGCGGGCGCGATTCCGTCGACGCATGCACTGCACTTTCAGCGCTTTTTGCGCGCGACTTTCCCGAAAGGTATTGCGTTTCCGCCGCACGTTGCGCTGCCCTCGATTGCCGATTTGCCGAAGGCGGATGTGCAGGCGTTCAGCATTGACGACGCGACGACCACCGAAATTGACGATGCGTTTTCGGTGCAGGCGCTTCCCGATGGCGGCTTCCGCCTGGGCATACATATCGCCGCACCCGCGTTAGCTCTTGCAACGAATAGCGAGCTGGATCGCGTAGCCCGTGATCGCCTGTCGACGGTGTACATGCCCGGTCACAAGATAACGATGTTGCCCGACGCGGTGATCGCCGAGTTTTCGCTGGATGAAGGCAAATCACCTGCTGCCCTGTCGCTCTACGCGACGGTCGACGCAGCGATGCAGGTCGTGCGAACCGAGACGGTTGTTGAGCACGTGCCTATGGCGAGCAATTTGCGCATTGGCCACCTCGACGAACTCGCATGGATGGATCCGGCGAACGACAAGAGCGAGAAGCACGCCGCCGCCATGCGCGCGCTCTACGCGTTCGCGCAGGCGCGGGCATCCGCACGTGGCGACCAGCCGCAAAATCGCGTTGACTACAGCTTCGCCATTCACGGCGATCCGGACGCACAAGACTGCCGCGTGGAAATCGGGCCACGCAAGCGTGGATCGCCGGTCGATACGCTGGTGTCCGAACTCATGATCTTTGCCAACGTCACCTGGGCGGGCGCACTGGCCGAACGCAAATGGCCCGGCATGTTCCGTGTGCAGGCGGGCGGCAAGACGCGCATGAGCTCAATCGCGGGGCCACATGAAGGCTTGAATGTGCCGCACTACGTGTGGGCCACGTCGCCGCTTCGACGTTATTCCGATTTGCTCAATCAGCGCCAGCTCCTGGCGTTGGTGGCCAGCGATACCGCACCGTACGCAAACGGTAATGCCGAACTTCTGGCTGCAGTTGCCGACTTTGACGCAACATATTCAGGCTACGGTGACTTCCAGCAGCAAATGGAGTTCTACTGGTGCCTTCGCTACATCCAGCAGGAAAACATCACCAAGCTCACGGCTCACGTCATTCGTGAAAATCTGGTTCGCTTTGACCGCTTGCCGATTGTGCAGCGAATCAGCGATATGCCCAGTCAGCCACCGGGCATGCAGGTCATTTTGTCGGTCGCGGAGGTTGATTTGTTCGAGCCCGCGTTGCATATGCGATTCATTGAAACGGTTGGCGTGACAAACACTGTTGACGAAGCAAACGCCGCCTAGAGCCTGCCATAGAATCATCGTGTGAAGCGCACGATCAAAGTCATTCAGGCTCCCGCCACGCTGCCAATAGCGGTGGGCATGAGTCCTTTGCTCAAATGGACGCTTGCGGCGTCTATTGGCTTTCATGTGATTTTGCTGTCGCTGCATTTCGAATTGCCGAAGCTCTTCAAGCAGTCAGCGCCGACGCCTCCGCTGGAGGTGTCGCTCGTGAACGCGAAGACGCAATCCAAACCCTCGAAGGCAGACTTTCTCGCGCAAGCCAATCTTGATGGTGGCGGCAATACCGACGCCAAACGCCGACTGAGTTCTCCACTGCCTCGCGCCGCGATGGACTCGCAACAAACGCAAATCGCCGCGGCCAAAGAACAGGTGGAAACGCTGGAGCGGCAAACGCGCGAATTGCTCCAGCAATTGCGCGCGAAGAATCAGGCCCCGACTGATCGCGACGCCAAAGAATCGAAGCGAGCGGACACGTCCAACACGTTTCAGGAGCTCTCGGCCAAAGCGCTGGAGCTGCAACGGCTTGAGGCTCAGATCGCGCGGGAATTTGATTCGTATCAGCAACGCCCCAAGAAAAAGCATATCGGTGCTCGGGCCACGGAATATCGTTTCGCCCGCTACGTTGAAGACTGGCGGCAAAAAGTAGAACGTGTCGGCAACGCCAACTACCCGGCGGTCGCCCGCGCGCAAAAGCTTTACGGTTCGCTGGTATTGACGGTCGGCATCAAGGCCGATGGCCGCATTGAAACCATCGAGGTAGATCGCGGATCAGGCAACAAAATTCTTGACGCATCCGCGCTCAAAATTGTCGAACTGGCGTCGCCGTACGCGCCGTTCCCGCCGGACATTCGGAACGACACCGACATCATCTACATCACCAGAACCTGGAGCTTCACGCGTGCGGGAGAACTCGAAAGCTCCGTCGGCGGAAGTCTCAAAGCGCCATGATTCTTCTATGAAAAGCGCGGACAAATACGCCGTCTTCGGCAACCCCATCGCTCACAGCAAGAGCCCGCGTATTCATGCGCTCTTCGCAGCGAGCCTGAATCAGCACATCGACTACGAAAAACGCCTCACGCCGCTGGGCGACTTCGCCGGTGAGCTGCGACGTTTTTTCGACGAAGGCGGCGTCGGCGCCAACGTGACTGTGCCGTTCAAGCGCGACGCGTTTGCGCTCGCGCGCGAGGCGTCACTGCGTGCGCAACAGGCGGGAGCCGCAAACTTTCTGATGTGGCGTGGCGATCATTGGTACTGCGACAACACGGACGGTGCGGGGCTGGTGCGCGATATCGAAACAAATTTACAGGTGATTCTCAAGGACAAGAAGGTTTTGCTGCTTGGCGCGGGTGGCGCAGCGCGTGGCGTGATCGGTCCATTGTTGTTGCGCTCGCCGCAGCAAATTGTCGTCGTCAACCGAACCTCAAATCGCGCCGCTGAATTGGTCGCGGCTTACGAAAGCGAGTACGCCGCGAGCGCGATGTCGGTGGCGGATTTGGTAGACCAGACGATCAGATTTGATGTCGTGATTAACGCCACATCATCAAGCTTGAGCGGTGAATTGCCCCTGCCGCATAGTGCGGAGGTTTTCGCTCCGGGCGCACTCGCTTACGACATGATGTACGGCATACAACCGACGACATTTATGAACTGGGCGACGCGGCAAGGTGCGTCGAGC
>JAYWHV010000341.1:0-7552 GCA_043777615.1 Burkholderiales bacterium | reverse complement strand
TGAGCGTCAGGCCGATCAACGCAGGCGCATGTTTCGCGGCGGTTTCGGCAACGGTGATGACGCCATATACGATGTACGGCTGACGACCGATTTCAGTGACGTACCAGCCCGCGACCGTTGCGATCCAGCCCGAGAACGCCATCGCTGACAACGCGATCAGATACAGGCGCGGCATCGTATTGACCGTGCGTTTGCGCAACAGATAGACACCGAACCAGCTCGTCGCCAGCATCAGCAGACCCATGCCAACCATAATGCGGAACGCCCAGAAAACGGGGGCTACAGGCGGATGTTTGCCTTCAAATTCGTTCAGGCCCTTGATCTCGCCTTCCGGGTCGTGGGTCAGGATAAGACTCGCAAGCTTGGGGATTTCAATCGCATACAAATTCGATTTAGTCGCTTTGTCTGGCCACGCAAACAACACCAGTGGTGCACCCTTTTCGGTATTCCACACACCTTCGATCGCCGCGATTTTGGCGGGCTGATGTTTGAGCGTGTTGACGCCGTGCATGTCGCCGACAACGATCTGAATCGGGATCAAAACCGCCGCCGCAATGAGCGCAGTTTTCAGCGCCAGATGCGTTGCACGACTATCCACTTTTTTCAGTACTTGCCACGCGCTAATGCCGGCGACCACAAAACTTGCCGTCAGGCCCGACGCGATCAGCATGTGCGAAAAGCGGTACGGGAACGACGGGTTGAACAGAATCGCCAGCCAGTCGGTGGCGAACATCTTGCCATCGACGATCTCAAACCCAACTGGCGTTTGCATCCACGAGTTGAGCGACAAGATCCAGAACGCGCTCATGGTCGTTCCGAACGCAACAAGAAACGTCGCGATCAGATGCATGCGTTCGGAAACGCGACCACGTCCAAAGAGCATCACGCCAAGAAACGTCGCTTCGAGGAAGAACGCGGTCAAGACCTCATATCCGAGAAGCGGCCCCGCGATATTGCCCGCCTTCTCCATGAAGCCCGGCCAGTTGGTGCCGAACTGAAAGCTCATCGTGATCCCCGAGACGACGCCGAGCGCGAACGTCAACGCAAAGACTTTCGTCCAAAAGTAATAAGCCTCTTCCCACGCAACGTCTCGCGTCGCCTTGAAACGCATGCGGAAGAAGAACAGGATCCAGCCCAGCGCGATGGTGATCGTCGGGAACAGGATGTGAAACGTGATATTCGCCGCGAATTGCATACGGGCGAGGACAAGTGCGGTCTCATTCATAGTAGTACTACCTATGTTTCTTTTTTGCGACGAACAATCTTTAACTTATCGGTCATATCAAGGACAGTCTTCACGCTCGAGCCCATTCGCATGAGTCGCGCGATGGTTTCGGGCGACAGCCGCGCCACATCATCGAACCAGGTCGATGACAAGTCAATCAATTCGTGCATCTGCTGCATGCGCTTTTGCGCGTGCGCGTCGGCGTCGTTCACGGGCGTTTCCATGAGCGAAGTACGGAGCATCGAAAGCGTCGGCTCCACTTCGCGGCGGCGCTTCTCTTCAGCGAGCGATTTGAAAATTTCCCAAACGTCCTGCGGCGCTTCGAAATACTCGCGACGATCACCGGCGAGATGCTTCAATTTCACCAGACGCCAGCCTTGCAGCTCTTTCAGACCAATGCTCACGTTCGAGCGCGAAAACTCCAGCGCCTCAGCGATGTCGTCGGCGTTAAGCGGTTTCGCCGATACGAAGATCAGCGCGTAAATTTGCCCGACAGTACGGTTAATGCCCCAGCGCGAACCCATTTCCCCGAAGTGGGAAACGAATTGCTGAGTCAGGGGCGGCAGGGCGTGCATTGTTGGCGCTTCGCGCAGTGGGGTGGGATGTTTGTTGCCGTGAAGTATATCCAGTTACTTTTGTATTTTCACAAATCTCTGAAAATTGGAAAATATTCGAGTGTGACGATAGTGTTGACTCGACGAATCGAAGCTCTACCAGCTTTTTGTTAAAAGCACCATTTCATATGGTCATCAGGGCATTTACATGCAAAGTCGGCTATAGAAACTTTGCGCACCTACCCCATTTCCAATAAGGCTTACAGCCGAAAGCTGATGAGGATCGCCCAGCCATGATCTTGGCAGCGAGGTGAAAATCGTCAGCCGAACCTGTCGTCCGCAAGAATTACGACCACGGAGCCCAGCGTTTTATGCACAACCGACCAACCGCGGGCAACCGACACCGTTGAGCAACTTCACTGCTACAATTTAAGGCTTTGTTTCATAAGCGTTTTTCGGGATTTTGGTGCTTGGTTCTTTGTTGTGGAAAAGCTTTTCCGCGCTCAAGCCCGCCGTATTACCCGACTTATCGCTTGCCTAACCTTTCGGAGAATCACAATGGCTATCGAACGTACCTTTTCCATCATCAAACCTGACGCAGTTGCGAAAAACGCGATCGGCGCGATCGTCGGTCGCTTCGAAGCCGCAGGCCTCAAAGTCATCGCTTCGCGTATGGCTCACCTGTCGCAAGCTGAGGCTGAAGGCTTCTACGCCGTGCACAGCGCCCGTCCTTTCTTCAAGGATCTGGTCAGCTTCATGATTTCCGGTCCTGTCGTTCTGCAAGTGTTGCAAGGCGAAAACGCGATTGCCAAAAACCGTGACCTGATGGGCGCTACGGACCCGAAGAAGGCCGCTCCTGGCACGATTCGCGCTGACTTTGCTGACTCTATCGACGCGAACGCCGTTCACGGCTCGGACGCGCCTGAAACCGCTGCGCAAGAAATCGCTTATTTCTTCCCGGCCAGTCAGGTTTTCGGCAAGTAAGCAACGCTGACCCCGTCTCGCGCGCATGTTGATTCACATTCAGTGGCTGATCTACAAAATCTTCTTGAGCTAAACCAGCCTGCGCTGGCCGCTTTTTTCGTCCAGGTTGGCGAAAAACCGTCCAGCGTGAAGATGCGCGCGAAACAAACTCTCAAGTGGCTGCACCAATCGCAGGTCACTGAGTTCTCCGCGATGACCGACATCGCGAAAAGCACCCGCGACATCCTCGCCGCGCATTCCGAAATTCGTGATCTCACGGTCATCACCGACAAAACGGCGAGTGACGGCACGCGCAAATGGCTGTTTGACGTGGGCAGCAGCGCGGTGGATGCAGTGTTCATCCCCGAGGATGATCGAGGCACGCTGTGCGTCTCCTCGCAGGCGGGTTGCGCGCTCGATTGTGCGTTCTGCTCGACCGGAAAACAGGGCTTTAACCGCAATCTCTCTACCGCCGAAATCATCGGTCAGCTGCGCTACGCTGATCGCGTGTTGAAGGCGGACATAGGTATCGTTGGCCGCACGCTCGATGGCGTGCAGCCGGTTACCAATGTGGTGATGATGGGCATGGGCGAACCGCTCGCCAATTTCGAAGCCGTTGTGCCTGCGCTGGAATTAATGCTCGACGACAACGCTTACGGCCTGTCGCGCCGTCGCGTCACGGTGTCGACGTCGGGTCTGGTACCGCAGATTGACGATCTGGCTAAGCGCTGCCCGGTAGCGCTGGCAGTGAGCCTGCACGCGCCGACCGATGCGCTGCGCGATGTGCTGGTGCCGATCAACAAACGTTATCCGATTGCAGAGCTGCTGGCGGCCTGCAACCGCTACCTTGAGTTCGCCCCGCGCGACTTCATCACGTTTGAATATGTGATGCTTGACGGTGTGAACGATCAGCCCGAGCATGCCGAAGCACTCATCAAAATCGCGCGGCAAGTGCCGTGCAAATTGAACCTGATTCCCTTCAATCCGTTTCCGAACTCGGAATTCAAGAAATCGCCACGCGAGCGCATTCTTGCGTTCCAGCGGCGTTTGTCGGATTCCGGCATTGTTACGACAATTCGCAAGACGCGAGGGGACGACATTGATGCCGCCTGTGGGCAGCTCGCCGGTCAGATCAATGATCGCACGCGCCGCACGCAAAAGGTAATCGCGATTCATGCAGCACGGACTGCGGCAACGACGCCATAATGCCTGCAGCCCTCAGATCAGGAGAAACGCCTTGAACGATACGTTTGGTTTGCTCAGATGCGCCGCAGCACTTGGCCTGGCTGCGCTGCTCGCGGGATGCAGCGGTCTCGGCAAAACCGCCGAGGTTGTCGAAGAAGCGCAGACGACCACTCAGGCGAACTCAGAAAATCCGCTGCGTTATCGCGCCCGGGTGCATACCGAACTGGGCTCCAACTATTTTCAGCGCGGGCAGATGGCCGTCGCGCTCGAAGAGTTAAACGAGGCCGTCCGCCTGGATGGGAAATATGGCGTCGCGCACAGCATTCTGGGGCTGGTTTACGCTGATCTCGGCGATCTGGTCAAGGCTGAGGCGTCGTTCAAGACCGCGGTTACGGTCGCGCCTGCGGAGGGCGATATCCGCAACAACTACGGCTCGTTCCTGTGTCGTCAGAATCGCTCCAAAGAGGGTCTGGAACAGTTCGACGCCGCGCTGCGTCTGCCGCTCTACACGACGCCCAATATTGCACTTGAGAATGCTGGCAGCTGCGCGCTCGCCGCCAGTTTGATTCGCCCGGCCGAGGCCTACTTCGCGAGGCTAGTACAAATTCAGCCGTTTAATTCGCGCGGCTATCAGGGGCTGGCTGCTATTGCGCTCAAGACCGCGCGTTTTGACGAAGTACGCCGTCAGGTGCGGATGGGCCTGAATGCCCAGCCAACGAGTCCGGAACTATATTTTTACGGAGCCTGCGCTGAGCGTCGGCTGAACGACAAAGCCACCGAGGACAGCTACACGCAGCAATTGCGCTCGCGTTATGCCGATTCGCCATTGAACGAACAATTACGCAAGGGAGGCTGCGATTGAGCGCACCTGAGAGCGCACCCGGCATCGCGACCAATACCGTCAACGGGGGTGCGGCCGCCACGAGCAAGGGGGCCCCCGGCGAAATGCTGCGCGAAGCCCGTGAGCGGGCCGGGCTGTCGCAAGACGAAATCGCGGCCAAATTGAAGCTTGCCCCGCGCCAGATCGCCGCGATCGAAAGCGGCGACTGGGACTCGCTGCCCGAGCGGACGTTCACGCGCGGCTTCATGCGCAGCTACGCGCGACTCGTAGGGCTTGACCCGTCTATCGTCGGCCTTGACCGCTCACCATCACAGCCGAATGCCGGTGGTGAGTTGAAACCGACACCCGCGGCAATTGGTGAAATTACGATGGATGTTGAGCGAAACAGTCGCTCAAGTGCAACGCGTTGGGCGGTTCCGATCTTGTTGATCGCTGTGCTAGCTGCGGGAGTGGTTTACTTTCAGTGGGGCGAGTTGCTCGGGTTAGGCGGCCTGAGCGCGGTTAAGCCGGCGACGACCACATCGGTAAACGACGCAACAAAATCCTCCGCAAACACGGCGATCACTGCAAACAAGCCCGCGCAGGCTGCCGTGGCTCCAACTGAAGCCACGCCCCCCTCGCTACCCGCTGCGACCTCCTCCGGCAGTGTGATTACAGCCGGCGCGGCCAGCCCCGACGTTGTCGCCAGCACGGCACCCGCATCGCAGACAGCCACTGTTGAGGCGGCGCCGGTCGCACCGACAACCGCGCCATCTGGCCTGTTGGCAACGGTCGCAGGCGAAAAGCGAATCACCATCACTTTCCGGGGCAAATCATGGACCGAAGTGCGCAGCAAGGGTGAAGTCATCTATTCGGAAGCTTCACTTCCGGGCACCAAGGAATTTAATGGTGCGCCTCCACTCTCGTTCATCGTTGGCAACGCCAGCAACGTATCGCTCAGCGTCGACGGCAAGCCGTACGACATGAGCTCCATTACGCGAAACGATGTTGCCCGCTTTCGCATTGAATAGTTTCAAATAGTTTCAGCCATGGCGATCACCAGTTCCACGATTATCCGGCGTCCCTCACGGCAAGTGCGCATCGGTCATGTGCTCATGGGCGGCGACGCGCCGATTGTTGTGCAGTCGATGACCAACACCGACACCGCCGATATTCAGGGCACGATTGATCAGGTATTTGCGCTGGCGAACGCCGGCTCGGAGCTGGTGCGCATCACGGTGAATTCACCGGAAGCCGCTGCTGCGGTCGCCGCGATTCGCGAAGGTCTGGACAAACTGCACTGCAATGTGCCGCTGGTGGGCGACTTTCATTTCAACGGGCACAAGTTGCTGCGCGACTATCCCGATTGCGCCAAAGCGCTCGCGAAGTACCGTATCAATCCGGGCAATGTCGGTCGCGGCAACAAGCATGACACGCAGTTCGCGCAGATGATCGAAATCGCCTGTCGCGAGAACAAACCGGTTCGCATTGGTGTGAACTGGGGCAGCCTCGATCAGGATTTGCTCGGCCGCCTGATGGACGCGAACGCAGCGCTGGCGATGCCGAAATCTGCCCAACAGGTGATGCGCGATGCGCTCGTCATGTCGGCGCTCGAATCGGCGGCACTGGCTGAAGACGTCGGCCTTCCGGGCAATCTGATTTGCCTGTCGTGCAAGGTCAGCGGAGTGCAGGATTTGATCGCCGTCTACACCGATCTGGCGGCTCGCTGCGACTATCCGCTGCACCTTGGCTTGACCGAGGCGGGCATGGGCTCGAAAGGCATCGTCGCCTCGACTGCGGCAATGGGTATCCTGTTGCAGCAAGGCATTGGCGACACGATCCGCGTCTCGCTGACGCCTGAGCCCGGTGGAGACCGCACCAGGGAAGTCATCGTGGCGCAGGAGATGCTGCAAACCATGGGCTTGCGTACGTTTACGCCGCTCGTGACCGCCTGCCCCGGCTGCGGTCGCACCACGAGCACGTTCTTTCAGGAACTGGCCGCGAAAACGCAAAGCTATCTGCGCGCACAAATGCCGGTCTGGCGCGAGCGTTATGCCGGTGTTGAAGGCATGAGCGTGGCCGTGATGGGCTGTGTAGTGAACGGCCCTGGTGAATCGAAAATGGCGAACATTGGCATCAGTTTGCCGGGTACCGGCGAATTGCCGGTTGCGCCGGTGTACGAAGATGGCAAGAAAACCGTCACGCTGAAGGGCGACCGGATTGCCGAAGAATTTCAGGCGATGCTGGATGCGTACGTGCAGCGGACTTACGGCAATGGTTCGCCCGGATCGTCGGGGGAAACTGATCAACGACATCAGGCCGAAGCGCACGATCCGACTGCACCGAAAGTCATTCCGATCCACGCAGTGTGACGCGCCTGTAAGTACAGCTTTTCGCTGAAATCCCCATTTCATTGGGGATGGTAGTAGATATACGTAAAAGCCGACTACAGGCGAAAACTACCTGCAGCCCCAACACAGCGGTCGTTACAGGCAAAAGCTGATGAATGAACATCAGCACTAACGCCCGCTACGAATATCCAAAAATACAAACCGCTCGTGCTAACTCCGGGCGGTTTTCAGTCAGAGCAAGTATGGAAAAGACACCAGCCACGAAACCACCCGTCGCGCTTCAAGCCGTGAAGGGCATGAACGATGTCCTCCCCGCCGAATCTGCGAAGTGGGAACACTTTGAGCAAACTGCAACGCGCGTCGCCCGTCAATACGGCTATCGCAACATGCGAGCGCCGATCGTCGAGCACACGCATTGGGTTCGTGTGCAGGCGTCGTTTCGCCTCGTCGTCGA
>JAYWHV010000340.1:0-7579 GCA_043777615.1 Burkholderiales bacterium | reverse complement strand
ATCCCGCACGCCCGCTGACTTACGTCGTTCCCTATCCTGCGGGCGGAGCTGCAGACGTGTTTGCGCGTTCGCTCGCAGCCGAGTTGAGTAAGCGCATCGGACAGACCGTGATCGTAGAAAACCGCGCCGGTGCCAACGGCAACCTTGGCAGCGCCTATGTCGCCCGCACGGCCCCGGCCGATGGCTACACTTTTCTGCTCGGCTCGCTCTCGTCGCTCGCGATCAACCCGCACATTTATTCCAGCATGGGATACGACCCGCTCAAGGATTTGCAGCCCGTCTCGCTCACGCACCAGATGGCCAACGTGCTGGTGGTCAATCCCGCGACGCCGTACAAAACAGTGGCCGACGTTATCGCCGCCGCAAAGGCGAAGCCGGGCCTGTTGGCGTACGCCTCCGCGGGTAACGGCAACACTATGCACATCGCAGGCGAGCAGTTCAAATCGCAAAGCGGCGTTGACATTTCGCATGTGCCGTACAAGGGTGGTCCGCCCGCGTTGAACGACGTGCTCGGCGGTCAGGTGCCGATGATGTTTAACAATCTACCTGCCATTGTCGAGCTGGTAAATTCGGGCAAGCTGCGTGCGCTTGCGGTAGGCGACACGCATCGCGCCAAGCAATTGCCGCAAGTGCCGACGATGGAAGAGGCGGGCCTTAAGGGCTACACGTCAATCGTCTGGAACGGCGTACTCGTACGTTCTGGAACTCCACCCGAGATCGTGCAATATCTGGCGAAGCAAATTGCTGCCGCACTCGAATCGCCGACCCTTAAAAAGCCGCTGGAAGATCAGGGCTATGAGGTGCTCTCGTCGACGCCGGAAAAATTCTCGGCGTTACTGAAGTCCGAGTACGCCGCAATGTTGCCGGTGGTCAAAAAGTCCGGTGCAAAGGTTGACTAGCGCCGGAGCTTAATCAAGGGCGATGCGATAGCGCAACCCCGGCGTGCTATCGAACTGACTCGGTTTGGTGAAGTGCTCCACGAGCACGCCGCCGTTGGCTTCAATCACGCGTTGCGACGCCCCATTGTCCGGGTCGGTCGTGAGCTCGACGTAGGGCAGGCCCACTTCGCGCGCTTCTGGCAGCAGCTGTTGCAACGCGCTCGTCGCATAACCGAGCCGACGCTTCCACGGCACCACCGAATAGCCAATGTGTCCAAGCACATGCGGCGGCAGGTCAGCCGTTCCAGGCTGCCAGCGCAGGCTGATGCTGCCGCAGAATTCGCCATCCCACATCCAGCGATGAAACCCCGGAATGCGCTTCACCTGCGTACCGTCGGGTAGCGTGACCAAAGGGCCTTTTGCTTCACGATCTTCTAGGCTTGCGGTGAAGGCGTCGGCATCAAGTAATTCGATGCGCGCGAGGATTTCCTGGGTCGCGACGGCACCACGCACATTATCGGGCGAGTAGCCGCGATTGAGAGCGGCGACGTAGCCCGGAAGATGGGTGGCAGCAGGTTTGACAATCTGCATGGTCTATCCGACTACCCTGCAACTGTCATTTCTGCCATGTTTGTGAGCGCGTCGCCCGTAGCCCGCACAATCTTCCAGTCTGGCATCACCTTCGCTCCCATCGCTTCATAAAACTCAATCGACGGCGTGTTCCAGTCGAGCACGCTCCATTCGAATCGTCCGCAATTGCGCTCGACCGCAATTTGCGCGAGACGCACTAATAGCGCTTTGCCATAACCTTTGCCACGACATTCGGGTTTGACGTAGAGGTCTTCCAGGTACAAGCCTTTGCGGCCAAGGAAGGTGGAGAAGTTGTGGAAGAAGAGTGCGAAGCCGACCGCATGTTCGTTCTCCTTCGCGACGATGCATTCGATTACCGCCCCTTTGTCGAACAGCTCGCGCTCGAAGTCAGCGGGTGTGCTGACCATCAGGTGCTCAAGCTTTTCGTAGACGGCAAGTTCGCGCACGAGGGCGTGGATGGCGGGCGCGTCGGTGCGGGTGGAGGAAGTGATGGAGAAAGTAGTCATGATGAAGATTATCACCAGCCCGGCGACCGCCGAAAATCGTGGTGGCTAGATTTGCCGCACGTCCGCGAATTGCGCGCCGCTAATCCGCAGCAGCTCGTTCGGGTCAATCGCGAACATCGCGTGTGGGGTGCCGCCTGCGGGAAAGACTTGATGAAACTTGAGCAGGTCTTGGTCGAGCAGGATAGCGCCCGGGTTTGTGTGCGCTAGCGGCGGTACTCCGCCGATGGCGAAACCTGTTTGTTCGCGAACGAACGCGGCATCGGCTTTGGCGAGTTTGTCTCCCAGAATATCGGCAACTTTTTTCTCGTCAACACGGTTAGCACCGCTGGTGATGACGAGTACCGATTTCCCGGAGGTAGCACTTCTGAAGATGATGCTTTTGGCGATTTGCGCAATGTCGCAGCGTAACAGCAGCGCGGCGTCGGCTGCAGTGTGACCGGCGTTTTCATGCTCGACAACTTGGGCGCGGCTACCGAGCAGAACGAGCGCGTCCTGCACCTTTTGTGCAGAGGACGACAACGCCGACATTACGCGACGGGCGTGGCTTCGGTCGCGTTTTCTGCCGGCGCCACGGGCGCTGCCAGAGTCGCGGCATCGCTGGCGGATTCGATCATCTCGGAGGCACGCGCACGGGCCGCAGGCGCTGGTCTGACAGGTGCGCGAAGCAGCGCGCACACTTCATTCATGGCGCGACGCCCATTTGACGCATGACGCGCGCCGCGAGCGCCACGCGCGTTGGCTGCGACAGGCTGATCGGGATTCAAATCAAAGTGCGCCTTGTCGCGACCGCCAGAATATTGCGGCGGCGAGGAAGGTGAACGCCGTGGTTCCGTCATCGGCGGACGCACATGGCTGCTGCGCTCGCGCGTTTCCTCGGGCGCACGCCGTGGCCCGAAGCGTTCGCCGTAACGCGACAAATCCGGCATCGGCATTTCGTCAAGCTTGCGCTTGATGAGCTTCTCGATTTCAACGAGCAGTTTGCCGTCGTCCGGCGCTACGAATGAAATCGCGGTGCCCGACGCCCCCGCGCGGCCTGTACGACCAATGCGATGTACGTAGTCTTCGGCCACGAACGGAAGCTCGTAGTTCACTACTGTTGGTAGCTGGTCGATGTCGAGGCCGCGCGCTGCCACGTCGGTGGCAACCAAAATGCGCACGGAGCCGTTCTTGAACGCCTCCAGGGCCTTGATGCGCTCGTCTTGCGTCTTGTCGCCGTGAATGGCGTCGGTCGTGAAGCCGTCGCGCGCGAGCTCACGAGCAAGCCGTGCGGTGTTCAGTTTTGAGCGCGAAAAAACCAGTACCTGCTTCAAGTCTTGTGATGTGACGAGATGACCCAGCAGGCGTCGTTTGTCGTCACCGTGGACGCGATAAATCTGCTGCGCGACGTTGGCGGCGGATTCGTTCCGGCGCGCGACTTCGATCAGCACCGGCGCTTTCAACATGCGATCCGCGAGCTTTTTGATTTCGTCGGAGAACGTGGCGGAGAACAGCAGACTTTGACGCTTCTCGGGCAGCAGACCGATAATGCGCACGATGTCGGGGATGAAGCCCATGTCGAGCATGCGATCGGCTTCGTCGAGCACGAGCACTTCGACCTGATTGAGCGACAGATTTTTTTGCTCAAGGTGATCGAGCAGGCGGCCAGGGGTGGCGACGAGGATTTCGACGCCAGCGCGAACGGCGGCTTTCTGTTCCTTGATGTCTACGCCGCCGAATACGACGGTGGAGCGAATGCCGGTGTGTTTGGCGTACGTTTCGACCGCTTCTTCGATCTGGATTGCGAGTTCACGCGTGGGCGCCAGCATCAGCGCCCGGATCGGATGGCGCGCGGGCGAAGGCGAGCTGTTCGCGTGCTTGAGGATTCGATTCAGGATCGGCAGCGTGAACGCGGCGGTTTTGCCAGTGCCGGTTTGCGCGCCGCCCATGACGTCGAGCCCCGACAACACGATCGGAATCGCTTGTGCCTGAATCGGCGTGGGCTTGGTGTAGCCGGAGTCGGTGACAGCGCGGAGGATGGGCTCGGCGAGGTTTAGGTCGGCGAAGGTGATTTCGGCCGGAGCTGCGGGCGACACGGGAGCAGGCGCTACGGCGGGTGGGGCAGCATCGACGTATGCCGGGGCTGCTGCGGTGGTGGCTTCAGAGTCTGCGAACGCATCAGCGTCCACGGAAGTGTTTTCGGGTGTTTCGTTAGTCATTGCCTAAATTTTACGCTGAACGGCGCGAAAACCCGCGTGAAATCAGGCGAGTGGTCGCTCCAGCTTTTTTCCGAAAAGACCGCTGCATTGGGGGTATCAATCGAAAAGACAAAAAGTCGACTTATGTCATATTGCGCTGTCAGCCCACATTAAACGGCTGATTGACGAAAAAGATGAAAGGCCTTCAGGTGTTTAAAGCATCCGCGCGGCTATGCCCGGCGGGGCGCTGTGTGGAATATCCGATCAAGCTGAACGATATTGTTCGCTGCGACAAATCAAGGTCAGGAACATACTTCCGAAATGCGTTGCGCGATGTGCGCTGCGTATCCACCAACAGGAGTGCACCGATGAATCTCAAAGGTACGAAGACCCACCAGAATTTGAAAGACGCGTTCGCTGGCGAGAGCCAGGCCAACCGCCGTTACCTCTACTTCGCGAACAAGGCAGACGTGGAAGGCCAGAACGACGTGGCAGCGCTATTCCGCTCCACCGCTGAAGGCGAAACCGGCCATGCGCACGGTCATCTAGATTACCTCGCGTTGGTCGGCGACCCTGCAACCGACCTGCCAATCGGCTCCAGTCGCGACAACCTGAAATCAGCGGTCGCTGGCGAAACGCACGAGTACACCGACATGTACCCAGGCATGGCCAAATCGGCGCGCGAAGAAGGCTTCGATGAAATCGCCGATTGGTTCGAAACGTTGGCCAAGGCCGAGCGCTCGCACGCAAACCGTTATGCCAAGGCGCTTGAGGCGTTGACGGACTGATCATCGCCTTCTCTCCCAAATTTTTGGGAGATGCGTTTGGTCCCCTCTCCCCTCGTGGGAGAGGGCTAGGGTGAGGAGGAGCTGCATCATTGTTGCGCCCTGACCCTAGCCGAGAATAATTTGGAGTGCAACCATGGCCGTAGAAGGCAATCTTCAGGCGCCGACGCGTCACATCATCGACTGGAAAAATCCGGACTTCTGGAATGAAGACAAGCTCAATCACGAGCTTGAGCGCGTCTACGACATATGCCACGGCTGCCGCCGCTGTGTGAGCTTGTGCAACAGCTTCCCGACGCTGTTTGATCTGATCGATGAATCGAGCACGCTCGAAGTCGACGGCGTCGACAAAAAAGACTTCATGAAAGTCGTCGACCAGTGCTATTTGTGCGACGTCTGCTATATGACGAAGTGTCCGTACACACCGCCGCACGCGTGGAACGTGGACTTCCCGCATCTGATGCTGCGCGCGAAGGCAGTGAAGTACAAAAAAGGCGAAATCGGCGCGGCGGAAAAATTCCTTGCCTCAACCGATACGCAGGGCAAATTCGCTGGCATCCCCATCGTCGTGCAAACCGCCAACGCAATCAACAACACGAAGTTCGCGCGCGGCGTGATGGAGAGTCAATTAGGCGTTGATAAGGATGCGTGGATCCCAACGCTCGCAACCAAGAAATTCCGCGCGCAGGCGAAGGGCGCTGCGCATACCAGCGCGCCAGTGAAAAACGGTGAACGCACACCCGGAAAAGTGGTCATCTTTTCAACCTGTTATGTGAACTACAACGAGCCCGGCATCGGCATGGATTTGCTATCGGTGCTCACGCACAACGACGTCACGTTCGAGATCGTCAACAAGGAAAAGTGTTGCGGCATGCCTAAGCTTGAGTTGGGCGATCTGGACGGCGTTGCCGAATTGGCCAGTTTCAACCTGCCAATACTTGCAAAGTACGCACGAGAGGGCTACGCCATCCTGACCGCGATTCCGTCATGCACGCTCATGTTCAAGCAGGAAATCCCGCTCCTGATGCCCGATCATCCAGACGCGCAAGTTGTGCAGGCTGCGATGTGGGATCCGTTCGAATACCTGATCTCGCGACAAAAAGATGGCCTGCTGAAGACCGATTTCAAAGCGGAGTTGGGCCATGTCAGCTATCACATTCCCTGTCACAGCCGCGTGCAAAACGTGGGTAAAAAAACTGAGGAAATGTTGAAGCTTGTACCGGGGACGACGGTCAATACAGTCGAGCGCTGTTCTGGTCACGCAGGCACGTATGGCGTGAAAAAGGCGCACCACGATATGGCGATGAAGATCGGCAAGCCGGTGTTTAAGGCAATGATGCTGAACACGCCCGACTACATCTCGTCAGATTGCCAGCTCGCAGGTCACCACATTGAGCAGGGCATCCGCGAAGCGGGTCTCGCGCCAGAAAAAACGCCCGAACTTTCGCACCCAATCAGTCTGATCGCCAAGGCGTACGGGCTGTAATCTCACTCGAAGTATTCACTTAATATGGCACACCTAAAACAAACTGATCTCATGACGCTTGAGGCGTACAGCAAATTCCTGAAGGCCAACAAGCCGCAGCTCATCGCGCATCGCAAATTGCGCAAGGTGCTGTTGGGCGAGCATTTCATGATCCAGTTCGAAGACGAACAGACCGTTCGCTATCAAATTCAGGAGATGTTGCGCGTCGAGAAAGTGTTTGAAGAGCAGGGCATACAGGACGAACTGGACGCGTACAACCCGCTGATCCCTGACGGCACCAACTGGAAAGCGACGATGCTGATCGAGTATGGCGACGTCAACGAGAGGAAGCGTGAACTCTCGCGATTAATCGACTGCGAAGACCGCATGTTCGTTGAAGTTGAAGGTCAGGCGCGCGTGTACGCAATCGCCGACGAGGATCTCGATCGTGAGACTGACGAGAAGACCTCGGCCGTTCATTTCCTGCGCTTCGAGTTCACCGCGCCGATGCGTGCCGCACTGCTCGCGGGCGCGGGTGTGACGCTTGGATGCGATCACACCAATTACCCGCAGCATTGCGAAATCAGCCCAGAGACACTGGCTTCTTTGGTGAAAGATATCCGCCCTTAACGACGGATAGAGTGGTTCACCGGCTGAAACTAATCTCGGCCAACGTCGAAAACGCCTCGCCCGTAGGCTCATAGCGCCACTGTTGCAATGCCGTGCGCACGGTACGGTCGAACACGCGCGGCGGGTTCGCTTCGATAATTTCGACGCCGGTCACGGCGCCGCGCGCGTCGACCTGAAGTCGGGCGCGAACAGTGCCTTTGTCGTTGTCGGAGCCGCGCGGAAACGCTGGTTCGACACGATTGATCAATTTGATTTCACGCGAAGGCGCAGGTGTCGCGCGCGCGGGCGTGGCGGCGGCTGGCGCGGCAGCAGCAACGGCGGCAGGCAGCGCTGTGACCGCCGGGGCTGGCGCAGCAGCAACCGGGGCAGCAGTCGCGGTGGTTGCAGGCGCGGTTACGGTGGCTGGCGCTGGCACAACCGCCGCTGCGGCTGGCACGGTGGAAGGGGCGAGTTGAGCGGCGGCAGTGGCGGGCGCGTTGGCCGCTCCAGCGGCGGCAGGTGTCGCAGCAGCAGATTTTGCCGGAGCAGCGGCGGCCAGAGCCGCAGCGGC
>JAYWHV010000339.1:0-7595 GCA_043777615.1 Burkholderiales bacterium | reverse complement strand
TCGGATTGACGCCGATCTGGGTGAGTCGTGCAAGCGCAGCCGAAGTGAGGGACGAGGCAGGCTCAGCCGCAACCAGCGTACACACGTCAACGGCTGAGTTCGCAGAAGCACCGGAGCCCTCCGAGAAACGCGCGCTGCCGCCGGAGCAATCCACGGCGGAACGCGAGTCAGTCATCGCGAACTTATCCTGGGACGAGCTCGTCGCAAGCATTGCCGCCTGCACCGCCTGCAAACTCAGCAAAACCCGCACAAACACCGTTCCCGGCGTTGGAGATCACTCGCCGTCCTGGCTGGTCATTGGCGAAGCGCCCGGCGAAAACGAGGACAAGCAGGGGGAGCCGTTTGTCGGCAAGGCGGGCCAATTGCTTGATGCGATGCTTGGGGCTGTCGGCAAGAAGCGGGGCAACGGCATCTTCATCACAAACGTCATCAAATGCCGCCCGCCAGGCAACCGCAACCCGGAGCCGGATGAAATTTCTGCCTGCGCACCGTATTTGAACCGGCAGGTTGCACTGGCACAGCCGAAGCTGCTGCTCGCCGCAGGCAAATTCGCCGCCCAGACTTTGCTGAATTGTGACGATACCGTCGGCGCGATGCGCGCGCTGCCCGCAGATCGCAGTCAACGCGAGGGCGTGCCCATCGTTGTCACCTATCACCCGTCCTACCTGCTGCGCAGCCCGCTGGAGAAGGCGAAAGCCTGGGATGATTTAATGAAGGCTAGGGCTTTAGTGCCGTAACTTCCCTGACGAGTCGCATAATCGGGAAAAGTCACGGCTCTTGAAAATACGCCCCAGTGCGGGCATATTCCGATCACTTTCACAAATTGCGCTCTCCCTCACCTGCTGTGAGCGCCAGCGGAGGACTTGAATAATGAAACGAATTTTTTTAGCAGTTGCAGCTCTGGTTGCCACGCTCGGCCTCTCCGGTTGCGGCTACAACGACATGGCGCAGGGTGATCAGTCGATCAAAGCGGCATGGTCTGAGGTATTGAACCAGTACCAGCGCCGTTCCGACTTGATCCCGAATCTGGTGAACACGGTCAAAGGCTACGCTTCGCAGGAGCAGGACACACTCACCAAGGTCGTCGAGGCGCGTGCACGCGCCACTGGCATTCAAGCCACGCCAGAGCTGATTAACAACCCCGAAGCGTTCCAAAAATTCATTGCCGCACAAAACCAGCTGCAAGGCGCGTTGAGTCGATTGCTTGCGGTGTCGGAAAACTACCCGAACCTCAAAAGCGACGCCCTCTTCCGTGATCTCACCGCACAACTTGAAGGCACCGAAAACCGCATCACCGTCGCGCGCAATCGCTACATCAAGGCGATTCAGGGTTACAACAATACGGTCGTCTCCTTCCCGACAAACCTGATGGCCATGGTGTTCGGTTTCAAAGAGAAACCCCAGTTCACGGTAGAAAACGAAGCCGAAATCAAGTCCGCGCCAAAGGTTGATTTCAACAAGCCCGCTGTTCCGGCGAAGCCTTAGTCGCGTGGGCGATGTTTTGTTCCCGCTCCCGTTGTGGGGGCGGGTCGGGTCGAGGGCGCTTCCAGTCAGGGCTGCTGCATTTGCAGCCCTGCTGTTCGCGATGCTTTTAAGTACGCTCTCCTCCGCACAAGACCTCGCCCCGATCCCGCCGCTCGTTTCGCGCGTCACTGACACAGCGGCCATTCTCGGTGCAGATGGCAAACAATCGCTTGAGGCAAAACTAGCTGCCTTCGAGCAAGCGACGGGCGGGCAGCTCGCCGTCCTGATCGTCAAGACGGCCGAGCCGGAAACGATGGATCAATACGGCATTCGCGTTGGTGAATCGTGGAAGATCGGCAAAAAAGGCAAAGATACCGGCGCGATCCTCGTCATTGCAATGAAGGAGAAGAAGCTCCGCATAGAAGTCGGGTACGGCTGGGAAGGCGCGCTGCCCGACGTCGAAGCCAAACGCATCATCAGCGAAACGATCACGCCGTTCTTCAAAAAGAGCCAGTTTGCGCAAGGCATTGACGCTGGCATCGACAAAATTCAGCTCGCGGTCTCGAAGGAAAACAAGGCCGCAGCGACTACGGTCAACGACAAAGGTCAGTGGGAGCAAAGCCACAACGCAACCAAGACCGAAAGCACGCTAGAGGAGCTCGCGGGCATGGCTCCGGTTTTGCTCGGTGTACTTGCTGTGCTGTCGTTTATCCTGCCCGCGCTGGTGGTCGGAGCGGTGGCCGGTATCGGCACATTTTTCTTCACCAGCGCGCTGCCGGCAGCGGGAATCGCCGCTTTCGTCGGGTTTGTTGGCGCCTCCATTCTGAAGGGCATCTTCGGCTCATTTGGCCGCTCGCCACTCGGCGGACGAAGCACTTACCGCAGCGGGCGCGGTGGCGGTGGCGGCTGGTCATCTGGCGGTGGCTTTGGCGGGTTCGGTGGTGGAGGCGGGGGTGGCGGCGGCGGTTTTTCTGGCGGCGGTGGCAGCTTCGGCGGCGGTGGCGCGTCGGGCGGCTGGGGTGACGGCGGCGGTGGTGGCGATGGTGGCGGGAGCAGCGAATGAACCGCACACTTAAACACGCCACCACGACGCGGGCCGCTGTCAAAAAAGCCCTGCCTGACACAGCGATGGATGCGCTGGAGCGGGCGATTGGAATGGCGGAACGCGGATCAAGCGGGCAAGTCCGCCTGGTCGTTGAAGCGCACTGGCCTCTTATGCATGTGAAGCATGTCGAGCCACGCCAGCGTGCGATCGAATGGTTCTCGCAACTGCGTGTCTGGGACACCGAGCACAACAACGGCGTGCTGCTTTATCTGTTGTTCGCCGAGCGCCGCGTAGAAATTGTGGCGGATCGCGGCTTCAACAAACTCGTGACTCAGGCGCAGTGGGATACGCTTTGCCGGGCGCTCGAACGGCACTTTACCAACGGTGAGTTTGAAGCGGGACTCAGCGAAGGGATCAATGCCATCGGTGAGCTGCAACGCCAGCACTTCGCTGCCGACATGGGGCCGAACGAGCAAGCGGATCGTCCGGTTTTGGTCTGATCAGGAAATTCATTTCGTGCCTCAAGTTCGCGTTGCGCTCATTCACGCGCTGACCCATTCAATTCTGCCGATCAACAGCGCCTTCGAGCGACTGTGGCCCGAAGCCTCGCGACAGAATCTGCTTGACGATAGTCTTTCGGCTGATCTTGCGGAGAACTGTGGCGTGCTTGATGAGGCCATGCACAAGCGTTTCACCGCGTTGGCCGATTACGCCGTCAGCAACGGCGCGAACGCGATTCTTTTCACCTGCTCCGCGTTTGGTTCATGCATTGAGCGCGTCGCACGGCAACATGCATCGATCCCAGTGCTGAAACCGAACGAAGCGATGATCGCCGAAGCGGTTGCCGCCGCACTGCCCACCGGGTCACCGATCGGACTGATCGCAAGCTTCGCACCGACTTTGGTCTCAATGCCACCAGAATTTCCCTCTGACGCGAAGCCCCGATGTGCGCTCGTTGCTGAGGCCATGGTTGCGCTCAATGCGGGCGACATGGCGCTGCATGATCAGCTTGTCGTCGACGCCGCGCTGCGCTTAAAAGCTGGAGGCGCGGGCGTGATCGCTTTGGCACAGTTCAGCATGGCGCGTGCTCGCGACGCAGTCGCAGCGGCAACGGGATTGCCGGTTTTCACCACGCCCGACAGCGCCATCCGGTTGCTCAAAGCAAAACTCTCGTAGCGTCTCGCGGCCCTGCGTCGCTACACTTCGTCGCTGCGGTTGTCGCACGAAGGAGTTTGACGATGTTCACGAGATTTTTAGCGGCGCTAATCGCGCTGTCCGCCGCGCTTTGTTCGGCACAAGCCTGGCCCGGCAAGCAACCGATCAAACTGGTCGCAGTATTTCCACCAGGAGGCTCCGTCGATCAGGTTGCGCGCATCTTGTCGCAACCTCTGCAAGCCCAGCTCGGGCAGACCGTCATCGTTGAAAACAAGGGTGGCGCATCTGGCTCCATCGGAGCTGCCTTCGTCGCGCAGGCCCCCGCCGACGGCTACACGTTCGCGGTTGTTTTTGACACGCACGCGGTCAATCCCGCGCTGATTCCCGGACTTCCCTACGACACCAAAAAAGATCTTCCGCCGATTGCGTTGATCGGCACTGCGGCGATGGTGATCGCCACTCCGGCAAGTTCGGAATACAAAACATTTGGCGACGTCGTGACGGCGTTGAAGGCCAATAAAAATGTGAGCTACGGAAGTATCGGTAATGGCAGCCTCGCACATCTCGCGATGACGTTGCTCGGCAAAAGCAACAACCTTAACTGGCAGCATGTCCCATACAAAGGTGGCGGTCCGATGATGCAGGATGCGGTGGGCGGTCATGTACCGCTGGTCGCGGGTTCTGTGTTTGTTGTCAAGCCGCACATCGATAGCGGACGCGTGCGCCCACTCGCGGTGACGACCGCCAAACGCAGCCCTGAGCTGCCCAACGTGCCGACGCTCGCCGAACTCGGTTACGGGCAATTTGACGCCCCGGCGTGGTGGGCGGTGCTCGCACCTGCGAAGACGCCGCCCGAAATCATTGCCCGCATGAACGCTGAAGTCAACAAAGCGATTCAAAGCCCTGAAATCGCGAAAAAACTTCAGGCGCAGGGCATCAGCATCATCGGCGGTACGCCCGAAGTTGCGCGCGTCTTTATTGAAAAGCAGATCGATATCTGGGGGAAAGTGGTCAAGGATTACGGCATCAAGGCTGACTGATTTCTGTACGGGTGTCGCGACTCGCTTAACCTGGCGTCATTCTCGGCTGAAGGCCGGGAATCCAGAAAGTTGGCCATTGCAGTTACGTCAAACAACATCTCAGTGTGGTCGCGTGCTGGATACCCGCCCGTGGCGAGTATGACGGCAATTTGAGATCAAGCATCCAACAAGACAAACTTTCTCTTATGAGCAGCAAACCCATCATCGTCGTACTCGACGACTTCGAACGCGTCGCACGCAACTACGCTGACTGGTCCGGCATCGATGCGCGCGCCGATGTCCGCGTGCACACGGCGCCGCTCCGCGGACTTGCGGTCGTCGATGCGCTCAAGCCCGCCAGCGCCATCGTGCTCATGCGCGACCGCACGCCGCTCTTCGCTGACGTGATCGACCAATTGCCGAACTTAAAGCTCGTGCATTTCACTGGCACCCGCAACGGCGCGCTCGACGCCAAAGCCCTCGCAGCGCGCGGCATCCCTGTGCTGCATACCGGCTGGGGACCTAATAAGGACGCGACGACCGAGATGACGTGGGCGCTGATCCTCGCCGCGCAGAAGCGGCTGGTGAGCCACACCAATGCCCTCTTGCAGGGTGAATGGCGCCCGCACGACGCGATGTTGCCGGTGCTTCACGGTCAACGCATCGGCGTGGTCGGTCTGGGCGAAATCGGCGGGCGCGTCGCCAGCATCGCGCGCGCATTCGGCATGGACGTCGTCACCTGGTCGCCCAACATGACGCCAGAGCGTGCGGCGGCGAAAGGCGCAACTTCCGTCACCTTCGACGAACTGATCGCCACGTCGCACATCATCACCGCGCATCTCGTGCTCGGCCCCGCGACGAAGCACTTGTTCGGCGCGGCGCAGTTTGCTGCGATGCGATCCGACGCCATTTTTGTAAATACCTCGCGCGCAGGGCTCGCCGATGAAGCTGCGCTAGTTGCCGCGTTGAAGGCCGGTCGCCCGGCGATGGCTGCGCTCGACGTGTTTAGCGAAGAGCCGCTGCCCACGACGCACCCTTTCACTGCGCTGCCCAACGTCGTGCTCACGCCGCATCTGGGCTTCGTTTGCGAACCCGTGTTCCGCACGTTCTACGGCGACGTGGTCGAGGCACTCAACGCGTGGCTCGACGGGAAGGCGCTGCCGCGCATGCTTGCGGCTTGATGACGCGGATGAACCGAGCGTGAAATTTCGGTTTTGCGCCGCGCAAAATTCAAATCAACTTTCTCGATAAAGCCTTTCCACAAATGGGCTAGACGGTTAAATTCGAGTTAGTCAACTATCGTAGTTTTCAGCGCTCAGCCCCGACGCACATTGGCTTTCATGCAAAAGCTTATCAACACTAGCGTGCTCGAAAAGCACGTTGTGGCACAATTTACAAAGTTTGTCACAATCGAAGATCACCCGCATGCAAACCTTGGGCATCCGCGAAATCCGCCAGCGCTACGAAATACTCAAAGAAACGCTCGAAGCCGAGGGCGAGGTCATCCTCACCCATCACGGCAAACCGTTTGCGCGCGTGCTTCCGCTTGATCCGCCGAAGCCACGCAAACGCTGGAAGCCGCATCCCGAACTCGCAGACATTCCGTTTCAGCACGTGCCGAGCGAGGTATACATCGCCGAGGAACGCGAGCGTGACATTTGATCTACCTCGACACGAGCGCGCTTGCCAAGGCCTACATCAGCGAAACCGGCAGTGACGAAGTGCGAGCGCTGCTCTCGCTTAATGTTGACCCCATTTGCGTGAGTACGTTATCGCTCCTTGAATTTCGCTGCGCCATTGCGCGGCGAACTCGTGCACGCACGCTGACGGATATTGAAGGGCAACGAATTTTGTCGAGCTTCGATGATGATATTGAAACTGGCGTATTTGATGTGCTCGCGATTGAGAATGTTGATCACATGAGCGCTCGCCGCCTCATCGATACGGTTGCACCGCTGCCGCTCAAAGCGCTCGACGCGCTGCATCTGGCCGTCGTGCGGCGCGCGCGCGAAACCAACGAAACCGGCTTCGTAACTTCGGACGCACAGCAAGCCGCCGCCGCCAGAGCGCTTGGCATTGCCACACAAACTGTCGCTTTAAAAATCTAAGTCCGTTCCTGCTGATCGGACACTAACGTACCCACCATGACTACAGACCAAACCGCCCCAGCCCCGCAAGACGAAAACCACATCATCGCCGAGCGCCGCGCCAAGCTCACCGCAATGCGCGGAAAGGGCCAGGCGTTCCCGAACGATTTCCGTCGTGAACATCTCGCGGGTGATCTCGCGTCCACTTACGGCGAAAAAAACAAAGAAGAGCTCGACGCCCTGAACGACGGAACGGGCGCAGAAGTCACAATCGCCGGCCGCATGATGTTGAAGCGCGTGATGGGCGGCGCATCGTTCGCGACCGTGCAGGACATGTCGGGCCGCATCCAGCTCTACATCAACGATGCGGGCGTCGGAGCGGACGTGCACGAAGCGTTCAAGCACTGGGACATGGGCGACATTCTGGGCGCGACGGGCACCGTGTTTCGCACGCAAAAAGGCGAGCTTTCGGTCAAGGTCAAAACGCTGCGGCTGCTCACCAAATCGCTGCGCCCGCTGCCGGAAAAATTTCACGGCCTCACGGATCAGGAGCAGAAATATCGTCAACGCTACGTTGACCTGATCATGAGCCCGGAGTCGCGCCGCACCTTCGAAATCCGCTCAAAGATGATCGCCTTCATCCGCAATTTTTACGTCGAGCGCGGCTACCTCGAAGTCGAAACACCGATGATGCACCCGATCCCCGGCGGCGCAGCGGCGAAGCCCTTCGTCACGCATTACAACGCGCTCGATCAGCAGATGTACATGCGCATCGCGCCCGAACTTTATCTCAAGCGCCTGGTCGTCGGCGGCTTCGACAAAGTG
>JAYWHV010000338.1:0-7673 GCA_043777615.1 Burkholderiales bacterium | reverse complement strand
CGAAACCACGCGCGGTGACTTTCATGCATCCCGCCAGCGGAAAGCCAATCAACGGCACGGTGTCTGACCGTACGCTAGTGACGCTTATCTGGCCGATGCTCTACATGCCAGAGGGCTCGCGCATGGTACCAAGTCTGATTGCCCAGGCAGCGCAGGGAAATTTCGCGCCGTTGGCCGCGACGATGTCTGCTTCGTCCATCGGTGAGGGCGACATCGCCATAGCGCAACGCTTTGCCGTGATGTGCGCAGAGGACATGTATGCACGCACGCCAACACCCAACCCGAGATTCCAGGCGCTAAACGACCTGTTCTACGGCTTCTGCAAAGGCTTCCCAAGCGGCAAAGTTGCGCCCGAGTTTTTCGAGCCGACCAAGAGCGAAATCCCGACCTTGCTCCTTTCCGGCACCCAGGATCCTGTGACGCCGCCCGCGCAAGGCTCGCTCGCCGCGCAGACGTTGCCAAACAGCAAACACATTGTGGTGGCAGGCGTTGGCCACATCACGTCGCCGCAACCCTGCGTTCGCCGCATCATCACGAAATTTGTTGAGGCGGGCATCGTTACCGCCGCCAGCGACACCTGCGAGGCAGACCTGAAACTGCCGCGTCCGCTGTTCTACACGTCGCCGCTGGAGGCCAGACCATGATTGAAGTGGAAGGCCTTTACAAACGCTTCACAGTTCGCGAACGCAGCTCTGCCTTTGCGTTGAAGGCAAACGCGCGAATCGTTACGGCTGTTGACAACGTGAGCTTTACGGCGAAGGACGGCGAAGTCACGGGCCTGCTCGGTCCGAACGGTGCAGGCAAAACGACAACGCTGCGCATGCTGTCCACGCTTTTGTCATCTGACGCTGGTCGTGCCCGGATTGATGGTGCGGACCTCGCTACCGAGCGCGCCACTGTGCGCCGCAAGCTTGGCGTTCTGGGAGACGCGAAAGGCCTCTACTGGCGGCTCACGGCACGAGAAAACATCCACTATTTTGGTCGTCTGCAAGGCTTGTCGACATCAGAATCAGAGCTTCGTACGACCACGCTCATCGAGGAACTTGGATTGCATGAGCTCGCGGATCGTCCGACACAAGGCTTCTCGCAAGGCGAGCGCATGAAGGTGGCCATCGCCCGGGCGCTCGTTCACAACCCGCAAACTGTGTTGCTCGATGAGCCCACCAATGGCCTGGACATCATGTCAACACGCAGCATGCGAGACCTCATTCGCGGACTTAAAGCACAGGGAAAGTGCGTGCTCTTCTCGAGCCACATCATGCAGGAAGTAGCAGCGTTGTGTGACCGCATCGTGATCATCAACAAGGGACGCGCCGTGTTTTCCGGTACGCCTCAGGAAGTGCTCGCCGCGACCCGGCTTGAAAGTCTGGAGGATGCGTTTGTGAAGCTGATCGGTAGTGAAGAAGGACTGTTCGCATGAGCCTTTTTTCGATTTCTCGTTTATCCCTGGTCGCGCGTAAAGAAATCACTGACCTGCTGCGGGATCGCAAGAGCATTTTTCTCGCGCTCTTTGGTGTTTCAATTTCGGGACCGCTCGTGGTGTGTCTTTTGTACTTCGTGGCGCAATCGATTCAGGGTCGCATCGAAAAAATTACAGCACCTGTGGTCAACGCGCAGTTTGCGCCCGATTTTGTCCGCTATCTGGAGCGTCGCGGGGTCAAGGTTGAAGCCGATCCACAGGACTACGAAGCGCGCGTGAAAAACGGCGAGCTGGATGCGGTGCTGGTGGTTGATCCGAACTACGCAACGGCGCTCGCGAGCGGTAGGTCAGCGACGATTACGCTGGTCACGTTATCCAGCCGCGAGCGGTCTGCGCCGATAGCCGGGCGTCTGGCTGGCGAAGTGCGCGGCTATGCCACGATGATCGGAAACGATCGCATGATTCTGCGCGGCATTGCACCGGCGGTCGCCCGGCCCGTGCAGCTCGAAGAACTTGACATGTCGAGCGTCGAGCAGCGCAGCGCACGGTTCCTGCAAATGATGAGTTTCTATGCGCTGTTTGCCGGTCTCATGGGCGCAATCGCTGCGGCGCTCGACGTCACCGCAGGCGAGCGCGAACGGCAAACGCTGGAGCCGCTGCTGACAACTCCGGTAACGGTGGCAGAGCTTGCGCTCGGCAAATGGCTCGCGGTGGCGCTGGTAAACCTCTTGGCGGTCACGGCGTCGATGCTCGGTTTTTTAATCGCCTTGAAATTGGTGCCGCTTGGAAAACTCGGCTTGCCGTTCAATTTCGGCGCGCGCGAGTTCACCGGATTCATGGCGGTCCTGATTCCGTTTGCGTTCATGGTGCCGGGCGTGTTGCTCGCGTTCGGCGCGGCAGGGAAAACAGCAAAGGAGGCGCAAAGTTCGCTCACTCTGGCAGTTTCCCTGGTTGGATTGCTGCCGCTCATCAGCTGGTTGCGTCAGACCAAAGCACCCTGGTGGGACGTGTGGGTGCCGGTGAATGGACAGTTCGCCGTGCTCTCGAAAGTGCTGCGTGCCGAAGCGATCCTGCCGCTGGAATGGGTGGCGATGTGGGCCGTGCCTGCCCTGATTTGTGTGGCGGCGCTCTTCGCTTTTGCGCACCGGCTGGGCGACGAAAAAATGCTCGGTGGGCGGTAACAGCTTTATCGAAAAACGACCGTCTTACATGGGTTAAGCATGATTATTCACTCTAGTCGACTAGAGACATTATTCGCTGCTACCCCCAACACAGTCGTGCTTTCAGCATAAAGCTGCCTGTCTCAGACCGATGTCGCCGCTGATGCGATAGAACTCCACAACCTCGGGAAAAGCGCCGACCGCTGGGGCGAACTGCTCCCGCCAATTGACGTTGTGGTGAAACGCCACCAACGCTGATTTCTGCTATGTCATAACGAGCCTTTAGCCCCACTGCGCAACGAATCCGGTAGCTGCGCGTTCCATGGAAGAATGAGTGCACGATGTGCTTCCATTTTCCGCTTTGAATCCCGCCATCACGCTCGCGCTGAACAACTGGCCATTTGCCGTCTGGCTGCGATCTGCGCCGCTGGTTTATCCGACGCTTGAGGCACTGCACATCATCGCCATTGCGATCACGTTTGGCACGTTGTGGATCGTTGATCTGCGTTTGCTTGGCGTCCGACTGTTTGGGCTGGCCTCGATTGACGTGCGCACGCTAGCAACGGCGACCTTGCCGTGGACGTTACTCGGGTTCACGCTCGCGGCAATCGTCGGCAGTCTGATGTTCTTGGCACGCGCGTCGGATTTGATCGGGAATAGCGCGTTTCTGCTGAAGATGCTGCTTTTGTTCACAGCGGGCACGAACGCTGCGATTTTGCACAGTCGCGGCCCGCTGAATCCTGCGAGTACGGCCACGCGGGCGCAAGCGCTCTTCTCACTTGCCTTGTGGATCGCGATAATTGTGTGTGGTCGCTGGATCGCCTACGTCTAATCTCTAGGGAGAAATCATGTTTCGCGCGCTTCTTGCCTCGGTGTCCGCACTTTCCGCCGCTGCGGTTTTCGCTCATCACGGCTGGAGCAGCTTTGATGAGACGAAACCGATCTACCTTGAGGGTGTTGTCAAAAGCGTGAAGTGGCAAAACCCGCATGCTGAATTCATGCTTGAAGTGAACGGTACTGCCCCGCCCGCTGCGCTCACGCGGTTCGCTGTCCCCAAACAAAGCGCAAATATCGATGCCGTGGTGATTCTCGGCACCGCAAAAGCCCCGACGCGCAAAGACAACGTCTGGGAAGTCGAACTCGCGCCGATCACCCGCATGGACGCGTGGAAAGTGGCCCCTGTGAAAGTCGGCGAGAAAATTTCTGTCGTTGGCTACACATTCAAAGACGAAAAAGGCGACGCGATTCTGCGCGTGGAGTTTCTGATTGGCAACGGCAAGGTCACGCCGCTACGGTCTGCGCCGATGCAATAAGTGCCAGGCAACACCCGCTCCCTATAATTTCATCTTGTTTGACTGATATCGCGTGAGGCGGGGCCTCTCGTGAGGTTTTCTTTTGCCCGCTTCTTCTGAAACTACCGCCCTACTTCCTGCTTTGCCTCGTAATGGTGAGCGCGCAACGGTCGCCCGTCCTGCGGGCGCTGGCACGGCGCTAGCGCTGGCTCGACTCGCATCTGCACTGCGCGCAAGCAACCGCACGCTGATCGTCACCTGCGCTGAGGCACAGGACGTGCATCAGCTCACGGTTGAGATCGCATGGTTTGATCCGGCGCTTCGAGTGCGCGAGTTCTCCGATTGGGAAACGCTGCCGTACGATCACTTTTCGCCGCACCCTGATCTGGTCAGTGATCGCCTGAAAGCGCTCTATGCGCTCGCCACCAACGCTTGCGACGTGATGATCGTCGCGGCGACCACGGCCACACAAAAACTGGCTCCACGCAGCTTTATCGCAGCACGCACATTTGCACTCAAAAAAGGGCAGAAGCTGGACGTCGACAAACTGCGCCAGCAGATGACGCTGGGCGGTTATACGCATGTAACGCAAGTCGTCTCACAAGGCGAATTCGCGATGCGAGGCGGCATTATCGACATCTACCCGACTGGAGGTACTTTACCCGTTCGACTGGACTTGTTTGATGACGAAATCGAGTCGATCAAAACGTTTGAGCCCGACACGCAGCGCACGCTGTATCCCGTCAACGAACTCTCGCTACTGCCCGCGCGCGAGTTCCCGACCGACGAGGCTGGACGCACCGTTTTTCGCCAGCGATTTCGCGAAGTATTCGAAGGCGATCCATCGAAATCGGCCGCTTACAAAGATGTATCGAACGGTATTTTTCCGGGCGGAATCGAGTATTACCTTCCGCTATTTTTCGACTCAGCGGAAACTCTGTTCGATCATGCGCCGAAAGATTCTGTATTCGCGCTGATTGGTGATGTACACACTGTCCTGACCGACTTTGAGCGTGAGACACGCGAGCGCTGGGGCTTGCTACGCGGCGACAGCGCCAGGCCTTTACTTGAACCAGCCGAGCTGTACTTTGGGCGCGATGATTTTTTGCATGAGTTGAAGGCGTATTCGCGCTATGAACTGAAGGCAGGCGAGAGCGAAACCACGCATCGCGTACCGCCCATGGAAATCGACCGACGGATGCAGCGTCCACTGGGCGCACTGGCGGATTTTCTCGCGAACGCCACAAAGAGCAGCGGTCGAGTTCTGCTGTGCGCCGAAAGTCCTGGCCGACTGCAAACCTTGCAAGAAATGTTCGTTGAGCACGGTTTGACTCCGCACAAGGTGGAAGACTTCACGGGATTTCTGGCGGCGGCTCAGGCGTTCTGCATCACACCTGCGCCGCTCTTCACCGGCACGATTCTGGTCGAAGAGAAACTGAGCTTCGTCACCGAAGCCGAAATCTATCCAAGCACCACACGGTCGACGCGTCGCAAACGCGTGAAGACCAGCAATATCGATTCGATGTTGAAAGATCTATCGGAGGTCAAAGTTGGAGACCCGGTGGTGCACGAGGAACATGGCATCGGGCGCTATCTCGGTCTCGTGTCGCTTGATCTGGGTGAAGGCCCGACCGAGTTCCTGCATTTGCAGTACGCAAGCGACGCACAGCTCTACGTGCCAGTATCGAACCTTCATCTGATTTCGCGTTACAGCGGCACCTCGCCCGAACATGCACCGTTGCACACGCTGGGTTCCGGGCACTGGGAAAAAGCGAAGAAAAAAGCTGCGCAGCAAGCGTGTGACACGGCAGCCGAATTGCTGAATATTTACGCACAGCGAGCAGCGCGAACCGGGCATGCATTCAAAGTGGACTGGAGCGATTACGAAGCCTTCGCGGCAGGATTCGGTTTCGAAGAAACCCCCGATCAGAGCGCGGCGATTCAAGCGGTCATTCAGGATTTGGTCGCTGCCAAACCGATGGATCGCCTGGTCTGCGGCGACGTCGGCTTCGGTAAGACTGAGGTGGCGTTACGTGCTGCATTCGTAGCCCTGATGGGTGGCAAACAGGTAGCGCTGCTCGTGCCGACAACGCTATTGACCGAGCAGCACTACAACACGTTCAAGGATCGCTTCGCACCGTGGGCGATTCGCATTGAGGAGCTGTCTCGTTTCCGTTCGCCGAAAGAAATCAAGGCCACGTTGCAAGGCATGGCGGAGGGCAAAGTTGATCTCGTCATCGGTACGCACAAGCTCATTCAGCCCGATATCAAATTCAAGAATCTGGGCCTCGTCATCATCGACGAAGAGCATCGTTTCGGCGTGCGACAAAAAGAGCAGTTGAAGAAGCTGCGTGCCGAGGTGGACGTGCTGACGCTCACTGCTACGCCAATCCCGCGCACGCTCGCGATGAGCCTCGAGGGCATTCGCGATTTCAGTGTGATTGCGACAGCACCGCAGAAACGTCTCGCGATCAAGACGTTTGTAGCCAAGGGCGGTGACGGCATCATCCGCGAAGCGATCCTGCGCGAACTCAAGCGCGGGGGTCAAATTTACTTCCTGCACAACGAAATTGAGACGATTGAGAACATGCGGGAACGGCTGGAAGCCATCGTTCCCGAGGCTCGTGTGCGCGTGGGTCACGGCCAGATGGGCGCGACGCAGCTTGAAGGCGTCATGCGTGATTTCTATCAGCAGCGGTTTCAAATTCTGCTGTGCTCAACCATCATTGAGACAGGCATTGACGTCGCCAACGCGAACACGATCCTTATTAATCGTGCCGACAAATTTGGTCTCGCGCAGTTGCATCAATTGCGCGGTCGTGTCGGGCGTTCGCACCATCAGGCCTACGCCTATCTGCTGATCCCTGGAGACGATGCAATCAGCGCGGACGCCAAGAAGCGTCTGGAGGCGATCACACAGCTTGAAGATCTCGGCGCGGGCTTTTATCTTTCGATGCACGACCTTGAAATTCGTGGCGCGGGCGAAGTGCTCGGTGACAATCAATCGGGTGAAATGCAGGAGATTGGTTTCTCGCTCTATAGCGTAATGCTCAATCAGGCCGTGCGGGCACTAAAGGCCGGTCGCGAGCCGGATCTCGACGAACCGCTGGGCGTGACAACCGAAGTAAATCTGCATGTTCCGGCGCTGCTGCCCGACGACTATTGCGCAGGCGTTCATGAGCGGCTGGTCATCTACAAGCGCCTTGCCAATTGCGAGGATGAGGACTCGTTGAACGACCTGAAGGAGGAGCTGATTGATCGTTTCGGCCTGCTTCCACCGGCAACCGAATCGCTTGTTTCAGCGCATCAACTACGCATCGCAGGCAAGGCCGTTGGCGTCAAGAAAATCGACAGCGCTCCGGAGCGAACCATCATCACATTCAAGCCCAAACCCAGCTTCGAGCCGATCAAACTCATCACGCTGATCCAGAAAGACGGACGATACCGTTTGCACGGTCAAGACAAGGTAAAAATCGAGCGCCCCGTGCCGCTGCTCAATGATCGTGCGCGCATGGTTCGGGAGTTTTTTCTTGCGCTTAAATAAGTGCGCCGATAGCGGCAAAAGGTAGTTACCGTAGGAGTCGCAACCTACATTTCCCCTACACACAAGCACCCGCAGTATCGAAATACGAAACGATTGCGAATGCGTTGCGCAACCCTATAGTTAGCGAGTATTGTTCTGACTGGACTATGTGAAAAGCCGGGGAACATCGATGATTATTTGGGGAGCCGTCTGGGGAGCACTGATTAGTGTTCTGGTGTCGCGGCATAGCGGCGACTGGGAGTGGATTGTTGGCGCGC
>JAYWHV010000337.1:0-7711 GCA_043777615.1 Burkholderiales bacterium | reverse complement strand
GGGCAAATTGCTTCATGCAGCGGCGCACGTCGGCCACCGTATACAGCGGACGCGCCGGTTTGTGTTTGCTGTAATCGTGAAGGTTCGCGTATCGGGCTTCCTCTTCGAGCAAATGTGCGCTGTCGAGCAACATGATTTCAGCCAGATCGCGGGTCGGCTTGGTGCTGAGGATCTGACCGCGAAAACCGTCACGTACGAGCACTGGCAGGTAGCCGCTGTGGTCGAGATGAGCGTGACTCAGAACGACTGCATCGACCTCCCGGGGTGACACGGGAAACGGTGCCCAGTTGCGCAGGCGAAGCGCCTTGAATCCCTGAAACAGACCGCAGTCGAGAAGTATTCGCTGATCACCGGTTTCAACGAAATGGCGCGACCCAGTGACCGTGTCGGCAGCCCCCGCGAAGGTGATTTTCATGGCGTCTCGCACAATGAGGCTCCCGTGATCGTGTTCATTTAAAAGCGGTAGCGACCTGAGGCTCAGGCTGTTGGCTCATGTCTACGCGTGATGGTGCGGCCCAAGCCGTGTTTTTGGCATCGCAAAAAAGTGCCTTGCATAGTCAGTCAATTGACCCGGGGTGGCGCGATCCATCGGTTCGACCTTGACGATTCGCTTCGCCATTTCTGGATGGTGACATTCGGTGTACTTCTGAAACTCCGTCTTCGCATCGGCTGGCCCGACCACAAGGATTTCAGCGCTCTCGCCAATGGCCGAAATTACGTCGATGAAAAAATCGGGGTGCGATTTACTGTTGCCGTCGCCAACGGCCATCGACTTGTGATGCAAGTGCTCGTTACCGTGCTTTGATGTGACGGTCGTGACTTCGTCAATTTCGCGGTCAAAGTGAACTACATGAGCGCTGCGATGGTCGATCCACACGAGTGCATGGTTAGTCTGCATTGTCTGCGTCCGTTATCGGTTAAGTGAGTATCGCGACATTACCGCGTCGGCAAGAAGTTGCTTTGATACGAATCAAGCGTTGCATCTGTAGTGCCAAGCCATTTACGCAACAAAGCGCACGCCGGGTGTCACGCGCCTGCGTCGAATCCCTCGTTTAGAAACCTTGGCTCTTCACGAATTGCCCTCGTTGTCCGGCGCAATCGTGTCTTCATGATGCGCGTACGGTCCCGTGCCGCTATGACCAGCCTTCGAGGACGGCACAAATGACCCACTCCTGACGTCAAAGACATGCACCTCACCGTCTTCAATGACGTAGTGCCATCCGTGCAGTGCCAGTCGCTTTACCTCAACACGCTCGCGAACCATCGGATAGTCCATTAACCGCTCTAGTTGCAACACCACTGCGCGCTGCTCGGTGCGCCGCAACGCTTCGTCCGTGACGCGAACCGGCAGGGCGGCTTCGCGGCCCAACTCAAGCCACGCGGCGAGATTGTTGGCACCGGGTGGTACTTCTTCATAAAGCGCACGAATGCCGCCACAGTGCGTATGCCCGCAGACAATGATGTGTGACACGTCAAGATTCAACACCGCGAACTCGATAGCTGCCGCTGTGCCGTGATAGCCCGCCGATCCGTCATACGGCGGCACAAAGGCGCCCACGTTACGAACGATGAAAAGCTCGCCCGGGCCAGTGCCGGTCAGCAGATAGGGCACGATGCGCGAATCAGAACAACCGATGAACAGGATCGTCGGATGCTGACCGTCATTCACTAGCGTTTTGAACTGATCCTCAACGCCTGGGAAATAGTCGTCGTGAAATCGGCGCAACCGCTGCAACAGCTCATCGGGTGGGTCACTCATCATTCAGCGCACGATGCGGCGGGAAGAGATCGATCCACGCCTACTGCACAAGCGGCGATTGGGCAGCATCAAGTTCGATGCCCTCAATGTGCGCGCCGCCAGCGATCAGTTGCAAATATTGCCGCAACGCCGTCACGTAGGTCTGCTGCTGCAACACCTGCGAAACCGCACCGCGTACGGCTTCGAATGCAGGCGTTTCGCCGGGCTCACGCGCAATCACGTCCACCACATGCAAACCGAAACGACTGTGAACCAGCCGTGGCAATACGCCCACTTCGGTGCGGCCAAACAGCTCGCGGGCAAACTCCGCTGCACATTCGCCCGGTGTCAGCCATCCGAGGTCACCACCGTCCGTAGCGCTGGGGCAGTTACTTAATTCCTTTGCCAGCGCAGCAAAACGGTCGACGGCCTTGTCGTCACGACAGCGCGCATCAAGCAGCGCTGCTTCCGCGCGATTACGAAGCCGGACGACGTCCATCCCGGGTGTGACCGCGAACAGGATGTGGCGCGCCCGGACCCGCTCGCCATTTTGAAATCGAGATGGATTGGCGTTAAAGAAACGACGACTGGTTGTTTCATCAGGCACGGGAATCACAAGTTCTGACTCGATTAGTTTTTCAATCGCTCGGGTGGCTGCTTCACTCTGAATACCATCGTCGGTCGCGACATCTTCTTTTGGTAACAGCCCCGTGCGTATCGCCTCCTGCCGCAGCAGCTCGCCATAGGCACGCTGCCGAAGCGTGTGGTCATGGGGCCGATCACCCACTGCGTGTAGCGCGATTCCGTTGATGCTGGCGGGTGCGTCCTGACCTGAGGGTGCCGCAATTGGGCTCGCCGATGCAGCGGCGCGGAAGTCAAATTGCTGGGCAATCGATTTTGGCAACGCAGCGACTGGCTCAATCTGCGCTGCCACTTCTGCGCTCGCTTTCCCAGCGCACCCACATTTCCCCGATTCTGACCCGCATCCGCCGCTGGTTCCGCTTTGCATGACATTTTCCTTGTGCGATTAATTTAATGAAATTTTCTATGTGGCGTCATGCAAAGCTCACTGGTTCGCCGCGCCGGTTGAACGGCAACATGCCATCAAGTCGACCCGCCTTGATCGAATCCACCATCAGCTGCAAAGGCGCTTGCGCGTCAAGCGGGGTAGGCATCTTTCCAGCGCGGCCGGACAGAGCGGTCGTAAACACAATCGCCCACAGCGGGCCAGCCTCGGCTGCCTCAGCCACGAGCGCATCAAAATGCTCAACCTCATCAACGGCTTTGTCCACGCACATCAAGGGAGCGAGTTCGCCACCTTCGCCGTCGGCGAATTGCGCACGCTGCTCAGGGCTTGCAATGGCAGGTAATTCGGCCCCGGCAAAAACAAAGAGCAAGCGCTGAGGTTCGGGCTGAATCTTTGCGGCGCGCAGCAAATCGGAAAAACAGGTGATATTCATGGATGGTCCCTCCTCACTCAGCTTCGGACTGGGGGCGTGTTGTGGCCCGGAGGAATATTCAATCGCCGTGAACGAGCCACCTGATACGGGCGGAACAGGTACATGACGGACGCAAAGCCACTCCAAACGTGCACCAACCGGCTGAACGGGAAAAGCAGGAAGATGGTCATGCCGAACACGATATGGAACAGGTAAGGCCAGGGCAGCGTGGACAACACCGTGGCATCGACGGGCCGCAGCGTGACGATGCGCTGTGCCCAATCCGCCAGGATCAGCATCACGCTGCCATCTGCGTGTTGCCACGAGAACGGCAAGGTGATCAGGCCCACCACCAACTGCACCCAGAGCACCAGCAGGACTGCGATGTCGGTGGCGTGGCTGGTCAGGCGGATGCGTGGGTCGAAAACGCGGCGGTAGAGCAGCATCGACAATCCGACGAAGCAGACCGTGCCGGCGATGCCGCCGGCCACCACGGCCAGCATCTGCTTGTTGCCTGCGGTCATAAACACGCCGTACACCGCGTGCGGCGTGAACAGGCCAACCATGTGGCCGAAGAACAGAAACAGGATGCCGAAGTGAAACAGGTTACTGCCCCAGCGCAAAAGCCCGGTACGTAACATCTGCGAAGAGTCGCTCTTCCACGTGTACTGATCGCGGTCGAAGCGAAGCAGGCTACCCAACAAAAACACCGTGAAACACACGTACGGGTACACCTGAAACAAAAAACCGTAGACGCCATTCATGGTGCGACTCCTTGAGCTTGAGTTGAACGAACAATATGTATCGGTTGCGGCTGAGCCGGACGGGCTTGACCCTGGGATGAGCAGCCGTCGAACGCTGCGGGTTCAGCCCACGTTTCGTCGATCGGCTCTTCGTCAGGTACGTTGACCGCGCGGGCTTTCTCACCCGCCAGATCGAGCAGTGCGCCGAGCATGCTCGCATAGCGACTGCCACGCTTTTCGAGCGCATTGAAGATCACGTTCAGGATGTGCGACGTTTCACCCAGAAACGCACACGCGTCAGCGGGCGGCTGTGTGGACGCATATTCGAGCGCAACCGTTAAATGATCGGGCATCTCGCCTTCCGCGAGATAGAGCCCGGCCTTTTCATAGGTCTGCGCGAGATCAATCATGGCAGGGCCGCGATCCCGCGAATCGCCGTGTACATGTTCGAATAGTTGTAGCGACGTGCGGCGACCGCTGTCGAAGAGTTGCACGTAGTCAGCCTCGGCATCAATCGCACTTTGACGCTCAATACTGGTGATGAAAGCATCGAGTTCGGCGAGCCGGGCATCACCCAGAGCGTGTTCAGCGTGCAGCGCATTTCGCATCTCGGAAAGATGCCCTCGAACGGCTGGATCGGGGTAACTCAGGAGTCGCGCCAACACGCGCAAGGTTTTCGCCATCGCCTGGGGTTTGGTTGCAAACATCGGCTAGACCTCCGCTTTGATCGGAATCGTGCGACGTTTCTCGCTGCCGAAAAGACTGGTGGTACCGGTGCCTTCCGAACAGCCGTTACCAAACGTGAAGCCGCAACCGCCGCGAACGTTAAAAGTATTCTCGGCGTACTCACGATGGGTAGAAGGAATCACGAAGCGATCCTCATAATTCGCAATCGCCATGACGTGATACATGTCCTCGACCTCGGCTTGTGTGAGCCCCACCTGTTTGAGCACATCAAGATTGGTGTGGCCGTTAACGTGCTTGTCACGCTGATACACACGCATCGCGAGCATTCGCTCCAGAGCACGCTCCACCGGCATGGTGTCACCCGCGGTCAAAAGGTTTGCCAGGTACTTCACCGGGATGCGCAACTGCTTGACATCGGGAATTTGCCCGTTGCTACTGACCTGGCCTGCGTTGGCGGCGGCGCTGATCGGCGATAGTGGCGGCACATACCAAACCATGGGCAATGTACGGTACTCCGGATGCAGTGGCAACGCCACCTTCCAGTCGACCGCCATTTTGTAGACGGGGCTCTTACGTGCGGCTTCCATCCACTTGTCGGGAACGCCATCCTCCCGAGCCTGTGCAATTACCTTAGGATCGTTCGGATCGAGGAAGATGTCGATTTGCGCCTGATACAGATCGCGGTCGTGTTCAACGCTCGCCGCTTGTTGAATGCGATCCGCGTCGTACAGCAATACGCCAAGATAGCGAATGCGCCCGACGCAGGTCTCAGAGCATACAGTCGGCTCGCCCGCTTCGATGCGTGGGTAGCAGAAAGTACATTTTTCGGCCTTGCCACTCTTCCAGTTGTAGTAAATCTTTTTGTACGGGCAACCGCTGACGCACATGCGCCAGCCGCGGCACTTGTCCTGATCGATGAGAACAATACCGTCCTCCTCGCGCTTGTAGATCGAACCGGACGGACAGCTCGCCACACAGGCCGGATTCAGGCAGTGCTCACACAAGCGTGGCAGGTACATCATGAAGGTGTTTTCGAACTCACCGACCATCGCCTTTTGCGCTGCCTCGAAGCCGTCGAAGTTCTTGTCGGCACTCCGTTTGCTGAATTCCCCGCCGAGCAGCTCTTCCCAATTCGGACCCCAGACGATCTTGTCCATCTGCTTGCCAGTGATCAAACTGCGCGGCCGCGCGGTCGGGCTCGCCTTCATCTCTGGCGCACTTTGCAAGTGGTCGTAGTCAAAGGTGAACGGTTCGTAGTAGTCGTCAATCTCGGGCAGGTTCGGATTGGCGAAAATTTTCATCAGCAGCTTCCACTTGCCGCCTTGCCGTGGCTCGATGCTGCCGTTGGCCTTGCGAACCCAACCGCCGTTCCACTTGTCCTGGTTCTCCCATTCCTTCGGGTAGCCAATACCGGGTTTGGTTTCAACGTTGTTGAACCATGCGTACTCCATACCGGGGCGACTCGTCCAGACGTTCTTGCAGGTCACGCTGCAAGTGTGACAGCCGATGCATTTGTCGAGATTGAGCACCATGCCGATTTGTGCGCGTACTTTCATGCGTTTTCTCCCTGCGCCTGCACCAATGCGACACGTTCTTCGCCAACCGGCGTGTCAAGCCAGTCAATCTTGTTCATCTTCCGTACGACCACGAACTCGTCGCGATTGGTACCGATGGTTCCGTAATAGTTGAAGCCATATGACAGCTGCGCGTAGCCGCCAATCATGTGCGTTGGTTTCAATACGATGCGCGTCACCGAATTGTGAATTCCACCGCGAACGCCTGTGATTTCTGCACCGGGCGTGTTGATGATTTTTTCCTGGGCGTGATACATCATCACCATGCCGGGATTGACGCGCTGACTCACCACCGCGCGAGCCGCAATGGCCCCGTTGATGTTGAACAGTTCTACCCAGTCGTTGTCGACAATATTGGCTTTTTTCGCATCGTCTTCACTCAACCATATAATCGGCCCACCACGACTCAAAGTGAGCATCATCAGGTTGTCGGTATAGGTGCTGTGAATGCCCCATTTCTGATGCGGCGTAATGAAGTTGAGCAGTATTTCAGGATTGCCGTTACTGCGCAGGTTGTGAATCCCTATCGTGGCTTTCAGATCAACTGGTGGCCTATAGCTCGAAAAGCCTTCGCCGAAAGCAATCATCCACGGGTGGTCCTGATAGAACTGCTGGCGTCCTGTGAACGTCCGCCACGGGATCAACTCGTGCACGTTGGTATATCCGGCGTTGTAGCTCACCGTTTCGCTCTCAATGCCGCTCCATGTGGGGGCGCTGATGATTTTTTGTGGTTGTGCCTGAATGTCGCGGAAGCGAATTTTTTCGTCTTCACGATGCAGGGCCAGATGTACGTGATCGAGACCGGTCGCCTTGGACTGCGCCTCCCACGCCTTGACTGCAACATGACCGTTCGTCTCTGGCGCCAGCTGCAAGACAACTTCGCAGGCATCAATATCTGTATCGATTTTTGGCATGCCTTTGGTCACGCCTTCCTCTTGCACCAGGCCGTTCAACTCACCAAGTTGTTTGACTTCGGTCTGAGTGTTCCAGGTAATGCCTTTTCCGCCATTGCCCACTTTGCTCATCAGCGGGCCAAGAGCGGTGAAGCGCTTGTAGACATTGGGGTAGTCGCGCTCCACGACCGTAATCTGCGGCGCGGTTTTGCCGGGGATCAAATCGCAGTCACCGCGCTTCCAGTCGGTCACGTCGAAGGGTTGGCCCAGTTCGCCTGGACTGTCGTGCATGAGAGGACTCAACACGACTTCCTTTTCTACGCCCAGATGGCCAACGCACACTTCGCTGAATTTCTTCGCGAAGCCTTTGTAAATATCCCAGTCACTGCGACTCTGCCATGCGGGATCGACCGCAGTTGACAGCGGATGGATGAACGGATGCATGTCGCTGGTGTTGAGATCGTTCTTCTCGTACCACGTCGCGGTCGGAAGAACGATGTCGGAATAGAGGCAGGTTGTACTCATGCGGAAATCAAGCGTCACCAGCAGATCGAGCTTCCCCTCGGGGGCTTTGTCGTGCCACACCACCTCAGTCGGCTTGGCGTCCTCTGTTCCCAGGTCCTTTCCTTGCACCCCA
>JAYWHV010000336.1:0-7775 GCA_043777615.1 Burkholderiales bacterium | reverse complement strand
GTCACGACGAACTTTTGTCTGGGTAACCTCAACGCCACATTTCTCGCAAATGACGCCGCGATGCTTCAGGCGTTTGTACTTCCCGCAGAGGCACTCGTAATCTTTGATGGGGCCAAAAATCTTGGCGCAAAACAAACCATCACGCTCAGGCTTGAAGGTGCGGTAGTTGATGGTTTCCGGCTTTTTGACCTCACCGAACGACCATGAGCGAATACGCTCAGGTGAGGCAAGGCCAATCTTGATGGCGTCGAACTCTTCGTTCGGGGTCGTCTGTTTGAACAGGTCTAACAAGGCGTTCATGAATATCCCTTTACTTTAGAGTTACTACTTGCGGACCAGGTCGATATCGATACCGAGAGACCTGATTTCCTTGACCAGCACGTTGAACGATTCCGGCATGCCGGCTTCGATCTTGTGCTCGCCCTTCACGATGTTTTCGTACACCTTGGTGCGGCCGTTCACATCATCGGATTTCACGGTGAGCATCTCTTGCAGCGTGTAGGCCGCGCCATATGCTTCAAGTGCCCACACTTCCATCTCGCCGAACCTTTGGCCACCGAACTGTGCTTTGCCGCCCAGTGGTTGCTGCGTAACGAGGCTGTAGGGGCCGGTCGAACGAGCGTGCATCTTGTCGTCTACCAAATGATGCAGTTTCAACACGTGCATGTAACCGACAGTCACTGGACGATCAAAAGCCTCGCCGGTACGACCATCGTACAACGTGATCTGGCCCGACTGGGGTAGATCCGCAAGCTTGAGCATGCTCTTGATTTCACCCTCGTTTGCACCGTCGAATACTGGGGTCGCAAAAGGAAGCCCGTGACGCAAGTTGGTAGCCAGCTCGGTCACTTCGCCGTCGGTGAACTCTGTGATGTCCTGCTTGGCACCAACGTTGTGATAAATGTTTTCGACAAAGCCACGAATTTCCTTCACGTTGGCTTGTTGCTTGAGCATCGCGTCAATCTTGTTGCCGATGCCTTTCGCAGCCCAGCCAAGGTGAACCTCCAAAATCTGGCCCACGTTCATCCGCGAAGGCACGCCCAGCGGATTTAACACCACATCAACCGTCGTTCCGTCAGCCATGTGCGGCATGTCTTCCACCGGCACGATCTTCGACACCACACCTTTGTTACCGTGGCGACCGGCCATTTTGTCACCAGGCTGCAGACGGCGCTTAACCGCTACGTAAACCTTCACCATCTTTAGTACGCCAGCAGGCAGTTCATCGCCCTGGGTCAGCTTGCGTTTTTTCTGCTCAAACGCCGAGTCGAAATTGACACGAGTCGCGGTAAGACTGTCTTTGACCGCCTCGAGTTGACGGGCCACATCGTCATCTGCCAGACGCAGGTCGAACCAGTCGTAACGACCGACTGAAGTCAGATACTCTTTATCAAGCTTGGTGCCTTTGGCGAGTTTTTTCGGGCCACCACTGGCAACCTTGCCGATTAACAATCGCTCAAGGCGCTCGAACGCATCGTTCTCGACGATTCGCAATTGATCTGCAAGATCCTTCTTGAACCCGCGCAAGTCTTCATCGATGATGAGCTGCGCACGCTTGTCGCGCTCAATGCCTTCACGCGTAAAGACTTTGACGTCAATCACGGTTCCGGCGATTCCGGACTGAACGCGCAGCGACGTGTCTTTGACGTCGCTGGCCTTTTCACCGAAGATCGCACGAAGTAACTTCTCTTCTGGCGTGAGCGTCGTCTCACCCTTTGGTGTAACTTTGCCGACCAGTACATCGCCTGCTTCAACTTCAGCACCGATATAGACAATGCCTGATTCGTCGAGACGTGTCAGCTGCGTTTCGCCGAGGCTCGAAATATCACGCGTAATCTCTTCTGAGCCGAGCTTCGTGTCACGTGCGACTACGGTTAACTCTTCAATATGAATCGAGGTGTAGCGATCTTGCGCCACTACTCGCTCCGAGATCAGGATTGAGTCTTCGTAGTTGTAGCCGTTCCATGGCATGAATGCCACGAACATGTTCTGGCCGAGCGCTAGCTCTCCCTTGTCCGTCGACGCGCCGTCGGCGATTACGTCGCCTTTAACAATATTGTCACCAACCTTAACCAAAGGCCGCTGGTTGATGTTGGTATTTTGATTGGAGCGCGTGTACTTGACGAGGTTGTAGATGTCCACACCCGCGTCGCTAGAGGCAGCTTCCGAATCATTGACACGGATCACGACGCGTGACGCATCAACGTAGTCCACTTTGCCACCACGCTTGGCCGTGACAACCGTACCGGAGTCAATCGCTGCCGTGCGCTCGACACCCGTACCAACAAATGGCTTCTCGGGGCGCAGGCAGGGTACAGCCTGACGCTGCATGTTCGAACCCATCAATGCGCGGTTCGCGTCATCGTGCTCAAGGAACGGAATCAACGATGCGGCAACCGAGACGATCTGCGACGGCGCAACGTCCATGTAAGTCACTTCAGAAGCCGGCATCAGCGTCGACTCGCCCTTGATGCGGCAAGACACGAATTCACCAGTCAGACGACCTTGGTCGTCCAGATCCGAGTTCGCCTGAGCAATCACGTAGTTGCTCTCTTCGATGGCCGACAGGTAGGTGATTTCGCTTGTGACCGAACCGTCGACCACCTTTCGGTAAGGCGTCTCGATGAAGCCGTAATCATTCACACGAGCAAAAAGCGCAAGCGAGTTGATCAAGCCGATGTTCGGGCCCTCTGGCGTTTCGATCGGGCACACGCGACCGTAGTGGGTCGGATGAACGTCGCGAACTTCGAAGCCCGCACGTTCACGCGTCAAACCACCTGGGCCGAGCGCTGACACGCGACGCTTGTGCGTAATCTCAGACAATGGATTGGTTTGATCCATGAACTGCGAGAGCTGACTGGAACCGAAAAACTCTTTGATAGCCGCCGAAATTGGCTTGGCGTTTATCAAGTCATGCGGCATCAGGTTCTCGCTCTCAGCCTGGCCGAGGCGCTCTTTCACTGCACGCTCAACTCGCGCCAGCCCGCTACGGAACTGGTTCTCAGCGAGTTCGCCGACGCTACGTACGCGACGATTACCAAGGTGATCGATGTCGTCCACCTGACCGCGACCATTACGCAGATCAAGAATGATTCGCACGGTGTCGAAGATATCTTCATGCGTCAACACCATCGGGCCTTCGATCTCTTCGCGTCCGACGCGGCGATTGAACTTCATGCGGCCCACGCGCGACAAATCGTACGTGTCTGGATTGAAGAACAGGCGCGTAAACAACGCTTCAACGGCTTCGGCCGTGGGCGGCTCGCCGGGACGCATCATCCGATAGATGGCCACACGTGCAGTCGTGCGATCAGGCACGTCGTCGGTGCGCAGCGTCATTGAAATCCACGGGCCTTCGTCGAGCTCATTGATGTAGAGCGTGCGGATTTGACTGATACCCGCCTCTACCAACTTCTTCAGCGACTCTTCGGTCAACTCTTCGTTGGCCTTGAGAATGACTTCGCCGGTTTCTTTGTCGATAACGTTGGTCGCAACGATGCGTCCGTAAACCTCTTCAGTCGGCAACGACAAACGCTCAACCTTGGCGTTCTGCAGGTCACGAATGTGCTTCGCAGTGACGCGCTTATCTTTGGCGACGACAACAGTGCCATCAGCCGTCGTAATGTCAAAGCGGGCGATCTCGCCTTTGACGCGCTCAGGAACGAATGCGAGTTCGTTCCCCTTCGGCGTGAAATACAGGTCGTCAAACTTGAAGTACCGCGCGAGGATTTCCTCTTCTGTCAGGCCAAGCGCCTTCAACAGTATCGTCACCGGCATCTTGCGACGGCGATCGATACGGAAGTACAGGAAGTCCTTTGGGTCGAATTCGAAATCAAGCCAAGAGCCACGATACGGAATCACACGTGCCGAGAACAGCAGTTTGCCAGAGCTGTGCGTTTTGCCTTTGTCGTGTTCGAAGAACACACCAGGCGAGCGGTGCAACTGAGAGACGATCACTCGCTCAGTGCCGTTGATCACAAACGAGCCGTTCTCTGTCATGAGCGGCATTTCGCCCATATAGACCTCAGACTCCTTGATCTCTTTGACCGTGTCTTTAGCCGCTTCGCGATCATAAATAATCAAACGAACCTTCGCTCGCACAGGCGAGGCGAAGGTCAGGCCGCGCTGCTGGCATTCGACAACATCAAATGGCGGCGTCGCAAGCGTGTAGTGCACGTACTCGAGCTTGGCAAAGCCGTTGTGGCTGGATATCGGGAAAATGGAAGTGAACGCGGACTCAAGGCCGATGTTTTTCCGGTTCGGCTGGCTGACCCCTTCTTGCAGGTACTCGTTATAAGAGGCGAGCTGGGTGTGCAGAAGATATGGCACCGGCAATACATCGGTGCGTGATCCAAAGCTTTTGCGGATTCGTTTTTTTTCGGCGAAGGCGTACGTCATATGTTCCTCAACTGTGGAAGCGAGAGGCGCGACCGGGGCGAATTCAAAACAATGGATTCGCGCGGTTGCGGGAGCGGGAGAAGGCTCTCGTTTGAATGGTCGGCCGGGCGGCAAACTCAATCAAACGGGAACAATCTCTACAAACGGCTAGGGGCCGACGAGGTTTTGCAACCTCTCCGGCCCCTTGCACCGATCTGAAATTACTTGATTTCGGCCTTGGCGCCAGCTTCTTCGATCTTCTTTTTGGCGGCTTCAGCGTCAGCTTTTGGCATCGCTTCTTTGACCGTCTTTGGCGCACCGTCAACCAGATCCTTGGCTTCTTTGAGGCCCAAACCGGTGATTTCGCGAACTGCTTTGATCACGCTTACTTTGTTCGCGCCGATTTCGGTCAGAACGAGGTCAAACTCGGTCTTCTCTTCAACCGCAGCAGCAGCGGCACCGCCACCACCCGCAGCAGGCGCAGCCATTGCAGCAGCTGACACACCGAATTTCTCTTCGATCGCTTTTACGAGATCGTTCAGATCCATCACCGACATCGTGTCGAGTGCGGCGAGGAAGTCATCTTTATTGAATGCCATGTTTGGCTCCTAAGTCTTTAGTTAATTTGAATGTGCGATTGGGTTCAGGCAGCGGCTGGTTCAGCAGCAACGGCTTCAGCGGCAGGCCCTGCACGCTTCTCGGATACGGCAGCCAATACGCGTGCAATACGCGATACAGGCGACATCAACAGACCAGCAATTTGCGCCAGCAATACTTCCTTGCTCGGGATCGAGGCGAGCGATGCAACGCCCGCTTTATCGAGTAATTTGCCATCAAACGCGCCCGCTTTGACCACGAGCTTGTCGTTGGTTTTGGCGAAGTCGCTGATGACTTTAGCGGCGGCTACGGCATCGGTGGAAAAACCGTAAATCAGCGGGCCGGACATTTGTCCAGCAGCCACCTCAAACGGTGTCCCGACCACGGCGCGACGTGCAAGCGAGTTTTTCAACACATGCAAGTAAACGCCCTGCGCACGGGCAGTTGCGCGCAATTTGGTCATATCCTTAACCGTCGTGCCGCGATATTCGGCCACTACGAGAGTCTGAGCTTCAATCACTTGCGCTCTGACTTCGTCGATGACCGCGGCTTTTTCAGTGCGATTTAGACTCAAGTTAATCTCCTGTCAAACCCATCATGATCGTTTTGACCGTGATAGGCGGGTTTCAGCGACCTTGCCGCATCGAATCCCTGCGCAGTACCTGTTTTGACACTACACACAAATTGTTCTACAGCGGGATCACCATCTGCGTTGGCCGTGTTCACCGCAAAGTGAACGCTCGATTAAGTGCCCTGAAAATCAGAGCTCGCCAACGGTCTTGGATGGCCCAGCAAACTCGCGAACGAACGTGCTAGCCCACCAATCTTTTTTTGCAGCGCTTACTGTGCTGCCTGTGCCGCACCAAAGGCACCAGTATCTACGCGGACACCGGAACCCATCGTGCTAGACACGCTTACTTTTCGCAAATACACTCCTTTTGACGAAGCTGGCTTCGCCTTTTGCAGTGCTTCTACCAGCGCGCGCAAGTTGATCTCAAGCGCGGCCACTTCAAATGAAGCGCGGCCCAAAGTTGCATGCACGATACCGGCCTTGTCGGTGCGGTATTGAACCTGACCCGCTTTGGCGTTTTTGACGGCGTTCGCGACATCAGCGCTCACGGTGCCGACCTTCGGATTTGGCATCAAACCGCGTGGGCCAAGCACTTGACCGAGCGTACCGACAACGCGCATAGCGTCCGGCGATGCGATCACGACGTCGAATTCCATGAAGCCGCCTTTGACGCGCTCCGCGAGGTCCTCGAAACCGACCACGTCAGCGCCCGCCGCTTTGGCTTCTTCGGCCTTGGCGCCTTGCGCAAACACGGCAACGCGAACAGTCTTGCCGGTGCCGGAAGGCATGACAACAGAGCCGCGAACGGTTTGATCGGATTTCTTGGCATCGATGCCCAGATTGATTGCGACGTCAATCGATTCGTTGAATTTGGCGGTTGCGGTGGCTTTGGCCAACGTCAGTGCATCAACAACAGGGTAGAACTTGTTGCCGTCAACTTTGCCTTCGAGCGCTTTGGCGCGTTTCGTCATTTTGGCCATGATTACTTCACTCCTTCGACAGTGATGCCCATTGAGCGCGCGCTGCCTGCGATGGTGCGGACAGCCGCGTCCATATCGCCAGCGGTCAGGTTCGGCATCTTTACCTTGGCAATCGCTTCAGCCTGAGCACGGGTCAGCGAACCGACTTTCGTGGTGTGCGGCGTAGGTGAGCCCTTGGTGACTTTCGATTCTTTCTTGATCAGATAGGTCGCTGGTGGCGTACCCATGACGAAGGTGAAACTCTTGTCAGCGAATGCGGTGATGGTCACCGGAATAGGCATGCCGGGCTCCATCCCCTGGGTCTGTGCGTTAAACGCTTTGCAGAACTCCATGATGTTGAGACCGCGCTGGCCGAGCGCCGGACCGATTGGGGGCGACGGATTCGCCTTTCCTGCTGGGACTTGCAGCTTGATAAAGCCGACTATTTTCTTTGCCATGATGGCTCCTGGTTTTGGGTGCAAACGAACGCCGGTTGGTTACGACGCTCTCCCCGTTAAAAAGTACACGTCGACTCACGCCGACGCGCACCACTTATGCTTTTTCTACCTGACCGAATTCGAGTTCAACGGGTGTCGCGCGGCCAAAAATCATGACCGATACGTGCAGCTTCGATTTCTCGTAATTCACGTCTTCCACATTGCCCATGAAGTCCGCAAACGGACCGTCCTTGACGCGGACCGCTTCGCCCACCTCGAACAGAACCTTGTGCTTGGGCTTTTCGCCGCCGGTTTGCACCTGATTCAGGATGGTGTCGACTTCTTTTTGCGAAATCGGCGCTGGACGTGTCGCCGTGCCGCCAATAAAGCCGGTGACTTTTGGCGTGCTTTTAACCAGATGCCACGACTCGTCGGTCATTTCCATCTCAACCAGCACGTAACCGGGGAAGAACTTCCGCTCCGACATCGATTTCTGGCCGTTTTTGATTTCGACAACTTCTTCGACCGGCACCATAACCTGGCCGAACTGCGACGAAAACTCGGACCGCGCGATACGCTCTACCAGGGCACGTTGCACCGTTTTCTCAAAGCCGGAAAACGCGTGCACGACGTACCAGCGCTTTGGCTTGGCGATGACTTCAGCGACGGGTGCTTCGCTATCCGTGAGTTGCGTGATGTCCATGTTTTCCTTTGAGTGAAACTACAGTTACTGCGCTGCTATCCGTGTTGCTTGGTTGGGCTCAGTTGCGCTCAGTTACGTGTAGTGAGCCACGCAATGAAGGCCCCGATAGCCGTGTCGACCCCGAACAGAAA
>JAYWHV010000335.1:0-7784 GCA_043777615.1 Burkholderiales bacterium | reverse complement strand
AAAACCTGTTCCGCAAGTACATGCCCGGCGCGTTTGATTACTACATCATCGCCGCGATTCCGTTGTCGTTTCTGGCCGCTGCGCTGGTTGGCGCGATTCTGGAGCGCACGGTTATCCGCTGGTTGTATGGTCGTCCGCTGGAAACGTTGCTCGCGACATGGGGCATATCGCTCATGCTCATTCAGTTGGTTCGCACTTTCTTTGGCGCGCAGAACGTGCCCGTCGAAAATCCGTCGTGGCTGTCGGGCGGCGTTCAGGTGCTGCCGAATTTGACGCTGCCGTTCAATCGCATCGCCATCATTTTCTTCGCATTCTTCGTGCTCGCTGCCGTTTCGCTTCTGATTAGCAAAACGCGCCTTGGTCTGTTCGTTCGCGGTGTCACGCAGAACCGCAGCATGGCGGCCTGTATGGGCGTGAACACGGCGAAAATTGACACCTACGCGTTCGCCCTCGGCGCCGGCATTGCAGGCCTCGCGGGCTGTGCGTTGTCGCAGGTGGGCAACGTCGGACCCGATCTGGGGCAGGGCTACATCGTTGACTCGTTCATGGTGGTGGTGCTCGGTGGCGTCGGTCAGCTGGCCGGCACTGTGTACGCAGGCCTCGGGCTGGGCGTGCTGAACAAATTCCTTGAAGGCTGGACCGGCGCGGTGCTCGCGAAGATCATCGTGCTTGTGTTCATTGTCGTCTTCATTCAACGCCGCCCGCAGGGCATCTTCGCCCTCAAGGGTCGCAGCGCGGAGGCGTGAGATGAACACAACTACGCTTCCCTCTTCGTCCGTGGCCTCGATTGCGCCGCCAGTGCCGTCGCTACTGACCCTTCGCGGCAAAATCGTCGTTGCTGCCGTTCTGGCAATTCTGGTCGTGATTATTCCGGTGTTCAACGTGATGGTGCCGTCAACCAGCGCGTTCCACCTGTCGGACTACGCCGTCTCGCTGCTCGGCAAGATCATGTGCTATGCCATTTGCGCACTGGCGATGGATTTGATTTGGGGCTACACCGGCATTCTGTCGCTCGGGCACGGATTGTTCTTCGCGCTCGGTGGCTACGCAATGGGGATGTATCTGATGCGCCAAATCGGCCGCGACGGCGTGTACAAGAGCGACCTGCCGGACTTCATGGTGTTTCTCGACTGGAAGACCGCGCCGTGGACTTGGGCGGGCAGCGAATCGTTCATCTTTCAAATGATTCTCGTCGTTGCGGTGCCGGGATTACTGGCCTTCATCTTCGGCTACTTTGCGTTCCGTTCACGCATCAAGGGCGTGTACTTTTCGATCATTACGCAAGCGCTGACCTTCGCAGCAATGCTCCTGTTCTTCCGCAATGAGACTGGCTTTGGTGGCAACAACGGCTTCACCGATTTCAAGCGCATTCTCGGCATCCCGACGGCAACGTCGTCCATGCGCGTAACCTTATGTGTGCTGACAGGCCTCGTACTGCTGGGCTTCTATCTGATGTCAAAGGCCATCATCGCGAGCAAGTATGGCCGCGTACTGCAGGCCATCCGCGACGCTGAGGGCCGCGTGCTCTTTACGGGCTACAACACCCTTTGGTACAAGCTCTCGATCTGGACCTTGTCTGCGATGATGTGCGGTGTCGCGGGTGCGTTGTACGTTCCGCAGGTCGGCATCATCAACCCCGGCGAAATGAGTCCAGCGGCAAGTATTGAAATCGCTATCTGGACGGCAGTCGGCGGCCGGGCGACGCTCATCGGCCCGATTATCGGCGCGTTCTTTGTAACCGGTGCGAAGAGCTGGTTTACCGTTGCTTTCCCTGAATACTGGCTCTACTTTTTGGGTGCACTGTTCATCGCGGTGACGTTGTTCCTGCCACAGGGAATCGTCGGACTGGTTCGTAAACTGGCGAACAAGGGTGCTACGAAATGACGCCTGATCTGCTGGAAGAAGGCGCGAAGCGGCGCGAAGCCTATCTCGCGAAGCAAGCCGCATTGCAAACCGCGGGAACATCCGGCGGTCAGTCAGCAAGCTACGGACGCGTCGTGTCGGCCTCCGATGAGGTGGACGTTGCGCACGGCGGCATTCTCTACGTCGACGACATTACCGTTTCGTTCGATGGTTTTCGCGCACTGAACAAGCTGACGCTCAACATTGCGGTCGGCGAGCTGCGCTGCATTATTGGTCCGAATGGTGCAGGCAAGACCACGATGATGGACGTCATCACGGGCAAGACGAAGCCCGACAGCGGCCGCGCGTTCTTTGGCTCCAATATCGATCTACTGCGCCTGCGCGAGAGTGAAATCGCCAGTCGCGGTGTGGGAAGAAAATTTCAAAAACCCACCGTCTTCGAGCAATTGAGCGTTTTCGAAAACCTCGAGCTCGCGCTCAAAATGGACCGGCGCGTTCGTGCTTCGTTGATGCACAAACTCACTTCAGCTGACTTTGACCGAATCGCGGAAATGCTCAAACTCATCCACCTGCGCGACAGCGGCGCACGCACGGCGGGCGATCTTTCGCACGGGCAGAAGCAGTGGCTGGAAATCGGTATGCTGCTCATGCAGGATCCAAAGCTCCTGTTGCTTGATGAACCCGTTGCCGGCATGACGGACGAAGAAACAGAGCGCACGGCAGAACTCTTCCTGTCACTCGAAGGATCGCACTCGCTGGTGGTCGTCGAACACGACATGAAATTCATTGGAGAGCTGGTGAACGGTGGTCAGCGAGAGAAGAGAAAAATCGTGACCGTGCTGCACGAAGGCAGCGTGCTCGCGGAAGGTGCGCTCGCTGATGTTCAGGCTAATGAACGCGTCGTTGAAGTGTATTTGGGACGGTAATAGCAATGCTTGCACTAAAAGACGTCAACCAATACTACGGCGGTTCGCACATCCTGCGCAATGTGTCGCTCGACGCAAAAATCGGCGAAATTACAGTTGTGCTCGGACGGAACGGCGTCGGCAAAACTACGATGCTCAAGAGCATTATGGGGGTCGTTCCGATTAAATCGGGCAGCATCACGCTCGATGGAAAAGCGATTCACAAGAACACGTCCTACGAACGCGTGCGTCAAGGCATCGGCTTCGTTCCGCAGGGCCGCGAAATTTTTGGTCGTCTGACGGTCGAAGACAATCTGAAAATGGGACTCGCGTACAAGTCAGCGAGCACACAGATTCCGGCAGAGCTCTACGAACTCTTCCCGGTGCTCAAGCAGATGCTTTCGCGCCGCGGTGGTGATTTGTCGGGCGGTCAGCAACAGCAACTAGCCATCGCGCGCGCGCTTGCGGCCAATCCAAAACTGCTCATCCTGGACGAGCCCACCGAAGGCATTCAGCCGAGCGTGATCAAGGACATTGGCCGCGTGCTGCGCCTGCTCGCAGATCGCAAAACGATGGCGATTCTGCTCGTCGAGCAGTACTATGATTTCGCCGCCGAGCTCGCCGATCAATACATCGTGGTGGAGCGCGGCGAAGTGATCAAACGTGGGCGTGGTGCCGACATGGAGGCCGATGGCGCGCGCCAGCTAGTCTCGATTTAGGGAAGCGCTGATCAAGTGGCTGCGACGGCGCATTACTTCGCTGTATTGTGCTCGCGCATTTGCCAAAAACGCTCATGTACCAGGGAGGACATTGCGGTTCCTGCGCGCCACACCGCTTTTGGCAACTGCGGTACTGCATCCGTCTCGCTCAATTGCTCAGCGCTTCGCTAGCAAAAAATCAACCATCAAATCTCGCACGCGTGCGAACATATCCGCGCCGGTAACCGTGGCACATCCCTGCTCGCGAGCGGCTGCGATGAGTGGCGATACAGCAGGCGCTGTAACAACACAGCCCACGAACATTGCGGCGTCTAATGTCGTCACGTCGACCGGGTATGGATCGCCTTCCTTCATACCCATGGGCGTCGCATTGATCACGATGTCGTAACCCGTCGCATCAGTTGAGCCGTGCGTGACCAGCGCGAGTTTCAGCCAGTTCAATCGATCTATTAATGTCGTGCGACGCAGCTTGCTTGTATCCGCAAGCGCCAGCGACGACGTGCCTGCGATCAACAACGAATGTGCGATTGCGGAGCCCGCTCCGCCCGCTCCGATGAGCAGCGCACGCTTGCCGCGCGGTTCGCAACCCTTGTCGCGCATCGCCTCGACAAATGCCAGGCCGTCAAACATATCGCCATGCCAGGAACCGTCGGGATTGCGCCGCAATGTGTTGACGGCACGCAGAAAAGTGGCCCGCTCCGAGGTGCTCGCACATAGCCCAAACGCAGCAAATTTATGCGGCACAGTGACGATAATGCCGTCGACGTTTTGCGCATGCGAAAGCCCGGCGTGCCACGCAGCGAGCTGCTTCGGTCCAACGTGGGCTGGTACCACAATCGCGTTGTGCCCGCGTTCGGCGAACGCCAGCGTAACGCCCGCAGGAGACTTGACCTGAGCAATGGGGTCACCCACGATGAAGTGAACGCGGGTAGCGCCGTTTAGGTGTTCAAGCATGTCGCGCCGACGATTCGAAGCTAAAAAATATTCTCGATATTAGCGCCTCTACCAGCCGAGTCGCTCAGATGTCGCCGTCGTCTCCTGCTCTGGGTGCGATGCACGATTGCACCACCGACGGTATGAGTGCGGGTGAGCACAGCTCAATGAACTTGTAGGCAAAGCCGCGCAGATAGTGACCGCGCCGTACTGCAATTCGGGTGACGTTTTCGGGGAACAAATGGTCGGCGCTGAGCAAGCGCAAGTCCTTGTCTCGCGCCGTGTTGAATGCGCCCGACGCTATGATTCCAACGCCAAGATCTAACTCTATGTAGGTCTTGATGACGTCCGCATCCAGAGCGGACATCACGATGTCCGCCTCCAGTCCCGCCGCCGAAAACGCCTGATCAATTCGTGCTCTACCGGTGAAACCTTCCTGGTATGTGATGATCGGATACTCGGCGATCGCTTGCAGTGTGAGCGGCTGTATCTTTTCCAGCGGATGCCCAGCGGGCACGATCACGGCGTGATTCCACTTGTAGAACGAAAAAGTGGCGAGTTCGGTATGGCCTTCCAGGGCCTCTGTTGCGATGCCAATATCGGCTTTGCCAGCGAGCAGCATTGCCAGAATTTCCGCAGGACTGCCTTGATGCAGCGCGAGATGCACTTTCGGGAATGCCTTGCGGAATTCAGCCACCACGCGCGGCAAAGCATATCGCGCCTGTGTGTGCGTCGTCGCGATTGTGAGCTGGCCTTCATCGCGTCCGCTGTATTGAGCGGCAAGTTGTTTGATGTTCTTGGCATCAAGCAGCAGGCGTTCAACGATTTTGGCGAGCTCTTTTCCAGGATCCGTGAGTCCGAGCAGGCGCTTGCCTTTGCGAACGAAAAGTTCAATGCCAAGCTCGTCTTCAAGATCCTTGATGTGTTTGCTAACGCCGGATTGCGATGTGAAAAGTGCGTTGCCGACCTCGGTCAGGTTGTAGTTCTGACGTACGGTTTCGCGGATGATGCGCAGTTGCTGGAAATTCATGAATGGGTGGAGTCGCTAAGCGGCTTTGGCGATGTCAAAGGACCGCAATTTGGAAGGAATCAGATGAACTGGACGACCTTCGTTAAGATCGAGAGCCTCGAAATCCTGACGCGTGAGCTCGACCTCAAAGTATTGCGGCGCTGCTGTTGCGTCGGTCAGGCTTTGCGCCTGTAACTCGACACGCGCCGAGGTGCCGAAAGCGTGAATTCGGCTCACGCGCGCGGCAACGCCGCCCTTCGCGCCCGCCGAATTGAGATCGGTGATGATGGTCGTTTCGTGTGGACGTGCAAAACCGACGGCCGAATCGCTGCCCACAACCGGGAAGCGGTTGGCTGCGCCGAGAAAGCTGTACACAAACGCGGAAGCGGGATGCCGATACACCTCGTCCGGCGAGCCAACTTGCTCCACTTGTCCCTGATTGATGAGCACGATGCGATCAGACACTTCAACCGCTTCATCCTGATCGTGAGTCACGAACACCGAGGTGACGTGCAGTTCATCCTGCAAACGACGCAGCCAGCGGCGCAGCTCCTTGCGGACCTTCGCATCGAGCGCGCCGAATGGCTCATCAAGCAGCAATGCACGCGGCTCGACGGCGAGCGCGCGTGCCAACGCAATGCGCTGGCGTTGGCCGCCGGATAGCTGGGACGGGAAACGATCTCCTGCCCAATCAAGTTGAACAAGCTCCAGCAGTTGATGGACCTTGCGCCGGATTTCTGATTCAGCGGGACGCTCCTTTCGCGGACGAGCGCGCAGACCGAATGCGACGTTATCGAACACAGTCATGTGCTTGAACAGCGCGTAGTGCTGGAAGACAAACCCCACCTGACGCTCGCGCACATGAGTGTCCGACGCGTCCTCGCCATCCAGAAATACACGACCCGAGTCAGCGTTCTCAAGGCCAGCGATGATGCGCAACAACGTCGTCTTTCCGCAGCCGGAAGGCCCTAGAAGGGCAACGAGTTCGCCCGTCGGGCAGTCAAGGCTCACGTTGGTGAGCGCCTGAAATTGACCGAAATTTTTTTTGATGCTTTCGACGCGAATGCTCATGATGATTACGCTTCCCGTGCTGATTTTTGGCTAGCGGCGATGGATTTCGCCTGCTGCCATTCGACGATTGTTTTGATGACGAGCGTGACGAGTGCGAGCAGTGCCAGCAGCGATGCAACGGCGAAGGCCGCAGCGAACTGATATTCGTTGTAGAGAATTTCGATGTGTAGCGGCATGGTGTTCGTCAGGCCGCGAATGTGCCCCGACACGACGGACACCGCACCGAACTCTCCCATTGCGCGAGCGTTGCAGAGAATCACTCCATAGATCAGACCCCATTTGATGTTCGGAAGCGTGACCTGCGCAAATACGCGCCATCCAGAAGCACCAAGAACAATCGCCGCCTCTTCTTCCTCCTTGCCCTGCGCCTGCATCAGTGGAATCAGCTCGCGCGCAACGAATGGAACAGTCACGAAAATCGTGGCGAGTACGATGCCTGGCACCGCAAAGATGACCTTGAGGTCGTTATCCCGCAACCAGCTGCCAAACCATCCGTTGGCACCGAAGACAAGTACGTAAATCAACCCTGCGACGACGGGTGACACCGAGAATGGCAGATCGATCAACGTGATCAGGAACTGCTTGCCGCGAAACTCGAATTTGGCAATCGCCCACGCGGCAGCGAGACCGAACACCACATTCAGCGGCACGGCAATTGCGGCTGCTATGAGCGTGAGCTTGATCGCGGACCATGCATCCGGTTCTATGATCGCATTGGCGTAAACCTCCCAACCCTTTCGTAGCGCCTCGTAGAACACTGTGATGAGTGGCAGCAGGAGGAACAGTCCGAAGTAACCAACGCCAAGCGCGATGAGCGTCCATTTCACCCACTTCGGATCGCGCGTAGCGGTGCGCACTTCGAAGTACTTGGGTGAGCGCAAACCCGGTGCGCCAATCGCCAGACTGCTCATGATGCTCTCCCCGAGCGACGCGCGCTCCAGGCTTGCAGCAGGTTTATTGCAAGCAGAAGAATGAACGAAGCGATGAGCATCACGACTGCTACGGAGGTTGCGCCGCGGTAGTCGTATTGCTCAAGTTTCGTAATGATGATGAGTGGGGTGATCTCAGACACGTAGGGCATGTTTCCAGCGATAAAAATCACCGAGCCGTACTCGCCCACAGCGCGTGCAAACGCAAGTGCGAAACCCGTAAGCAATGCGGGAACCAGCGCGGGGAAAATCACTTGAGCGAACACGCGCACACGCGACGCGGTGAAAGGATGCTGGAGCAGCAATGGTTGGGCTAACACGCGGCGGCTAGCGACGCTACACCATATTCATGAAT
>JAYWHV010000334.1:0-29725 GCA_043777615.1 Burkholderiales bacterium | reverse complement strand
AAGCAAGGGCGGCTCTGAGGCCTTCCAGCTATTCCGTCAAGACGCAGATGGACAGCCGGGCGTGCAGATCACGGACTCCAATTTTCGCCATAGTCGCGCAGCCTGGCGTCGTATCAACGACAAGCCGACGGGCGAGCTGTTGTTCAGTTCGGTTCCGCTGGATCGCAACCTGAACGAAGAGCAGAAAAAGAATATTTCGACGATTTACCGATTGATGGACCCCTTACAGCCTGACAAGGCGCGGGTGGTGACGGAGCTTCCGGGATCGGGCTGGTTTGGCGGCAGCTTCAACCGCGCGGGCAATCAGATACTGCTCACGCGTTATGTGTCGGCCAACGAAAGCGAAGTCTGGCTTCTGAACGTCGACAACGGCAAACGTGAGCGTGTCCTGCCAGAAAACGACAGGACAAAGGCGACCCATTTTGCTGGCCGCTTCAGCCGGGACGGAAAGGGGATTTTCGTTGTGAGTGACCGCGACGGAGAATTTCGAGAGCTTATGTATTACCACCTGCAATCAAAAAACATCAAGTCACTAACCCGAAATCTGCCTCACGACGTGGAGGGCGCTTCAGAAGACGATGAGGACAACGACGACACAGCACACGTCATTTACGTAAGGCTCAACATCAAAGGGAAGAATGAACTGCGCGCATTCGACAGCCGAACGTTCAAAGCGGTTGCTGTCAAAGGCGTGCCGGAGGGAACGATCAGCAGTGTCAGTTCCCGCAAGGGAAGCAAGGACATCACACTTAATGTTGTGAGTGCGGGCTCGCCGGGTGATGTGTTGGTGCTTGATCCGGTCACCGGTGCGCGCGCGCCATGGACCAGAGCCGAGAGCCCAATGGACACGAGCCACTTCAAGGCGCAGGAAATCATCACCTGGAAAAGCTTTGACAATCGCGAAATTTCGGGCTTGATCAACCGCGCTCCGTCGCGATTCGCCGGCAAGCGACCCGTGGTGATCAATATTCACGGCGGCCCTGAGGCGCAGGCCCAAATTGGCTTTTCCGGGCGCTGGAACTACTTTGTGGATGAGCTGGGCATCACGATTATTCAACCTAACGTGCGCGGTTCCTCGGGCTTTGGCAAGACGTTCCTCGACCTCGACAACGGCTACAAGCGCGAGGATTCAGTGAAAGACATCGGCGCGCTGCTTGACTGGATTGGAACGCAACCAGACCTCGATCCAGCGCGCGTTCTTGTCGTCGGCGGAAGCTATGGCGGCTACATGAGTCTCGCGGTTTCTACGAATTACGCAGACCGCATCGCTGGCGCGATTGACGTGGTCGGCATATCGCATTTTGTGACCTTCCTGGAGACGACCGAGAGTTATCGCCGGGATTTGCGGCGTGTGGAATATGGCGATGAACGCGATCCCAAGATGCGCGAATTCTTGAACAGCATCTCGCCGCTTACCAACGCAAACAAAATCAAGAAGCCGTTGCTTGTCGTGCAGGGCAAGAATGATCCACGAGTCCCGTACACCGAGGCCGAGCAGATCGTGGCTAAAGCCCGTAACAACGGATCCGTCGTGTGGTATTTGCGTGCCGAGAACGAAGGTCACGGTTTTGCACGACGTGAGAATGCGGATTACTACTTCTACTCGATGGTTCGTTTCATGCAGGAAACCGTTTTGAAGTAGCCACCGGTGTCGTCCTGATCGGGCGCGGGTGGAGGCATCGCGTCTCCGCCTTAAGGGGAGCGGCACCCGGGCTGAACGCCTACCAGACCCCAAGCGCCTGCAGCTGCGCCGTTGCCTGCGGAGACCAGCCACGATTTGCCATGGGGCTGGCGGGGCTTGGATGCAAAACGGTGCCGATCTTTAACTTGGGAAAACTATTGGCAAGCGCTGCGCGCGCCTGGTTTTCCGCGAATTTTCCGATGCCAATTACCCATTCGGGATTAAGCGCAGCGACGCATTCAGTCAGGTGCGCATCACACGCTTCGTAAAGCGGTTTCGTTTCCGATTTCTGGAGCTTGTCCGGAGTCACATTGCGCGCCTTTTCGAAGAACGCGAGCGGGCAATAATTCAGCACAAAGTGATCGGCGAAAAAGTCTTCAGCTTGCCCGAATCGTCCGGAGAAAAGCGCCCACAACCGTTGGCCCGAAACCTCAGACCGCACGCACGAAAACCCTTCGACCGGACGCGAGGGGTTAGGCGTTTTCGGTTGCAGGACCGGCGCGTCAATTTTCATCCAGTCGCGTACGGCGTTGACTTCCCCGAACGGCACACCGACTTGCACCATGCCAAACGGCCCGGGATTCATGCCGAGGAACACGATGCGCTTTTTGCCGCCGCCGAATTTGCGCAGATACTGCTCATGTGGAGCCCATGCATAGTCGAGCGGATTGAGCGTATGTGTAACCGGCGCGGAAAAATGCAGCGCATCGACCGCGGAATTCAGGGCGCGCGCGGCGGCGACGAGCGCATCGCCCGCGTGGTTGGTCAAGTCGCCTTCGGCCACAACACCATCTGTGTGCAGCGAAAGAGGGCAATCGTTTTGTCGGTTTCGCGATGCCGCACCACTGCATCCCAAACCTGCGTGGTGCGACCCAGATGGACGGGGCGCGCTTCTGCGTAAATCGTACCGTCGAGCGCGGTGCCTAAATGATTGCTCTTGAGTTCGATGGTGGTGAAACCGCTGGCGCCTTCCGGCAAATGCGCAATGCAACCGAAACCGCACATGGTGTCCGCCAGAGCGACGACCGTCGCAGCATGCAGATAACCGTTCGGTGCCAGAAGTTCCGGCCGGATCTTCACCTCCGCAACAAGCAACGCCTCTTCAACCGCAAGCAGTTCAACCCCGATCAGCCCCGGCAATTTGCCGACACCGCGATCCTTCATTGACTCGACCGTGAAGCCCGGTCGCAAATGTTTTTTCGCCATGCCTTGAGCTAAAACTGATAACCGACCGCAAACATCAGCGCGTTGCCGCCGAGCAGAATGGTTTCCATCGTCACGCCCTTGTAGCGGACGCCCAGAGTCGGAATGATGCCAGGGGCGACGCCCGCTTTGTTGAACGGAATCTTGTCGCGATACTTGCCCTTGTATCCGTGCAACAGGCCCGCCGTCACTTTGGCGTACACATAATCGTTAAAGTCCCAGCGCTGCCCCCAGTAGAGCCACTGCGACGGTTGTCCGAACGAATTGCGCAGGACGGCCACACCAAATAGTGTCTTGTCGGCGCCCCAAACCCGGTCGTAATTCGACTGGATTTCAAGGTTGACCATGCGGTTGTGATCAACGTGCTCCGGGCTGTAACTGCGGTGCTTGGTGTAGACGCCGTACTGAATCGAAAATGTGTCGCCATCACGCAGCCAGGTGTCGGCCGTTCGTCCGTCGCCTGATGTCGAATTCATCGCTCCCATCGGCGCAGCCGGTGAGGTCTGTGCGACGGCAAAGCAGGAGATTGCGCCCAACAAAACAGCAGCGAATTTTGAGCAACTCGTAATCAACTTCATCGATCAGTAACCTTTCTTCATCGGGTCTTCGGCGTCGCGCATTTCCTCGGCTTTTTTCATCGCCTTGTCAACGTCGCTTTTGACCTTGTCAATCGTATCTTCTTTGGTTGGAAACGGGTTGGGTGGCGGTGTCGCAGGCTTGCAGCCCGCCATCGCGAATGACAGCGCGCAGAGCACGACAAACGCCAGCAACTTCACATCAGTCCCGGAAATTGTTGAACTGCAAAGGCAGCTCAGTTATCTCTTTTTTGATCAGCGCCATCGCGGCCTGCAGGTTGTCTTTCTTGTCGCCGGTCACGCGAACGGAGGTGCCCTGAATCGAGCCGCTGACTTTGAGCTTGCTCTCTTTCAAGAGCTTCACGACTTTCTTCGCGAGCTCGGTCTCCAGACCTTCTTTCAGCGTATCGACGCGCTTCATTTTGTCGCCACCGATTTTCTCGGGCTTGCCCTTTTCGATCGAGCGCGAGTCGACGCTGCGCTTGGCAAATTTATTGAGCAACACGTCGTCGACCTGACCCAGCTTGAAGTCGTCGTCGGCATACACAGTCATCGTCTTGTCTTTTTCGTTCAACTCCACCCGGGAGTCGGAACCCTTGAAATCGAAACGAGTGGTGATTTCCTTGTTCGCCTGATCCAGGGCGTTTTTGATTTCAACCCAATTCAAGTCGGAGACGGTGTCAAAGGAGGGCATGGCCGGTGTCGCAAAAACAATCAATCCGCAAGTGTAAGCGGTGACAGCGCCCCAGGCGCGTTGGGGGGGCGCTTCAGGTGCGGCGTTGATCAGCCACGATCTGCCCGTCGGCGAGCGTCACCTGACGGTCGCAAGTGGTGGCCAGATGCGCGTCGTGGGTAACGATCAAAAACGCGGTGCCGAAGTCCTGATTAAATTTTCTGAGCATCACAAAAATATCGGCCGCAGTTTTCGTGTCGAGATTACCCGTCGGCTCGTCGGCCAGCACCAGCGCGGGTTTCATCGATAGCGCGCGGGCAATGGCGACGCGCTGTTGCATGCCGCCAGAGAGCTCTGACGGCTTCTTGTTTTCGGCGCCCGCCAGTCCGACCGAGGCGAGCAAGACCCTGGCGTGCGCGCGGGTTTCGGCGGTGCTGCCCTGACCGTTTACCAGCTGCGGCATCAGGATGTTTTCGAGCGCACTGAAGGCCGGTAACAGGTGATGAAACTGGAACACAAAACCGAGGCTTGCCGCCCGCAATTGCGTCAGGTTGTCGTCGTCGCTGTAGCTGACCGGATGACCGGCAATTTCGACCGTACCGGCCGTCGGTGCTTCGAGCAATCCGATGATGTTTAAGAGCGTGCTCTTGCCCGAGCCCGATGGCCCGATGAGCGCCGTGAATTCGCCATTGCCTACGGTTAAATCAATGCCGTGCAGGATTTCCGCCTCGACTGGCTTTCCGATGTTGTACGACTTGCGGATGCCGGCCAGCCGCAACACATTTCCCGCCGCTGCGGCCGTCATGCCCGCATCGCCATTGCCGGGTCTAGCCGAGCTGCACGGCGGGCCGGTGCAATTGCGGCGAACACGCCGCAGATGGTGGCCGTGACGCAGGAGACAAGCAACAGCGGCCACGTCACGTTGATCGGGAACAGCGCGTTGCCATCGGCTCCGCGCACCAGCGTTGAAAACAGGAATGCCATCAACACCGCCAGCAATGCGCCGAGTATCGAGCCCACCAGGCCCACCAGCGATCCCTGCAACAAAAACACCCGCAGCATCTGCCCGCGGGACGCCCCCATTGCACGCAGGATGCCGATCTCCCGGGTCTTTTGCACAACAGCGACCACCAGCACACTGGCGATCCCGAGCATCACGACGATGGAGACGAAGACGCGAATGGTCGCGGTCGAGGCGGACTGCGCTTTGAGAGCGCTCAGGAGCTGGCTGTTGCTGCTCATCCAGCTCTCGACCGTCAGTGGCGTTACTCGCGACACGTTTCGGGCGATGTTCTCCGCATCGAACACATCGCGAACACGCAGATCAATCGAGGTCACGCCGCCAGGCAGTCCGAGAAAGCTCTGCGCGACATGCAGCGGAAGAAACACCGCGCGGCGGCTGAGGTCGCGGTTGCCGAGATCGAGCGTGCCGACGATCTGAAAGCGATCACCATCATTGGCTCCCGCACTGCCGTTTGAGATCGTGATCCGGTCGCCCACGGCGGCTCCCAAATCACGGGCGAGTTCGGTGCCTACCAGCACTTCACCCGCTTCCAGCCGGAGCTTGCCGGTCACCAGCTTGTTCGATAGATCGACGATACGGTCGTAACGCTGCAAATCGATACCGAACACCGTCACCGCGTTACGACCCTCGCCGCGGAGCGCTATCGCGGCGCCCGATGCCATCGGCGACACCGCCACGACGCCCGGAACGTCCTCAAAGGCGGCGATGATTTGTCGCCAGTTATCGATTGAGCGGATCTTGCGCGGCGCGACTTGCAGCGTCGCGATGTTTGACGTGCCCGCGCTTTCAGTCACCTGAACTCGCGCAACAGGTTCAATCGGTTTCGCCACGATGTGAGCCTGTGCGCCGAGGGTGCGGTTGATGGTGTTGGCTTGCAGGCCAGTCACGAGCGCCGAAATGAACACGACCACCGCGACGCCCACCATCACGCCGCCGACGATCAGCGCCGATTGAGTGCGACCTTCGCGCAGAAAACGCAGCGCCAGCAACAACTCAAATCGCATCGGTATTGCCTGTCGCGTCTCGCACTATAGGCCCGGCATCGGCACGCCCGCCGCCTTCGGTCGCGACGATGAAATGTCTGGCGTAACAACGGCATGCACGCGCTGCCCGGCGCGAATGCGATCATCGAGCACAACCTGCGCGCCCGCGGTGAGCCCGGCGACGATTTCGATCCGCTGCAACGAGCGCACGCCAACGCGCACGTCCGCTTCTTTCGCCACGCCGTCGGCCACCGTCAGCACAAACATTCGTTCGCCCGTTTCGCGCAGCGCGCTCGCCGGAATGGTCAGCACATTGGCTTTCTGCGCGGCGACCACCTCCACCGAAACCGTCATGTCATCGCGCAAGATTGGCGGCGGTTTGGCCACGCGCAGGCGCGCCTCAACCGTACCGCGCGTCACGTCGACCGACGGCGCGAGATAAATCAGTTCGGCTTCAAATTTGTTGTCCGGAAACGCGTCAGCCGAGGCCACCGCGCGCATGCCTTCGCGCAACAGGCTCAAGTTCTTCTCGTCAATTTGCGCGATCAGGCGCGTCTCGCCCGTTGTCGCCAGCGTCAGCAACTTGCGGCCGGGTTGCGCGACGTCGCCGACCTCGACCGTGCGCGCAATGACGCGGCCGTCGGCAGGCGCGGTGATGCTCGTCTGCTCAAGCTTTGCCTTCACCAGTTGAACGGCCGCCTGCGCCTCGATGAGGCGTGCCTGAATGGTCTGTGCTTCCGAGCCGCCTTTGGTGTTTGCCACCGCCTGCGAGCTGGATTGCGCGAATGCGGCCCGCGCGCTGGCCACGGCACGTTCGACGTCCTGCAACTTTGCGTCGCCAAGAAAGCCCTGCGCATGCAATTTGCGCGTGCGCTCCAGCTCCGCTATCGCAAATTCCAGTGTTGAGCGACTTTGCACCATCCCTTGCGTCGCCACGGGGCCGGAGAGTTCGAACTGCGATTTCACCCGCGCCTGCGCGGTCGCCAACGCGGCCTGCGCCTGCTGCAACTGCGCGCGCAGATCGTCGTCATCCAATGCCACCAGAAGCTGTCCGAGCTTCACGACGTCGCCCTCGCGCACCAGCACCTTGTCGATGCGCGCTGTCAGCGTGCTCGCCAGATCCGTTCGTGCGACGCTCGCCACGCGCGAAGAGAACACGAGCGAATGCTGAATCGGACCCGACGTTACGACGGCGACTTCAGCCGCTTTGCCGCGCCACGCGTAAATTCCCGCAGCGATTGCCGCCACGATGAGCGCCAGAATGAACCAGAGCCAGGACTTGGGGCGACCCGTGCTCGCCGATTTCCACCACGTCATAAAGGACACACGCTTCGATTGAATTGGGCTGAGCTTAACCCCGAAGCGCTAGGCGCCGTTTGATCTGGCGCCAAACAAGTCATCAAAAGCGTCCGCCGCCCCGGATTTCGCGACTTTACCCGTGCGCATGCCGGAGAAACTCTCCTCGATCTTGTCTTCGAAAAAACTGTTCGGCGAGGGCGACGACATCAGCTGGCGATAAATCTCGGGCGAAACCGCCTTGTATTCATAAATATCGCCGTTCACAAACTCAATCTCCATCACCCGCAACCGCTCGTCATAGCCCGCCGCGCGGAGCTTGCTGGATTTGAGGGGTTTACGGTTCATCGGAGGTTTTGTGTAAGCACTTGTAGTGACTCAATGGTGGTGCTGGCTTCTCGATAGAAGCGCCGCTGCATTTGGGTTATCGAGGAAAAATCGAGGAAGTCGACTAGCGCGCTTTTGACCATGCAACCCCAATGCAGCGGCGGTTATACGAAAAAGCTGTTTTGAGAAGTACACCGCTCGCTACACACCGCATGTCCCGCTTCACTCTTCTCGCGCTGACTTGTCATCCAGCAACTTAGCCTCCCCCGACCCCGCCGCCAACATCCCCGCCTTCGCATAAACGCCCAGCTTGTCCCGCGAATCCGAGATATCGAGATTCCGCATGTGCAACTGACCAATGCGATCCAGCGGCGAAAACGCCTCGTCTTCCACTCGCTCCATCGACAAACGCTCCGGGTGATAGGTGGCATTGGGGCTTTGCGTGTCGAGCAGCGAATAGTCATCGCCACGACGCAACTCAACCGTCACTTCGCCAGTCACTGCGCGGCCAACCCATTTCTGCAACGTGTCACGCAGCATCAGGCTTTGCGGGTCAAACCAGCGGCCTTCGTACAAGAGCCGTCCGAGGCGACGGCCCATCGTGCGGTAATTTTCAATGGTGCCCTCATTGTGAATCGCCGAGATCAGGCGCTCATAGGCGATGAACAACAGCGCCATGCCGGGGCCTTCATAAACGCCGCGGCTCTTCGCTTCGATGATGCGGTTTTCGATCTGATCCGAGATGCCGAGGCCGTGGCGGCCACCGATCTTGTTCGCTTCCATCACGAGATCAACCCGGCTCGCGAACTCCTTGCCGTTGAGCGCAACCGGGAAACCTTCGTCGAAGCGAATCGTCACTTCTTCCGGTGCAATCGCAATCGACTGATCCCAGTGTTTCACCGACATGATCGGGTTGACGATGCGCAGGCCTTTGCTCAGGAATTCGAGATCTTTCGCCTCGTGTGTCGCGCCCCAGATGTTGCTGTCGGTTGAGTACGCCTTCTCGGTCGACATCTTGTAGGAGAAGCCGTTGTTGTTGAGCCATTCGCTCATCTCTTTGCGGCCACCCAGCTCCGATACAAACGCCTGATCAAGCCACGGCTTGTAAATCTTTAGCGCCGGATTCGCCATCAAACCATACCGATAAAAGCGCTCGATATCGTTGCCTTTATATGTCGAGCCGTCGCCCCAGATGTTGACGTCGTCTTCCTGCATCGCCTTCACGAGCACAGTGCCCGTGACCGCGCGACCGAGTGGCGTGCTGTTGAAGTATGTGCGGCCAGCCGTCGTAATGTGGAAAGCACCGCATTGCAACGCGACCAGCCCCTCATGCACCAGCGCCTCGCGGCAATCGATGAGCCGCGCGCCCGCAGCGCCGTATGCCGTCGCTTTTTTAGGAATGTCGTCGTAGTCGGTCTCGTCAGGCTGTGCGAGGTTCGCCGTGTAGGCATACGGAATCGCGCCTTTGTGACGCATCCAGGCGAGCGCAGCAGAGGTGTCGAGACCACCAGAAAATGCGATGCCGACCTTCTGGCCGACGGGGAGAGAGAGGAGGATTTTGCTCATATGGAGCAAATTTTAACGCGCTGCGGAAAGCCAATCAGAGCGCGGGCTGCAAGGCCGCTTTGCTGCACTTTCGCAATTATCGGGGGTCGCTCGAATCACTCATGCCCCGGTCTGCCTTGCGGTTTCGTTCGTCGCGGATCGGGGCGCTCACGCTTGCAGTTGCGCAGGAAACGGGACCGTGCCAGGCGGGCAAACAAAGCAAGTTTCGGCAACCTTGTTTGTCAGGTTTTCCAGAGCGCGGTCACAAAAAGCAGGGCGAAACCAGCAATTGCCAGCGCAGTGGCGCCGGCCATCATTTGCGCGATCCAGCGTCCGATACGATTTCGGGTTGCAGCATCGCTGGCAAGCGTAAATCTCGGCGTGTCGCTTGCCAATGTCTGCGGATCAAACCGGGTGCTCTCGATGCCGAGAACGTTGGCGGTCCACTGCGCCTGTTGCATCAGATCGTTGGTCGACACCGCGGAGTACGGCAAAACCACCGCTCCCGAAGTTGTGCGCGCCGCGAGTGCGTAGCGCAGCACGGCGCGTCCGATGGAGAGACTTGATGCTGCCTGCAAGAAATCGATGTCGCTCGCGCGCAAATTGTGCGTGCTCCAGGTGCGACCGAGCGCCATCACTGTGGTCCGAAATTCGCCGCGTCTGATCGTCGCAAATTGCTTTAGCGTCAAAATTGCGAAACCGAGCAACAACATCAGCAGGCCCACCAGCAAGAACGGTAGCCCAAATAAAGCGACAGCTACCTCGGACCATGAAAACGCCAAGTCACCTCGGGCACCCAGCCTTGGTAGCGCAAAACTGGTCGTGTTCCAGAGCCAGAAGAGCGCGAATGTGATCATCACCGCTCCGATGATTTTTGTCGTTCGTGATGAGCTCTGCCATTGCCACACGCCAGATTCGATTTCGTGTGCGCCGGACGGTGCACGTCCAGCTGAGATTTGTGTCGGCCAACCAACGCCAGCGTTGTTGAGCGTGATCGCTTCGGCTGAAGGCTCTTTCGCGTTTGCCGCTGCACGGACGGCGACATTGCATTCAACCGGCGCGTATCTGAGGCGATCCACCCGAGCGCTCGCGCGCCAGCGCCAGGATGCGCTGGTTGCCCGGGCGTTGTGAGGCAAGGTGAACTGCGCGCTCGCTTGCCGCGTCGCGGCGTGCAGTCTGACGACTTGCGTCTGTCTTTGTTGCGTGCTCCAGCCATCATCGTTTTCCTGCGCTTCAAGCGCAAAGGTGATGTCGCGATCGCCAAGATCGTCGCGATCGAGCTGCAGTGTGAGCGTGATTGTGCTGTCGCCCTGTACGATTTTGGGCGACACTGCGATTGCTGCCTGGGCCAGGCGTCTGCGCTGGTAATGGCCGATGATCAATGCCGCAGTCAGGCCAAAACCGATCAGCACGAACAGGCCCAAAAACGCCAGCACGTGCCAGGGTTCCGATGCTTTGACTGCCTGCGCCATCATCATGAGGCTGACGCCGCACCAGAAGATCGTAAATGCCCACATAAAAGCCATGACAAAAAGCTTAGCAGCGTTTCATGTCATGGTAGTGACATCGAACAATCCGGGCGTATGGCAGTACGCCCGGACTATAAAGTGGAAATACCAGCTATAGCGGCGGCAGAATCACTTTGTCGATCACGTGGATGACGCCGTTGGAGTTCAGTACATCAGTCGCCGTAATGTTCGACACGCGGTTGCGACCATCGGTAATCGCGACGCCGGTTGCGGTCGCCTGAATTACGAAGGTTCTGCCTTGCACTGTGGTGATGGGTGAGTTCACGGCAATGTCAGCCTTCAACACGCGCGCTGCGACGACGTGATACGTCAATACAGAGCGCAGCAGGGCCTTGTTGGCGGGTGTGAGCAAGTCCGGGCCGGTGGCGGCGGCGTTGCCTGTCAGCTCCTTCGCCAGCGCGTCGAAAGCAGCATTCGTTGGCGCAAACACAGTGAATGGGCCAGTTCCGGAGAGGGTTGTGACCAGGTCATCGCTGTTGCTTGCGAATTGCAGCGCGGCGACGAGGCTTGTGAATTCAGGCCGTGAGCCAATCGCGGTTTGCACGATGGTTTTGTCAGCTGGCAGAAGCACCCCGTCAATCAAATGAACAACACCGTTGCTGGCAGCAATGTCGGTTGCGGTGATGTTCGCTTTGCGATTGCGCCCGTCGGTGATGACAGGTTTTGCGGCAACCACGTCAATCTTGAAGAAGCCGCCGCCTGCGGGCGTGATCGCCTTGCCAAATGGAATGTCGGCGGCTTTGACGACGCTGGTGAGCACGTGATATTGCAGCACTGCTTTGACCAGCGCCTTGTTTGCGGGCACGAGAATATCGGGTCCTCTGGCGTTGGCGTTGCCAGTGAGCGTCTGCGCAAGTTTGTCGAACGCAGCGTTGCTCGGCGCGAACACGGTCAGGGTGCCGGCGGAGCCCAGAAGATTGACCAGATCGTTGTTGTCGCTGGCAAATTGCACTGCGGCCACGAGGGACGACAAGTCTGCGGTGGCTTGTGCGGTCGCAAGGATGGACACTGGCGCGGCGGGTGTCGGCTCGTGGCTGTCGGAGCCGCACGCCGCGAGCAGGGCAGTGGCCGTGAGGGCGGTGAAGTACCGGAGATACGTCTGCAATTTCATCTTGTGCTCCAAAAAAAGAAAGGACGCGAAAAAAAAGTTAAAAAAAACTCCAGCAGCGCGGGTGCGAAGCTGGAGTTTTTGGTGAGCCCGGGTTTATTACTTCGGCAGTACCACGGTGTCGATCACGTGGATCACGCCGTTCGACGCTTTCACATCGGCGGTCGTGACTTTTGCGCCATTGACGGTGACGCCCATCGCGTCAGCTTTGACGTCGAGCGATTGACCGTTCACGGTTGGCACCATGCCGGTTTTCACGTCTTTGGCCATGACTGCGCCGGAAACGACGTGATACGTCAGGATCGCCTTCAGTTTCGGGATGTCCTTCAACAGTGCGTCGACGGTGCCCGCTGGGAGCTTGGCGAACGCCGCGTCGGTCGGCGCGAACACAGTGAATGGGCCTTTGCCAGACAGCGTTTCGGCCAGGCCTGCGGCTTTCACGGCGGTGACCAGGGTTTTGAAGTTGCCGTTGGCAACCGCGACATCAACGATGGTGCCGGGGGCTTGCGCCAGGGCAGCACCGGACATCAGGGCGACGCTGACAAAGCCAGCAAGAATGGATTTGAGGGGACGAAACATCATGATTGAACTCCTAGAATGAACAAATGGTCACAAAACTACCAATGGGTCTGAACGGGCCGTATAAGCCGTAATTCACACTCGTTAGTCAATAATTGAACTCATTAGTTCAAATTATTACCAGAAAGTTCCATTTTGGCAACCCCTTATCGTTTGCGTCAGTTAGAAATGCGCGAGGAAGCGATCCTCGACGCGGCGCATCAGCTGCTCGGCAAGCTGGGCTACGAAGAGATGACGATGGACGTAGTGGCGGCCGAGGTCGGTATCGCCAAAGCGAGCCTTTACAAGCATTTCCCGTCAAAAGAGAAGCTCGCCGCGCGCACCATGACGCGACTATTCGAGCGCACGATTACGCGGCTTTCGGTGCTTCCGGCCGAGCTGCCCGCGGTCGAAAAGCTGCGACGGATGCTCGAATGGGTGCTACAGGAGCGGCTAAAGGGCAGCATTCCGCACCTGCCATCGACCAACGGCGCGCTCGAGCACTCCCTGATGACCGACGAGATTTATCTGGCAGCGCTCTTCACGCTGAACGCCGCACTGTCGTCGCTGGTCGAACAGGCGAAATCGGACGGCGCGCTGTCCCGTGAGCTGCCAACCGACTACATCGTCACCGCGATTTATGCGCGCTCCTGCGATCCAACACTTGACTATATGCAACGTGGCAACAGTTACTCCGGTGAAGAAATCGTGCAGCACATGTTGCGTGCGTTTTTTGTCGGCGTCGCCGCCAGCGCGCCAGGCAAAACCTAGTTTTCCGATCCCTGCCCTGATGTATTGAGGTCCCCGCACATGCATGTATTTATCGGCCTGTGGAAACCAAAGCAGAGCTGGCTCACGCTGTCGCAGCCCGCGCGCACGGCGTACCTGAGCAAAGTCACAGCGCTCACACGGCTGCGCCTGGGCAGCAAAGCCGAGGCGGTCGCCTGGGGGCAGAACAATCACGCCGCCACGGCTGACCGCTATCAGTTTTTTTGTGTCTGGCGTTTTCCCACGCCCGCACTGGGTGACGCGTATCTGGCCGTGCTCGCCGAAAACGGCTGGAACGACTACTTCGAAACCGACAGCGTGCGCGGCGACCCAAAAACGCCTTTCGATGTCATGACGCAGCATGTGCTGTTGTAGATACAGCTTTTCGCTGGGAGCGCCGCTACGTTGGGGCTAGACGTCAATACGGATGATTATTGACAAATGCCGTTTTACGCCTTTAGCCCGCATTCAGTCGTGATTGCACGATAAAGTTGTTTTGGGCGGCGAGCACTTTGTCGCGATGTTTCGTTTCGCGAATGCGTGAAGTCTTGCGACGGGCGACGCGTGTCGGCGAGGCAACGTAATCAGCGCGTCCCGCCCGGTGTTGCGAAATCAACCGCCTCGGCCGTGGCCGTCCCATTGACGCGACCGGGATAGCGCAGCCAGGTCATTGCGATGTTGAGTTCGGCGACAACTTTTGCCGCCTCAATCGTGACGCCGTTGCCGACGTCCATGTCGCTCGTGGTGTGCGCGTCTTTAACGAGCGTCAGGTCGTAGCCGCGATCCAGCGCGCCATACGCCGTCGCGCGAATGCACCAGTTCGTCATCGCGCCGGCAAGCGTGATGTGCGTCGCGCGAGTTTTCGCGAGTTCCTCATCCAGCGTTGTCTGCTCAAACGATGATTCGAACTGCTTGCTAACGAGCGCTTCGTTCGCCGCAGGCTTCAACTCGTTCACCCACTGCCACTGCGGGCTCCCTGGCGGCAACTCGTCCGACGCGTGCTGCACCCAAATGACGGGCACGCCCGCAGCACGAGCCCGTTCAACCGTTCGCGACACATTCTTGATGACGCGCGGCACATCCCACGCGTCGCCCACAACGCCGACCTGAACATCGACGATCACGAGCACGCCCTGGTTGCCTTCTCGAATGGTTGCCATATCGAATCCTTTTTATTGATCAGCGATCAGTTGGAAGAGAGAGCAGGCCAATGGCGACCGCTAAGGCAGGGAATAGTTGAACTCGTAGCTGTGTTTGCCCTCGGCGCGAATGATGTTGAAGTCACCCTTCAACCCCACTAGCTCTCCCGTGCCGGAGTCGGGAACAACCGTGACCGACAGGCTCGGTGCGCCCCGGTTCATTGTCCCGGTATGCTGTAGCGTGAAGCTGCCTTTGCGTCCGTGCAGTGTGCCGTCCACTCGCTCAATGGCGACGTAGCCTGCTGATCCCTTGGTCTCCGTACCAGCACTCAGCATCTGCCCGATAGTCGTGGCGACAAGGTCTCCGCTGATCTGCTTGTCGATCGACATGCGACCGAGACTGCCGCCCTCCGGCTGGCCCTCGAAGACAAGCGGCAAGAGTTTGACGACGAAATTGCCTTTTGCGATTTGGTTCAATTGAATGCTTCCTGAGCTGATGCGATTTGATTGTGCCAGCGCAAGCTCGGCGGGTGAAAGTAGGCCCATCAATACGATCAGGGCAAAAAGTCGATGGCTCATTCCGGCTGGTGGCAAACCGCCTCAACGTTGTTGCCATGCAGGTCCAGCACGAACGCACCGTAGTAGTTGGGGTGGTAGTGCTCGCGCAGTCCCGGCTTGCCGTTGTCTTTGGCGCCGTTTGCGATGGCAGCTGAATAAAACGCATCAACTGCCGCGCGATTCGGCGCTTTCCAGGCGAGGTGGCAGCCGCGCGTCACCGGCTCACCGTACTCGGATGCACCTTGAATGAACCAGGTCGTTGTTTTTTCGCCTTCGGAGGTCGCGAAGCCCATGCCAAACATTTTCTGCCCGTCGAATTCAAGGTCGTGCAGAACTTTGTAGCCTAGGGGAGCGAGTGCGGCCTCAAAGAGTTTGCGCGTCGCCGCGAGGTCGGTGACGCGGAAGGTCATGTGGTCGAGCATGGGGTTCCTTTCAACGTTGGATTCGAATCAGGTCTTTTCGAAGAAAACCGCAAATTTGGCGTCGTACGCGCTGAAGGCGGGTATCCAGAACGTCGCAAAGAGAATCGGTCTTCCAGCGCGACTGCGACTGCAATCTTTCTGGATTCCCGGCGTTGCCGAGAATGACGCCACCAGCTGGCGTTCCGCCAATCGGGCGTCCAAGATCAGCACTCCACCTGCGCCAGCGCCAATCCACCCTGCGATGTCTCCTTGTATTTCGACTGCATATCCGCCCCCGTTCGGCGCATCGTGTCAATCGCCTGATCGAGTGACACGCGATGCGTGCCGTCGCCGCGCATGGCAAGCGATGTGGCGCTGATGGCTTTGACGGCGCCCATCGCATTGCGCTCGATGCAAGGAATCTGCACGAGACCTCCGATGGGGTCGCAGGTCATGCCGAGATGATGTTCAAGCGCGATTTCGGCGGCATTTTCAATTTGCTCGTTGCTGGCACCGAGCGCGGCTGCGAGGCCCGCGGCGGCCATCGCTGCGGCGGACCCTACCTCGCCCTGACAACCAACCTCAGCGCCAGAAATCGACGCGTTCATTTTGCAAAGCGCGCCAACAGCCGATGCCACCAGCAAAAAGTCATGTTGTCCCGCGCGGTCAACGTTGCAAAAGTCTTGCGCGTAGCGCAGCACGGCGGGCACCACACCTGCGGCGCCATTGGTCGGTGCCGTGACTACGCGACCGCCTGCTGCGTTCTCTTCGTTCACGGCGATCGCGTACGCGCTCACCCAGTCGAGCGCTTTGTGCGGCGCGATGCCCCGTTGTCCGCGCTCGACCAACAGCTGATTGTGAATGTCGGGAGCACGACGCTTGACGTTCAAGCCGCCGGGTAATTGCCCGCGTGTGGCAAGGCCTTTGTCGATGCAATCGAAAAAGGTCTTTGTGATGCGATCAAGAAATTCGCTCGTCGCCGTTTCACCGCGGACGTGATGTTCGTTGGCGCGCAGCAGTTCGCTCATCGGCAATTTTTCGTCGGTCGAACGGGCAAGCAGTTCCACCATATGCGCAAACGGATACGGCACCGAAACCTCACCGCCACGCGGACTACCGACAAATGCTTCATCCTCATCGACGATAAAACCGCCACCGATCGAGTAGAGCGTGCGTTCTGCGATGGGTACGCTCATGTCGTCGCCGTAAGCACCGGATTTGGTGTTCGCGCCGTAAGCACGAAAGGTCATCGCATTCGAATGTAGCGGCAATACGTCTTTCAGGTTGTAGCGAATATCAAGCATCGGCTGAAAGCGAATCGAGCGTTCGCCCAAAAGCTTGATGGATTCGCTCTTGCCAATCGCCGAAATCATTTGTGGAATTGCCACGGTGTCGACGACATCTGGCAGCTCGCCACTGAAGCCCAATTGCAAAGCGATGTCAGTGCCGTGCCCCTGCCCGGTATGGGCAAGCGAGCCGAATAATTCAACACGAACACGCGTGATTTTGCTCAGCACTTCTTGGGGCAACTCGATCAGAAAACGCCTCGCTGCGCGCATCGGCCCGACCGTATGCGACGACGACGGTCCGATGCCGATTTTGAAGAGATCCGTCAGCGAGATGTACATGGATTTTTGGTCTAGACCAGCGTCACGCGCGCGAACTTGCGCTTGCCTGCTTGTACAACGTAAGTCTTTCCTTTGGCCAGTTTTGTCGCTTTGTCTTCGATGGTTTCGCCGTCAACTTTCAACCCGCGCCCGTCGATCAATCGACCGGCATCGCTTGAACTGGCAGTCAAATCCGCCTGCTTGACGATCTGCGTGAGCGGCATCGATTCTTCAGCGCAATGAATCGTCACTTCCGGCATGTTGTCTGGTGCAGCACCGGTCTTTCGCGCCTCGAACGCAGCGAGCGCCGCATCTGCCTCAGCCTGCGTGTGAAAGCGTGCCGCGATCTCCAATGCGAGCGCCACTTTCGCGTCCCGTGGATTCATTTCTTTCGCAGCGCATTTCGCCTTCATCGCCGCGACCTCAGCCAGTGGCTTGAACGACAAAAGCTCGTAGTACGTCCACATCGATTCGTCGGAGATGGACATCACTTTGCCGAAAATCTCGGACGCTGGCTCCGTCAACCCGATGTAGTTGTCCTTCGACTTGCTCATCTTCTCGACGCCGTCAAGCCCCACCAAAAGCGGCATGGTCAGGATGCATTGCTGCTCCTGGCCGTACTGCGATTGCAGTGTGCGGCCCATCAGCAGATTGAACTTTTGATCGGTACCGCCCAGCTCAATGTCGGCCTTCAAAGCGACGGAATCGTAGCCCTGCATCAGTGGGTACAAAAACTCATGGATCGCAATCGGCACGCCGTTCTTGAAGCGCTGCGTAAAGTCCTCGCGCTCCATCATGCGCGCCACGGTGTAGCGTGACGCGAGCTTGATCATGCCGGCAGCGCCGAGCGGATCGCTCCATTCGCTGTTGTAGCGAATCTCGGTCTTTTCGGGGTCGAGCACCTTGCTTGCCTGCGCGTGATAGGTCTTGGCGTTCTCGATGATTTGCTCGCGGTCGAGCGGCGGTCGCGTGTCGTTACGACCGGACGGATCCCCAATCAGCGAAGTGAAATCGCCGACCAGGAAGATCACGGTGTGACCCAAATCCTGAAACTGTCGAAGCTTGTTAAGCACCACCGAATGCCCGACGTGCAGATCGGGTCGCGTCGGGTCGAGACCGAGCTTTGCGCGAAGCGGAACGCCGGTCGCGATGCTGCGCTCAATCTTTTTTAGCATTTCGGATTCGACGAGCAATTCGTCGACGCCGCGTTTCATGATTTCGAGTTGTTCTTGTGGGGAGAGTGCCATAGCCATAGTCTTGTACGATTCGCTCTGATTTTCTCATCACTGAATGCGCGGGCAAGGAATGCTGTTGAATGATCGCTACATCGGACTGATGTCGGGTACCAGCGTCGACGGCGTCGACGCCGTGCTGGCTGACTTTGCGGATGGCAAAGTGAACACGCTGGGCCATGTGCATCTGCCATTCGCGTCAGCGTTGCGCGAGGCTTTGCAGGGGCTCATGCAGACGGGCGCGGACGAGATCGAGCGGGCGGGGGACGCGTCGGTTGCCCTCGCGCGATGTTACGCGGATGCCGTGGCGGCGTTGCTTGCGAAAACCGGTATGAAAGCAGCGCAGATAGCGGCCATTGGCGCGCATGGGCAAACCATTCGCCATCGCCCCGAGCGCGCCTTCACGCTGCAAATCAATCAACCTGCGCTCATTGCGGAGTTGACTGGGATTTCGGTCGTTGCGGATTTTCGGTCGCGCGACGTCGCGGCGGGTGGGCAGGGCGCGCCGCTGGTTCCGGCGTTTCATGCGGCGGTGTTTAGCGGCAGCGCGCCTCGGGCGGTGGTCAATATTGGCGGGCTTGCCAATGTGACGTTGCTGCCTTCGAAGGGCTCTGCGGACTCTGTGCGCGGTTTTGACACGGGGCCGGGGAATACGTTGCTGGATGCTTGGTGCGAACGGCACACCGGAAAAGCGTTCGACGAAGACGGGACTTGGGCGGCGACGGGGCGAGTGGACGAACGATTGCTTGCGACCTTGCTCGCGGAATCGTATTTCAACAAAGCACCGCCGAAGAGCACGGGGCGCGAGTTATTCAACGCCGCGTGGCTGGACGCTAGGTTGGCAGCTTTCGGAACCAGCGCTGCTGTCCCGGACGTTCAGGCTACTTTAGTCGCGCTGACCGCGCGCAGCATCGCGAGCGCGCTCGGTGAACGGGAGTGTTACGTGTGCGGCGGCGGGGTGTTCAACGCTCAGCTGATGCGCCAGCTGCCGCGTGCGCAATCTACTCAGGTGCTGGGCGTAGACCCGATGCAGGTAGAAGCGCTAGCGTTCGCATGGCTCGCACGCCAGTGTTTCGCCAGCGCGCCGGGAAATGTGCCCGAGGTCACCGGCGCTAAAGGCCCGCGAATTCTGGGTGCGGTCTATCCGGCCTGAAATCAGTCGGCGGCTACTTTTGTTTGAGCCACGCGGTCAGCGCGCGCAGACGAATCTCCCCTCCACCGGTGAAGCCCGTCACGTTGAGTGACTTAACGACGGCGCTGTCTTCCTCGTAATTGGTCAGCGTTTTGGCGATCAGGGCACGATCACCCGCAGGAAGGCCTGGCGAGGCCACGACCGGCATGGCGGGCTGCGGGCGGCCCTCGTAGACGACCTTGATCCCTTTGGCGGCGAGCGTCTCCTTTGCGCGCGCGATGGAGGGGATGCAGCCGACCGTCGACAGGTTGTTCTCGATTGCGTAGACGACGGCGCTGTATTCGGTGCTGAAGCGTGCGGTGTACTGCCGTCCCATGAAGTCGCGCAATTCGGCAGCGCAGACCTGGCCGTACATCGTCTCAGCGCGAGGCATTGACACGGACATGCCGCTCAATGCTTTCAGGTTCTCAACCGGCGCGCCTTTGCCAATGAACAAGGCGGTCACGTCGGGGCGGCCGGAGGCGATAAATTCATAGCCCAGCGACGTCAGCGCTTTGGCGGCGAGGTCGGCCGCGTTGGTCATGAAGACGTCGTGCTGGTTCTTCTCCATCCATTCGAGCACGCGTTGCCGGTCACGGGTCAGCGAGAGCTCGACGGGGCGGCCGAGTGCCGTCTCCAGAGACCGTTTGAGGGCGTTGTAGCGGGACAGCGGCGGCAGGGGTTCACCTTCAGCGCCGTTGTCTTCGTGAACGACTAGTTTGAGCGGAGCGGCGATAGCCTTCGGTGCGTGCGTCGTTAACAGCGTCATGGCAAGGAAGCTTGCGACGAGCGTCAAAAAACGTTGATTCATACATTTCCCCGGTTTTGTTCTGTGCTGCTGAATATCTCAGATTATTCTGTGTAAAAGCATAATATGTGCCTGCTTTTGAAGTGACAGCTTTTTGGGGAAATGACCTATGCATTGGGGTTAAAGCGCAATTAAAGGCTTGGTCGACTTTATAGAAAAACCATTCGTAGCCCTTATGTAGTGGTGTTTTTAGACAAAAGTTATAGAACCAGTGTCCGTAAAAAAAGCACCCGGAGGTGCTTTTTCAGGATCAGCTGCCCATTAGGCGCTGAATGAGTTCCCGCAGCCGCAGCTGGATGTCGCGTTCGGATTCTTGATCACGAACTGCGCGCCTTCGAGGCCGTCGCTGTAGTCGATTTCTGCACCTACCAAATATTGGTAGCTCATGGCGTCAATCAGCAGCGTCACGTCGTTTTTCACCATTTTGGTGTCATCTTCGTTGACCTCTTCATCGAACGTGAAACCGTACTGAAAGCCCGAGCAGCCGCCACCAGTCACGAACACTCGCAGTTTGAGGTTCGGGTTTTGCTCGTCGATGATCAGGTCTTTCACCTTGTTCGCCGCAGCGTCGGTGAAGTTGATCGGTGCGGGCAGTTCGGTCATTGCATTCATTTTGAAACTCCTGTGGAGCAATCGTTATCGTTGCTCACATCCTATTATCAGGGCGCTTGCGCGGGAATTCAACCGCGCTCTTGATGTGGGATTGGCCGGTTACTTGCCGTCGTTGCCGATGCGCTTCAACTCAACCACGTCGGCGGTGCCTTGTTGCACATGCAGCAGGCGTCCGTCGATGACGGCACCAACCTGCATTTCGAGCGTGCGATAGCTCACGTCGCCCGTGATGCGCGCGTTCGGCAACAGTTCCAGATATTCGGTTGCGTTCACAGGACCGTTGACCGTCCCGTCGATTACCACGTGCGAAACGCGAATTTCGCCGTTGACGGTTGCTTTCTCGCTCACCACCAGCGTCGACGGAGCGTCCGAGGCTGAATGGATGAAGCCCTTCACCATGCCGTCAACGCGAAGCCCACCCGTAAAGAGGATGTCGCCGCTGATGGTGGTCGACGAGCCAATCAGGCTGTCAATCTGCTTTTGCGGAACGTGATTCTTTTTGCGACCAAACATTTGAAATATCTCCTGAAAAATCATGGCGCTTTCACACCCCTACAACTGAAGCGACTGCTGCGCGCGAGGCTCCTTGCTTCCCGCAGGAATTACGCGCATTTGCAACGTTTTTAGCTGCGCATTGGCGGGCACTTTGAAGATGCCTTCGACGCGCTGATACGTCTTGAAATCCAATGCGAGCGAGGCTACCAGATCAGGCTGTTCGTCGGGCAAATTGATGTTCGTGCGCTTGCCGTCGGTCACAATAGTGGCGACCATGGTGAGTTTGCCTTTGAACGGCGATTCAGCGCTGCCCTGCACGACGAGCGCGCGGAAACGATAGCTGTTTACGGTCTCTCGTTCGGCCTGCATGCGTTGCACGGCAAGGCCGTTTTTGCTGCCAGCGGCGCTGCCGATGAGCTTCTCGAAGAATGCACTTTCTTCCTTGAGCTGCGTGTTTTCCTGCTGCAACGAAATAATTTGCTTCGACAAAACGTCTTTCGCACCGACCGCCATTTGTGCACTGTTGGTCAGCTCGATATTGCCTTGCTTGAGTCGCTCGTTGTCAGCACGCAGCGCGATCACTTCAGCGGTGAGACGTTCCTGTTCGTCGCGCACTTTGCCAACATTGAAGCCCGCGAAAATGCGGCCCGCATCGAATCCCCCGTAGAACAGGCCCGCGAACACGAGCACCGCCACGGCGATGATCGTGCCTTTAACTTTCCATGACCAGTGGGTCCGCACCGAGAGTTTCGGTGCGGAAATTCCGAAGCGCCGACGCAGGCCAGAGATGATGCGATCAGAGCGGAGCAGAGCCATCAGCGGTTGTCGCTTTTGTCGCCTACGGCGACAGCGGCATCGTTAACAAGCCCGCGGTTTCCGGCAGGCCAAACATTAAATTCATGCACTGAACCGCAGCTCCAGCCGAGCCTTTGACCAGATTGTCCTGCACGACAAGTACGATCACCATGTCGCCATTCTGCGGGCGATGCAGCGCGATTCGCAACATGTTGCTGCCTCGCGTTGAGCGAGTGTCGGGCATGCTGCCGAATGGCATCACGTCGATGAACGCCTCGCCCTTGTACGCATTAACGAACAGCGCCTGCAGCTCGTCGTTAGTCATCGACAGGCCTTTGCCCGTGAGTTGCGCGTACAGCGTCGAATGCATACCGCGGATCATCGGTGTCAGATGTGGCGTGAAAATCAGACGCACCTTGTCGGCCGTCATTTCCTGCAGCCGCGCCTGCGTTTCCGGATGATGGCGATGACCGGAAACACCATAGGCCTTGAAGTTGTCACCCGCCTCGGTCAGCAGGTAATCAATCTCCGCTTTCTTTCCAGCACCCGATACGCCTGATGCGCAATCTGCGATCAGATGACCCGCGTCAACAATGCCTGCCTTCAGCAACGGGTAATAGCCTAATTGCATTGTCGTGGGATAACAACCGGGATTGCCAACGATTTGCGCTGACTGGATCGCATCGCGATTTAATTCGACGAGGCCGTAAGCCGCTTTCTCCGCCAGATCGGGGCAGGTGTGCGGGAGCTTGTACCACTGCTCGAACACGGCTAAATCCCTGAAACGAAAGTCCGCAGCGAGATCAATAATCTTCACGCCAGCAGCCGTGAGCTTCGGCGCATCCGCCATCGCAACGCCGTGCGGAGTGGCGTAGAAAACGACGTCACATTGCGTCAGATCCGCCGTCGCCGTGTCGCTGAACACGAGGTCGCATCGACCGCGCAGGCTTGGGAACATCGCATCAAGGCGTGTGCCAGCTTCCTTGCGCGAAGTGATCATCGTCACCTTCGCGTTCGGGTGGAGCGTGAGCATGCGTAACAACTCGACACCGGTGTAACCGGTGCCGCCGACGATTCCGACTTTGACAATTGTTTCTGCGTTCAAAGCATTGTTCCTCAGTTAGTTCTTGTCTCAGGATGGCAACAAGATGGGACACCCATAAAGCACAAAGGCCGCGAGGGTTGCTCGCAGCCTTTGTCTCGAAACGCGAGTACTGAAACTGCGTTAGCGCTTCGAGAACTGCTTACGACGGCGCGCCTTGCGCAGACCGACTTTTTTACGTTCGACTTCGCGAGCATCGCGTGTCACGAGGCCAGCCTTCTTCAAGTCTGGTTTGTACGCTGCATCGTATTCGATGAGCGCGCGGGTAATGCCGTGACGAACAGCACCGGCCTGGCCTGACTCACCACCGCCAGCAACGCTGACCATGATGTCAAAGCTCTCGAGATTATTCGTAATCTGGAGTGGCTGACGCACAATCATGCGGCCAGTTTCACGAGCAAAAAACTGATCAACGGGCTTGCCGTTGACCACGATTGCGCCCTTGCCAGCTTTCATGAACACACGAGCTACTGCGCTTTTGCGACGACCCGTACCGTAGTTAAAAATACCAATCATTTGGATAGTTCCTGGGAAGCGGGTAGAGGTTATTTCGTGAGGACGAGTGTTTTTGGCTGCTGAGCGGCGTGCGGATGCGCATCACCGGTGTAGCACTTCAACTTTTTGAGCATGGCGTAGCCGAGCGGGCCTTTTGGCAGCATGCCTTTGACGGCGTGCTTAAGCACACGGTCAGGATATTTGTCTTGCAGTTTCTCGAAATTGGTTTCCGAGATGCCGCCGGGATAGCCAGAGTGACGGAAGTACGTCTTCTGGAAGGCTTTTTTGCCGGTCACTCGGAGTTTTTCCACGTTGGTCACGATGACGAAATCGCCCGTGTCCATGTGCGGCGTGAAGATCGCCTTGTGTTTGCCGCGAAGGCGGGATGCGATTTGTGACGCGAGGCGACCCAGAATCTGGTCGGTGCCGTCTACCAGGATCCAGTCCTGTGTAATGTCAGACGGCTTTGCTGAAAAAGTTTTCATTGCTTGATACGCTCTAGACTCGTTTTGGTGTTGTGCAAAGGGCGGTGAGGGCTCGCTTGAAAGCGGACTCTCTGTCGTCCAGTGCGTTATGAGTTTTCAGACCACAGACTGTAAAAATCTGAGGTAAGCCCACAAGTATAGCTCTGAATGGCCTACTAATAAACAAAGCGGAACAGAAAATACAAAAGAAAACGGCAAGCCCGAGGGCCTGCCGTTAAAGATGTCCATCCAAAGGAGGAGGAAGGGGGACATCAATCACCTGCTAAGGAGGAGGAAGCAGGCGATGGATGAATTTAAGCATGCTGCACTGCACAAGTCAATGCGAAATGGTGCGCTGCGGCAATAATTCTCTAGAGATACAACTCTAGCGATAGAACAACCGAGGATTACTCTTATGAAATCAACAATCAAGTGGGTCGATAACGTTCAATTCGTGGCAGAAACAGGGTCTGGGCATGCCATCGTGATTGACGGCGCGCCCGAGTATGGCGGGCGCAACACGGGTTCGCGGCCAATGGAGTTAGTGCTCGCTGGCGCGGCAAGCTGCACGGCGTTTGACGTGGTGCTGATGCTCAACAAGTCGAGGCAGAAATTCACCAGTTTGCATGTCGACGCCGACGCTGTTCGCGCCGAAACGGACCCGAAAGTGTTCACCGCGATCAAGCTGACGTTCAAATTGACGGGAAACGGGCTTGATCCGGCGGCCGTTGAGCGTGCCGTAAAGCTGTCAAAAGAAAAATATTGCTCTGCAACAGCCATGCTCGGAAAGACTGCGGAAATTACAACCGAAATCGTGATTTCGGAAAGCTGACCGTCAGTTTTCTGCATTTCGCTCGCTATGCGACCACACCGTCGCGTAGCAACTCGTCGATCCTGACCGCGCTGACGCCGATCCCGGCAAGCAATTCCCTCGTATGCTGGCCGAGCCTCGGGGGATCCCGCCGCACCGGCAATCGTCCGCCGTCCATCGTAATAGGTAGTAGCGCCGTTTTCACGTGTTTGCCCGCGCGCGGGCCGTCCGGCAAGCTGATGTCGGCCAAACCGCCGGTGCGAAGGAGGTGCGGGTCTTCGAACAAGTCTTCAGGTTTGCTGATAGGCGCGAATGGCAGGCCAGCGCGCTCAAACAAATCGGCCAGCTCTTGCGCTGAACGAAGGGCCAAGCGCGATCGCAACGTCGGAAGCAGGGTCGGTCGCATTTCCACTCGTAGATTGTTGGTCGCAAGCCTGGGGTCGTTTTTCAGGTCGTCAAATCCCAGCGAATCACAGAACGTGACCCACTGCGCATCACTCACTGCAGCAAGAAATATTTGCTCGCCGCCTTTTACGGCAAAAACATCGTAAATTGCCCACGGGCTGACACGCGCGGGCATCGGAGCGGGCGCGCGGCCGGTCATTGCAAACTGCATCATGTGCTGCCCGACGAGAAACACGTTGTTCTCGAAGAGGGCCGATTGAATCTCCTGACCCTTGCCCGTGATGCCACGTTGCACGAGCGCGCCCAACGCGCCGATGGCACCGAACAGCCCTCCCATAATGTCGTTCACGCTGCTGCCCGCCCGCAGCGGATCGCCGGGGCGACCCGTCATATAGGCGAGGCCGCCCATCATCTGGACGACCTCGTCGAGCGCGGTGCGATGATCGTAGGGGCCCGGCAAAAAACCTTTGCAGGAGACGTAGATCAGGCGTTCATTAGCCAGCGATAGCGCAGCGTAATCAAGACCGTATTTGGTCATCGTGCCGGGTTTGAAGTTCTCCGCAACTACGTCGGCCGTCGCCGCGAGTTCGCGAGCAAGCGCCGCTCCCGCGGGATTGTGCAGATTGATGGCAATGCTTTTCTTGTTGCGGTTGAACATCGGAAAAAAACCGGAACCTGCACCTAGCAGCCTGCGGGTGCGATCACCGTCAATTGGCTCGATTTTGATGACTTCAGCTCCCATGTCGGCAAGCACCAAGCCGCACGTAGGACCCATCACCATATGAGTGAATTCGACAACCCGCAACCCTTTCAAAGGAAGGCTTGGGCCGTTGTCGTCTGGCTTATCGGTATTGAGGCGAGGGTTAGTCGTCATGGCGATTATGATTTCATCAAGTTTGCAGGAGCTGCACGGCCGAGATACGAACTGACGCGACTTTTGGGCTTGCGCCCCCAGCGGATCGTGCCCGACGTCGGGGCATTGCCGATGGCGTCGTGCGACACGTAATGTAGGGCAAGGCCTACATGAATCGCCCGATTACCTGACTGCGAACACAGCAGGCGTCCGATGTATTGGCAGCGCGACGCGACGTAACGTTGACTAGCCGAGATCAATGCTGCCCTTCCAAAGCTGTTTCCAGTTTTTTCAGGGCTTTGTTTGATTGCGCGGTGATTCGCAATGATTGCGTTTCATCGAGGTCACCACGTCACTCGACGTTAATCCCACAGGAAGAAATATCATGAAAAAGCAATCGTTGTCACTTGCCGCTATCGCTGCGGTCGCACTGTTTTCAATGGGTGCAAGCGCCCAGACAACACCACTTCAATCAGACCGCTCGTTCGACTTCAACACGTTTTATGGCAAAAAAATGCCGATGGACACGATGGTAAGCAAGGAGCAATACATGATGGAGATGGAACGCCGCTGGAACATGGCCGAAAAGATGATGGGTCCGAACGCCAAGAAAGGCTGGGCCAACCATGCCATGCTGATGAAAGCGATTTCTGACACCAGTCCGGTGACGGGCGGCGCGCAGTAGTTTTCCGCCTGATTTTTCTCCGCGCATGCTAGGCGTGCGCGGAAGCTAAATCATCGTATTGATTCGCACATCACCAAGCTAGAAGGAATAAAAATTTATGGAAAATCACGACGAAGGCCGAGCCCTGCTTTGGGATCTTATCAAGGACATCAAATTTGCCATGCTGACGACGCATCACGAGGATGGTCGGATGCATTCGCGGCCAATGACGACGCAAAATTCAGAGCTCACGAGCGATGACTGTTTGTGGTTTTTCATGTCACGCAAAAGCGAGTCGCTAGCAGACATGCTGCGCGATTCGAACGTCGCATTGAGCTATGCCCACCCCGGCAAAGATAGCTACGTTTCGGTCTCTGGAATCGGGCATCTCGACAATGATCCCGAACGCATTCGTGCGCTGTGGACCAAGTTCGCCGAAGCCTGGTTTCCCGGTGGCCCGACCGACCCCGATCTGGCACTGGTCGAAGTCAGAATCACGCACGCCCACTATTGGGATGTGAAAGAAAGCAAGATCACGCAGCTTTTAAAGATTGCGAAGGCGACAGTAACCGGAACGCCGCCTGCGAATATGGGGGAATCTGGCGAAGTGCGGATGACCACGTAAATCAGCGACGGCTTCGGCTGCGATGACCGAACCGTCAGTCCAATTTGGAGCGTTGTGCGTCGTTGCTTTCCGGGTATTCTCAAACGAGCGAGCCTCCCCTGCTCAAGCTGAAATTCCGCCGGGTTGACCGCAACTGAGAGTGCCTAAGCCCACGTAGACTTGTGCGATCGGCTTCAGGCTCTGCGATGCTGGCCGTCATGGCCATGAAGGCGAGCGCAGGGATTTCAGCAGACTGGTACGCTCCATATTTTGTGCTTTTCGAGAGATCAGGTTTAACGTGGCAGACTCTTTGTCGATAGTGATGTTGGGAGCGAGCGGCGCGGTCGGCGGCCAGATCGTGTCCACGTTGCTTGGCATGCCGGAGCTTGGGCGGCTGACGCTGCTCGGGCGTCGCGACATTGCTGTACCTGTGCATGGCGGGAAGGCCGTGATCAAACAGCATGTCGTGAACATCGAACGGCCCGACACCTACGCTGAATTTGTCGGTGGGCATGACGCCGCCGTGTGCACGCTCGGCGTTGGCCAACCGTCACAGATGTCGAAAGCGGAATTCGTGCACATCGACAAGGACGTGGTGATCGCATTCGCCACGATTTGCAGGCAGAGCGGCGTGCGTCATTTCGAACTGCTCTGCGCCGTAGGCGCCGACTCAAAATCGCGATCCTTTTACCTTCGCATCAAAGGCGAGCTGGAAGACGCGCTAGTCGCCCTGAATTTCGAGCGGCTCTCCTTGTTTCAGCCATCGATGATTTTGACGCCGACCAATCGGTACGGCATTCAGCAAGCGCTGACGCTCACGTTCTGGCCCATGCTCTCGCCGCTTTTGTTCGGGCCGCTACACAAGTATCGCGGAGTGCGAGTCGAGACGCTGGGCGCTGCAATGGCGAACCACTTAGCCACGAAAGGCAGCGGCTTACAGCGGCTACGGTGGGATGACTTTGAGGCGCTGACCCGGTAGGGCCGGCACTGCCCGCCCTAAGCGCCTGTCCGGGCGACGACTAGAACGGGATATCGTCGTCAAAATCGTCGAGTTTGGCCTTCTTCGGCGCACTTGCACCAGCGGCCGAACCCGAGCCCATGGGCTGCCCGGTTGAGCGGGGTGTCGAGCCACCTTTTTCGTGATCGTCGTACGGCGCATCACTGCCGCCACCGCCTGTGCGTCCACCGAGCATCTGCATGCGGTCGCCGCGAATTTTGGTCAGCGTTTTTTCGACGCCTTCCTTGTCGGTCCATTTGTCGTACTGAATGCGGCCTTCGATGTAGACCGGCGCGCCTTTTTTCAGGTACTCGCCGCAGACCTCGGCCGTGCGACCGATGAACTCGATACGGTGCCAGTCGGTGCGTTCCTGCTTGCCGCCACTCTTGTCTTTCCACTGCTCGGTGGTCGCAACCGAAAACGAAGCTACAGCTTCGCCGCTCGGCAGGTAGCGCATTTCGGGATCGCGCCCGAGGTTACCGATCAGGGTGACACGGTTTATGGATGCCATTGTTTTCTCCTTCAATCAATCAAGTGGCGGGGTTGGTGAGTAGACCGCCACGAACATGAGCGCAGCCCTCGCTGTGCTTACTTAAGACCAGAAGATTATCGCAAACTGGGATTTGCCGCCTGCGGCCCGGGCGGATAGCTAGACTGGGCTACATTCGTTTTGAGACCCCCGACCAATTTGTCGAACGCCCGTCATGCATGAACTGACTGCCAAACTTACTGACTACGACTTTGACGCAGTGCGTGCTTCGATGCAAGGCTACGTGGACCGCGACCTGCTTGCGGGGGTTTCGTGGGCTGTGCTTCAGGGCCGCGATCTGGTCGATGCAAATTGCGTTGGCTGGGCGGATCGCGAAGCGAAAGCGCCGCTGACGACTGACCATCTGTTCCGTGCGTTTTCCAACACAAAACTTGTCACATCGTGCGCCGTGCTGTTGCTCTTTGAGGCGGGCAAACTCAAGCTCGACGATCCGATTGAGCGCTATATCCCGCAGCTTGCCAATCGTCGCGTACTGAGGCCCGGTGCAACGACGCTCGCAGACACGGAGCCTTCCGAAAGCTCGATCACGATTCGTCATCTCCTGTGCCATAGCGCCGGTTTGAGCTATGGACTGTTCGATCCCGGAACGTTGATTTTCAGCGCTTACAAAGGACGCAAAGTATTCGGCCCGACGCTGACACTGGCGGAAATGGTGGACGTGCTTGCAGACTTACCGTTGGTCTTTCATCCTG
>JAYWHV010000333.1:0-2332 GCA_043777615.1 Burkholderiales bacterium | reverse complement strand
TCACGGCAGGAATCTCGCTGCGCTTCTCAGCTCGAATTGGATATACCTGCATCATAAACGGCACATCACCGTCGAGCTCAAACCAATCGGGTACAGCTTCGCGCAAAATCGACGGCGCAAATGGACGAAATGACTCGCGCCGCTTGATCTTGAGATTCAGTATGTCTTTCATGTCCTCTCGCCGCGGATCGCCAAGAATCGAGCGATTGCCCAGCGCACGGGGGCCCCACTCCATACGTCCCTGAAACCAGCCGATCACCTTGCCTTCAGCGATAGCCTTCGCTGTTTCAGCACAGAGTTCAGCCTCATCAGAAATGCGTCGCACGCTGCAGCCTGCCAACGCAATCGCGTCATGGCGCTTATCTAGCAGCGCGCCAATCGTTGCGTCGTTATAGCCCGGCCCCAGATAGGCGTGGCTCATCGCAGGCCCACGAGCACCGCCCAAACTGTGCCGCACGGTATAGGCTGCACCAATTGCCCCGCCGGCGTCGCCAGCCGCCGACTGCACGTAGACCTCAGTGAACGGTGTTCGCAATGTGATTTTTCCGTTAGCAACGGAATTCATGCCGCAACCGCCAGCAATGCAAACGGCCGAGCCCCCATGCTTTCGATGCAGGGCGTTAAGAAGATTGAAAAACGCCTCCTCGTACATCGCCTGGACTGATCGCGCGATGTCTTTGTGCTTTTGTTCAAGCGGTTCGTCGCTGCGGCGCGCTTTGCCCAACAAATCCTCCAGCGCCGGGGCAAACAACGTACCCACGCTCGGAGAACCGTTCTCCCATTCATATTCAATTTTTTCTCGCGCGTGCCTAAAGTAGCTCAGGTTCAGTCGAAAACTGCCGTCGTCCAGAAGCTCGACGATCTTTCGCGTCTCCGGCAGAAAACGCGGCTCGCCATATGGCGCCAGTCCCATGACTTTGTATTCGTCGCCGTAATTCGGAAAGCCGAGATACTGTGTCAGCGCCTGGTAGAAAGTGCCGAGTGAGTGAGGAAAGTAAACGCGATCATCCACGTCGATTTGCGTGCCATGACCGTATCCCCAAGCCGCACTGGCGAAGTCGCCAAACCCGTCCACCGACACCACCACCGCCTCTGAAAACGGCGACACGTGAAACGCTGACGACAAGTGCGCAACGTGATGCTCAACGGCGTGCATTTTTCCGTTGAAAGCGTCGTCAGGAAATGCCTTCGCCAGGTGCACATCGATGCCGTCACGTTCACGTTTATTGCGAATGCGGTCCAGCACCAAACTCAAGTCGGGTCGCTTCAGCAGGGTGTACGCGACCTTTTTGCCAATGTTTGCTTTGGAGTCCTGATTAACAGCGATATGCCCAACGTCAGCAAGCTTGACCCCGGCGTCTTGCAAGCACCATTTGATCGCCTCTGACGGGAATCCCGCCCAATGTTTGATACGGCGAAACCGCTCTTCCTCTGCGGCATTGACGAGTTCGCCATCACGCACAATGCATGCCGAGGAGTCGCCGTGAAAGGCGTTGATTCCAAGAATAATGGACATGTTTCTTCCGAACCGATTATTGATCGCGAAGCTGATCAGTGACGGTAGCCACCGAACCATCCCGCGTGGTAAACATGCGTTCTTTTACAGTCAACAACTCCTGCGCTGTCAATGCTAGGGCACGCAACTGCATGATTTTCCAATCCACCGTAACGCGGAGCCAGAAGCCCTGAAGAAAGTGATACAAAAATCCGGCGCGACCATCCAGAAAACCGAGCATCAGCACATAGCGATACATAAAGTAAATCGCGGGTCGGATAAACAACGGTAGCCGCAACCACGCATCTCTGAGCCACATGAATCGCTGATCTGGATTGCCCAGCAAGTTGGGCCGACCGCTCCACGAGATCATGTCAGCGCGGCGCAACTCTTCTTCGACCGCCAACCGAAGCGAAAATTTGTCCTGCTTTTTAACCCAGGTCGAAATATCGTCATCGTGTCGGTTGTACTCAATAACAGCGGCCGAGAATTGCGCCGTTCTACGCTGCACATTGAACCGAAAATCCACTAAATCACTCAAGTCTGGCAACGCGTATCCGCGACGAATCAAGCGCAACCAGAATTGTTTGGTGCCACCGAAGCGGATAGCGCCTCCGCCAAAAACATAACGATGCCGCACGTAGACGCCGTCGATATCGGACGCCAGTTTCGGTAGGTCATGTTCGATTTGTTGGCGCAACTCGGTCGACACCACGAAATCTGCGTCGAGCGCAAGTATCCACTCGGCATCGATAGGCAAATTGTCTAGCGCCCACTGCCACTGATCGGCGTGATTCGCGTAAGGATGCGTATGAATTTGATCGGTGTATTCGCGAC
>JAYWHV010000332.1:0-7837 GCA_043777615.1 Burkholderiales bacterium | reverse complement strand
TCAGGTCGGCGCAATTCGCCGCAAACAAGGTTTTCATATGATCACCTTAAGCCACGAGGGCGTCTATCTAGCGCAAGCTGCCAAGTCGTATATTGCGGCCTCGCTCGTCGAGCCTGCCGCGGGAGATGTTCCGAAGCCGTCTACCGGCTACTAGAGCAAACGCTTTGAGCGTTGCTCATCATGCAGTTCCGGCATAGCGGATTGATCAAGGGGAGCGCAGGCAGTCACGCGAAAAGCATTTCGCTTGCTACTGCTTTATGCGCCTCCTCACTCTGCGTGCCTACAGCAAGCGCCTTTGATGTGACGCCAGTCGCTTCGTTTGATGCGACTAGATACTTGGGCACGTGGCATGAAATAGCCTCGATTCCGCAATTCTTCCAGCGCAAATGTGCGCGTGACACCAAGGCAAGCTACAGTACCGCTCCAGATTCCCTGATTCGGGTCGATAACGTCTGCACTCGCGACGATGGCACGCGCGAGCGAGCTAGTGGGCGCGCTCGAGTCAGTGACCCAAATGTGACATCGAAGCTTGAGGTGACTTTTCTTGAACTGTTTGGTGAGTACCGGTTCTGGGTGGCCGCTGACTACTGGGTTGTCGCGCTTGACCCAAATTACAAGTGGGCGGTAGTCGGTCACCCGTCGCGTAGGTACGGCTGGATTCTCGCGCGGGAGCCGTTGTTGCCAGTAGTCGCGGTGGCCGAAATTATCGGGCGTATAAAGTCTCAGGGGTACGACGCGTGTGATTTTCTGGTCACGCCACAAACAGGGGGTCTATCGCTCAAACGACCGCTTTGTACCACCTTGCCGTAGCGGCTTGATGCGTTTCGCGGGCGCAGCTGCACGCGGCAAAAGCTACGATTTGTCGTCGGGCGGGCGATTGCGAAGAAACGATTCCAGTTCGCCTACTTTTGGAGGTTCGAGCATCTCCAGTGCCAGGTCCCATTTGGGGGTGCCGTCTTCGTCGTTGGCGCCGCGCGATTCCCAATCGATTGCGGCAAATGATGGCTGCTCCGTCTCTAACTCTTCGTGCAGCTGCAACAGAAGTAGGATGTCGCGATAAGCTGCCAGACTGAAGCCCAGGCGCGAGCCACCACGATTGTCGTAGAGCAGCTCCTCAAGGAATTTGCGTGCCTCGGGTGTGCCCCAGTCGCGTTGCAAGATTGCGACCAGATGAGGAAAAGCTTCCAGCCCGTCGTCCAGCGCAAGCTCGTGGCCGTAGCTGTCCCAGTCCGGCATTCGCCCGTTAAAGTGCGTGCGGAACTTCGGCGCCAATTCGTCGTAACCTGCACGGTTATTTGTGCGACGGTAGAGGTCAAAGATCATCAACCACGCGGCTGGTGAATCCCGCTCTGATGCTTGCGTTTCGATGTGGTCGCGCAAGATATAAATGGCCTGATCGCTTCGCCCAAGGTCGACGTAAACCTGGGCTTCGTCGGTTACTTGCGATAGCTCCGAAACATCCACGTGACGGGTCGTATCGCGGAGCTGAAACAGCGGGTTATTCAGGCGGTCAGACGCCTCCCGTTCGGCGACCACGGTTGATGGCGCACGGATCAGAGGGTTGACGGAGTCGGAAGCGGGCGGCCCTGCCTTCGACAACGGCGCAGTTGGCGCTTGTAAGGGTGACGCGGGCACCTGTGCCGTGGCGAGGTCGACCGCAGGGCGCGCGCTTGTCTGAGTGTCGACGACAGAGACAGGGTAGGCCGGTCTCGTTGGTTCGAAAACGTCCTGCTCAACGAGCGTCGGCGGCTCGGCTTCTGCTACGTCCGTCGAGAATGCATCGACCTTGCTTCGAGTGCTTCGTTGACGCCACAAAAACGCGACCATACCCAACACCAGGAGCACTCCGGGAATCCACAACCATTCACGCCAGCTCAAGGTCGCGGACGTGGTGGACGCAGGGCCACCAACTTTCGCCGCAGCCGCGGTGCCGACGGTCGCAGGCACCGCCGGAGCGGAGCTATCGCCCTTGGCTGTGAGGCCTGCCGCGGCAAGTTGCGACTGTAACTCTGCCAAACGGCGTCTTGCCACAACGAGATCGGCCTCAAGTCTCGGCGACAAATCCTCTTCAATGGGCGTGTTCAGCAATCTGGCTCGACGTTCGCCTGCGATTGCCGCCTGCAGTTCGTCAGTCACTTTCGCCGCACCCGGCGGCGACGCTTCAAACGATGGCAAGTCGCTAGCTATTTTCAGCCGCGGCACTGCGAGTGCCGCCAGCGACGCATCAGCGACTGTTGTTCCGCCAGTGCCAGCGCCGCCCTGAACCCGCAGCTGATCGGGCAGAGCAGAGGCGGGCGGTGCGTCAAGGCGCAGCGATTTGTCGAGATTAGCCGTCGGCTTTTGGGCGTTGCGCGGCGCGTCAGGCGACGCCGTGCGCTGAGGCACTCTGGAGGTCGCGGCCTTTGCGCGAGCGCGCTCTCTGCGCTCAGCGCGATCCGCCGCACCCGTGGACGCCTGAGCCGAGCTTGACGGCTGTGGTACCGCTTCCTTAAAGTTTGCGCTGGCACCGGACGACAATACGGGCAGCGTCGGGGGGCGCAGCGCAGGTCGAGCGGTTTCTGCAGCCTGTAGCGGTGGCGGATCAAGGAGCAGCGTGTAGTCGCGGCGGATCGGACTTTCACAACCCGCTTCCACGCTTAACCGCACGACGGGGTCGTCGACCGGGCGATTGCTTCGGACGATCAGAAGGGGCGGATTGGACGAGGTTTGCAGCTCGACCCGTGCTTGCGAGACGACAGTGAGGCCGTCGTTGCGCGATGGCGTCACAACGCGGAAGCAACGGACTTCGAGCGATTCGCCCGCAGCACCTAAGAGCGGAATGGCGAGCCGCAAAGGCTGGCCAAGGTAGGACGAGATCTGTTCCCCGCCGAACGACAATGCGTATGCGAGAGGTGACCATGCCGCAAAACCCGGTGCGATGATGCAGGACGCGACCAGACCCAAGTGCAAGCGAGACCTGCCAGGCAATCGACGCGTCAATCCGTGCTCCCCATACACCAGTACACATGCCTCCGTTGTTCTATTGAGGAGTGTAACGAAGAATGCCGCATCGGGCCATGTTCGAGCCTGTTGCAACGGTCCCCGGATCACAGTCAGCTTACCGAAGCAACGTTGAAGAACTCCCTTTTGCTTCGCATTCCGGCAATCCTCGCCAACAAAAGCTCCACGTCTGAAGGTGAGTCGACAAAATTAAGGCCTTCGGTGTTGACGAATAGAACTGGCGCGGCGTCATAGCTGTGAAAAAAACGGGTGTAGGCGTCGGACAGTCGTGCCAGATAACTGGGGCGCATCTGCTGTTCGAAGCGGATACCGCGCTGGGCCACCCGTTGCACAAGCACGTCGGTGGATGCTTGCAGCGCGATCACGAGATCGGGTGTGGGCGACTGCGGTTGCAGGTGGGAGTAAAGCCTGTGGTAGAGCGTCAGTTCGTCGGAAGAAAGGGTAAGTGCGGCAAAGAGCGGGTCTTTTTCCAGCAAGAAGTCGGCGATGACGCCGCGTGAAAACAGGCTCATCTGAGACAAGGTTTTCACCTGATCCGCGCGTTGAAACAGGAAATTTAGCTGTGTGGCCAGCGCGAACCGCTCCGGCTCTGCATAAAACCGCTCCAGAAACGGATTCTCCGCTGGAGCCTCGAGCAAAAGATCGCGCCCCAGTTTTACGGCAAGCTGGCGCGCGAGGCTCGTCTTGCCCACCCCGATGGCACCTTCAACGACGATATAGCGAAGCTCGCTCAACTCCATGATGAATTGTGGCCTAGTTTTCGGATTGACGTCGGTACGATTTTCCGCAGGCAGTCGATCGCGTTGCCGTGACCGCAGATCACCACTTCGGGCGCGATTTCGAGTAGCGGCAGCAGGACGAAATCGCGCTCATGCATGCGCGGATGCGGAATGGTCAAATCGGCAGTGCGGATCGCCGAATCGCCATAGAGCAGCAGGTCGATATCAAGTGTTCGGGCGGCATTTCGCGCCATGTTGCGAACGCGACCGTGAGCTTCCTCAATCAGTGTTATCGCGAGCCACAAGTCGTGAGTCGAAAGCGTCGTCGCGACAGAAATCACGGCATTGACGTAATCGGGTTGCGGGTCGCTGCTGCCCCAGGCGGGGCTTTGATACAGGGACGATGCGCGAAGCAACGAGACGCCAGCAATTTCGCCGATAACGGCGCGTGCCTTGACCAGCTGAGCAACCGGATTAGCCAGATTGCTGCCAAGCGCCAGGTAGGCGATTTTGGACATTGTCACGCGTTGTCGGATGCCTCACTACCGTCGGCATTTGCGCTACCTTCATTGTCGCGTCGTCGCCCGCGGCCTCCCCGTGAGCGACGTCTCCGGGTCGGCCCGCCTTCGGCAGCGGCTCCCGTGCTCTGCGAGCCGGTATGTCGCGCCTGCGCGCGCTGCCGCTGGCTAATCAGCTCCTGACGAATGTCAGGGTCCGACTCAATGAAGTTGGTCCACCAGTCGGCGAGTTCCTGTTCGACTTCACCCGCCGCGGCACGCAGCAACAAAAAGTCATACGCCGCGCGAAAACGCGCCTGCTCAACCACGCGCAGTGCAGCTTTGCTGGTGCGCTGTTCAAATCGAGGCTGCATGAGCCAGATTTCGCGAGTGACGCCAGCAAATCGTTGCGGTAAGGTGATGGTTTCGCGCTGGCCGTCGATGACTTCCTCCATCGCCTGCATCAGTGCGGGAATTCGGTTCTCGCCGCGGCCTTCAATTTCGCTCCAGCGCTTGAGGACTTCATGCCACAGCAAACTGGCGAACAGGAATGCGGGCGAAACAGGCTTGTCTTCGCGGACGCGACGGTCTGTATTGTCGAGCGCCAGTTCGATGAACTTCTGTCCACCCGGCTGCTGGTAAATCAGATCAAGCAGGGGCAGAAGGCCTTCGGCCAGCCCATGTTTACGCAAAGCAGCCAGCGTCTCGTTGGCATAGCCCGATAGCAGCAGTTTCTGAATTTCGTCGAACAGTCGCGCCGGCGGAACGTTCTTGATCAGATCAGCGTGCTCACGAATCGGCACCGCCGTTGTTTTCGCGATTTCACACTTGAGCTTTACGGCGAGGCGTATCGCGCGCAGCATGCGTACGGGGTCTTCGCGATAACGTGTTTCCGCTTTGCCGATCAGGCGGAGCGTGCGTTTCTCGACGTCCTTTAGCCCACCCAAAAAATCGACGACAACATCGCGTACTGGATCGTAATACAGCGCGTTGATTGTGAAGTCGCGCCGCGCTGCATCCTCGGCTTGCGTGCCATACACATTGTCGGAGGTGATTCGGCCGGTCGAATCGGATTCAACCTCGCCTGCGCCCTTGCTGCCATCGGTGGTTTTGACGGTATTGCTTCGAAATGTCGAGACTTCAATGGTCTCGTCGCCAAACATCACATGAACCAGCCGGAAGCGCCGCCCAATGATGAACGCGCGACGAAACTCGTGTTTTACGTCCTCCGGGCGTGCGTTCGTGGCGACGTCGAAATCCTTCGGAACGACGCCCAGCAAGGCGTCGCGTACCGCACCACCAACGATGTAGGCCTCAAACCCGGCGCGCTGCAATTTATCGCATACGTAAACGGCGTTTTTGCTCATGTGCTCGCTGTGAATACCCAGCGATTTACCGGAATGTTCCTTGCGGACGGCAGTTCTTTTCGGAAGGACGCGCTCGATGAATGCTTTGATCACTCGGCAAAACCTAGGTAGGCGCATCGGGTCGGAAGCCGTCGTAAGGCGAGGTCCGCTGATGCATTGCCCCGCAGCGTCGTCATGTCGCTAGCCACGGGGCGTTCGAACGCTGGCGGCTACGGAAATGACCCCGAGGGGCGGTGGAAGGGTGATTGGCTTTGGCCGCATTATATCGACGACGTATCGGCGACGACCGCGTGGCGCAGGCTGGGCGTCATTTTCCAGCCAGCGTGCCGCGTCTAAAATCAGGTAATTCCCCAACCCAAGAGCGATACACACGCCATGAGCTTCGACAAACTCTCCTCCGGTCGCGACGCGCCCAACGACATCAACGTAGTCATCGAAATCCCGATGAACGGAGAGCCGATCAAGTACGAAGTGGACAAGGAAAGCGGCGCGATTTTTGTAGATCGCTTCATGTCGACCGCGATGCACTACCCGTGCAACTACGGCTACATCCCGCGCACGCTGTCGGGCGACGGCGATCCGGCCGACGTTCTGGTGCTCTCGCCGGTGCCGCTGATGCCCGGTGTGGTGGTGCGTTGCCGCCCTATTGGCATGCTCAAAATGCAGGACGAAGCGGGCAGCGACGAGAAAATCCTCGCGGTGCCGGTGGACAAATTGACCAGCATCTACCGCAACGTGCAAAGCCCACGCGACCTGCCGCCGATTGAGATTGACCGAATTACACACTTCTTCGAGCACTACAAAGATCTCGAACCGGGCAAGTTCGTCAAGGTGCTCGGCTGGACTGAGGCCGCTGACGCCCGCGCGGAAATCGTGAGCGCGATAGAACGGTTCAATAACAAGAAATAGGGCAACGCACGCGAGGGACTTGTTAAGGGGCGCACGCGTTCAACGAGTTGCTGTCTCCCTCCTCGCGCCACTCGCGCCCGGTTAAAGCCGTTCGTCGCAACCCGCTGACGGCGCAGCGGCTCCGCGCAAACATTCATCCATCGAAACCAAAACGCGACGGAGAAGATGATGAATGAATTCGCAGTGCAAATCCTCAAAGGCACACCGGTGTGGGTGTGGGCGATTCTGGCTGCCCTGATTTTCCTGGGCAGTCGACAGCTCAAGGCGCGCGTGGTCAGCCGCTACTCGGTCCTGATCGCGCCGGTGGTATTCCTGTTCGTTGGGCTTATGTCGGCCGGGCGCGGGCCGCTTGGTCTCGCGGTCTGGGCGCTAGCGGTGGTTAGTCTCGCCACCGTGACGTTCTTCGTGTGGCAGCCAACCGCTGGTGCCCGCTACGAAGCCAACGGTGATCGATTGCACATGCCGGGCAGCGTTGTGCCAATGCTGCTGATGCTGGCAATTTTTCTGCTGAACTACGTGATCAACGTGGTGCTCGCGATCAACCCGGCGTATCGCGGCGAATTGATTTGGCAAGTCGTGCCGGCGCTCGTTCTGGGCGCGCTCTCGGGCGTATTCATCGGACGCGCGGCTACACTGTTTCGCATGAATCGCGTGAGCTCGTCCGCTGTTGCGGCCTAAGACCGGATATACGCCAAACATGGACCCGAAAATCGAGGCACGCTTGAACCCGGGCAAGGACTATCACCCGATGCAGGTGATTCCGTTCTTTCGGAGCTGGCGTCCGTCGATGCTGCGCAATCTGATCCTCACCGGCATCATGTGCACAGTGATCGCGGCGATTATCTCGATCACGATTGCCGCCTTCGGTGGCCGCCTGACCTGGAAGCGCATCATCGACATCACCACGGTGACGTTGTCGATTGGCTACGTCCAGCATTACGTGTACAAATTCTTCATCAACATGGCGCGGCGCCGTGAGAGCTGGGCGCGCTGGATCATGCATCCGGTCATTCTCGGGCTGGTGCTGCCAATCGGCGGAATCTACATTGGATATTCCCTCGGTCTGGCAATTGTCACGCGCGGCGCGGTCGTTGGCTTTAGCCAGGGCTGGCGCGAGTTTGTATTTGCCTCCTGCATCGCCATCGCCATTGGCTGGGCGTTGTGGGAGTCCGTCGAGGCGGGCCGCAAGCGCGAGGTCGAGGCGCGCGAGCGCGCCGAGCTTGAAGCTTCAGTCGCTCAAGCTGACCGCGAGCGGGCGACGGCGGAACTGAAAACCCTGCGCGCTCAGGTCGAGCCCCATTTCCTCTACAACACGCTGTCGAACGTCGTCAGCCTCATCGAGCGG
>JAYWHV010000331.1:0-7848 GCA_043777615.1 Burkholderiales bacterium | reverse complement strand
TTCCACCGGCAAGGTGAACTTTATTGAAGGCTATCCAGCTACGATTAACCACAAGCGAGAGGCCGAGCTGTCCGCCGAAGTGGGCCGCGGCGTGTTTGGTCCGGAAAACGTCATCACGGAAATTTTCCCGAACACGGGCGGCGAAGATTTTGCGTTCTTTCTGCAGGCCGTTCCCGGCGCCTACATCTGGGTAGGTCAGGGGCGCGAAGGTGGATTCCCTATTCACCACACTTGCTACGACTTCGACGATCGCATTATTCCCAATGGTGCGGGATTGCTGGCGGCGATTGCGGAGAAAGAGCTGGAATGAAGCTAAACGATCTCCCCGACTCATTCGTCAGCGATCTCGTTGCGATTCGTCGCGACATTCACGCTAATCCAGAACTGGGTTATCTGGAGACTCGAACCTCCGCGTTGGTCGCGGAGCGACTGCGCGCCTACGGTGTTGACGAAGTGCACACAGGTATTGCGAAAACCGGTCTGGTGGGCGTGATCAAGGGCAAGCGCGGTGGCGGCACCATTGGCCTTCGCGCTGACATGGATGCACTTCCGATGCAGGAGAAGAACACATTTTTCCATGCGTCGAAGGCATCAAAAGTGATGCACGCGTGCGGTCACGATGGTCACACGACGATGCTCCTCGGCGCAGCGCGCTACCTTGCGGAAACACGTAATTTTGCCGGTACAGTTCATCTGATTTTTCAGCCGGCAGAAGAGGGCGGCGCGGGCGGCGAGATGATGGTTAAGGAAGGTTTGTTCGATCGCTTTGATTGTGACCGCATTTTCGCCGTTCACAACCGCCCGGATCTTGAGCTGGGTAAATGGGGAACCCGAGCGGGCCCATTCATGGCGTCGGCCGATGGATTCACGATTGAAGTGAGCGGCAAGGGCGGTCATGCCGCGCGGCCCCATTTATTGTGTGATCCCATGACTGTGGCCGCAAATATTGTGCTCGCCGCCCAGACGATCGTATCGAGAAATGTCAGCCCGCTGGAAACCGCTGTTGTCGGCATCAGCGCGATTGAAGGCGGTAATTTGCCCGCGTTCAATGTCGTGCCAGACACCGTGAAAATGACCGGAACTGTGCGCACGTATGATCCTGCGACGCGCGACCTGATCGAAGCGCGCCTTGCCGAAATGGTTCAGGGGATCTGTGATGCGCATCGCGCGAGAGGTACGCTGAAGTACGACCGCCTTTATCCAGCGGTCGTCAACACGGCGGCCGAGGTTGAGTTTGCACGTCAGGCGGCGGCTGAAGTCTGGGGCGTGGAGAATGCGGACGCGAACTACACGCCGTCGATGGGTGGCGAAGACTTTTCTTTCATGTTGCAAAAGCGGCCCGGGTGCTACGCGGTGATCGGGCAGAAGAACACGACAGAAATTTTGCCGTTACACAACACGCGCTACGATTTCTGCGACGAAATTATTCCGAATGGCGTGCGATACTTTTCTCGGCTGGCCGAGCGTGGGCTGCCACTCTGAACTGCATCGCCAGAAACGTAGGGCGGGCACTGCCCGGCTCGTAATCCCCGTTAAGCGCAAAGTAAAAGCGCCTGACGCCGGACGTTTACGAAGCAGGTAGTACCTGCACTATGAAAATCCATGACAACAAGAGTTGGCACGACACGACAACCGACAGGTGAATTTTGGAAGCAATGACCCGTTTTTTTGACAGTGATATCTGGTGGAGCTTCAAGCGCTCGCCCGTCACAATGATCGCTGCGGTATTGGCGCTTCTGTGTGTGCTGGGGGCAGTGCTGGCTCCGATCATCGCGCCGCACAATCCGTATGACCTCGCGCAGATTTCGCTTCTCGATTCCAACCTGCCACCGATGTGGAACGCCAGCGGTAAGGCGGAATTCCCGCTCGGCACCGACCAGCAGGGGCGAGATATTTTGTCGACCATCATGTACGGCAGCCGCATTTCGCTGCTTGTGGCCTTATGCGCGGTCGCCATGTCGATTGTGATGGGTGTGGGGCTCGGTTTGCTTGCGGGCTATGTAGGCGGTCGCATCGACAGCATCATCATGCGCATTGCAGACATTCAACTCACGTTCCCGGCGATTCTGGTGGCGCTGTTGATTAGTGGAATCGGTCGCCAGTTCGTGCCTCGCGACATGCAGGATTCGCTGGCGCTCTATGTAATTATTTTCTCGATTGGCTTGACGGGTTGGGTGCAGTATGCGCGCACGGTTCGCGGCTCGACGCTGGTTGAGAAGAGCAAGGAATATGTGCAGGCGGCGCGCGTGATTGGCGTATCGAAGTTCGCCATCATGATTCGCCACGTGCTGCCGAATGTGCTTGGCCCGGTGCTCGTCATCGCAACCTTGAATATCGCTAATGCCATCATCGCTGAGGCCACATTGTCGTTTCTTGGCGTTGGCATGCCGCCTACACAACCGTCGCTTGGCACGCTAATCAGCGAGGGGCAAAACTACCTGTTCTCCGGAGAGTGGTGGATCACAGTTTTTCCCGGGATCGCATTGATCGTCATGGTGGTGTCTGTAAATCTGGTCGGTGACTGGTTGCGCGACGCATTGAATCCGAAACTCCAGTAGCTTTTTCGTGGGAGTGTGCGATGGACAGAATCCGCTTTAGCTTGATCTTCACTTCCGCGATTGCGGTGGGCCTGACTGCCTGCGCGCATCAGTGGGAAACGGTGCTCGACGGCCGTCTGTACACGCGGACGCATCTACATCGATATCCCGTCGCCATCGTCGCTGTTGACGGCGAATACAGCACGATTACGCCGCGCCGTATTGACGCAGGTGTGCATGAGCTGCTGGTTGATGCCGCACCAACCAAGGCAAGCTATCTGCCTGATCGCAAGGCGTTTACATTCAAGACCGAAAAGTGTGTGCGCTATTGGCTGGCTGCGCAGCGCACAAGCGATTACTCGCGTGATTTCGACCTGGTGATTGATCATGCTGAGGCGGTGCCGGGCTGTCAGCCAACTACAGGCGCCCCGGCGCAGCCCGTCATCGTTCCGCGTGACACGTCGTTGATCGAGCCGCCGCGCCCCATCCCGATGCCGAAGCGAACGTAGACCTGCACGCCAATCGACGCCACTCCATCCCTGACAATTGCCCATGTCCAAGCCCCTCCTAGAAGTAAAAAATCTGCGTATTGAATTTCCGAACCGGCGGGGCTTGTTGACCGCGGTGGACGATGTGTCGTTCTCGATTGCGCCCGGAGAGGTGCTCGGCGTCGTTGGCGAATCGGGCGCCGGAAAATCGTTGACTGGAGCCGCAATCATCGGCTTGCTGGAGCCTCCGGGACGAATCGCCGGTGGCCAGATTCTGCTTGACGGGCAGCGCATCGACAATCTTCCGTATGAGGAAATGCGCAAAATTCGCGGTCGTCAGATCGGCGCGATCTTTCAGGATCCACTGACCTCCCTGAACCCGCTGTATACCGTGGGCCGCCAGCTCGTCGAGACAATCACGACGCACCTTGACTTAAGCGAATCAGCGGCGAAGGATCGCGCGGTCAAACTGCTGGAAGAGGTGGGCATTCCGGCGGCGCGGGAGCGCGTCAATCACTATCCGCACCAGTTCTCGGGCGGCATGCGACAACGGGTTGTTATTGCTTTGGCGCTCGCCGCGGAACCGAAAGTCATCATTGCCGATGAACCGACGACCGCGCTCGACGTCTCGATTCAGGCGCAGATCATCACCCTGCTTAAGCGGCTGTGTCGCGATCACGGTACGGCGGTGATGCTTGTCACCCACGATATGGGCGTGATTGCCGAGACCGCAGATCGCGTCGCCGTGATGTATGCCGGTCGTATCGCCGAAATTGGCCCGGTGGCGGACGTGATCCACCGGCCGCAACATCCCTACACCGTGGGCTTGATGGGCTCGATTCCTGAGTTTGAAAGTAATCGTGATCGGCTCATCCAGATCGACGGCGCCATGCCCCGACTCGATGCCATTCCCGCCGGCTGCGCGTTCAATCCACGCTGCACTAAAGTGTTCGACATGTGTAAAACTTCTCGCCCTGAACTGATGGTGGCGGCCGCATCGCGCGCCGCATGCTGGCTACACGAGCCGCGCCTCGCGCGCAGTGAACCGAGGCTCGCGCGATGAGTGAACCGTTCATTCAGCTCAAGAACGTCAGCAAGACCTTCGACGTTTCGGCCCCGTGGCTCAACCGCGTGATTGAGCGCAAGCCGCAGAGTTTTTTGCGTGCGGTCAGTGACTTGAGTTTTGATATTCAGCGCGGGGAAACGCTGGCCCTCGTCGGTGAGTCCGGCTGCGGCAAATCCACCGTCGCGAAGCTGATTGTTGGCCTTTACGCGTCGTCGACGGGTTCGGTGACGATCGACGGTCAGGACATGCGAATCGCTCTGACGTCGAACAACGAGGCGGCCCGGGCGCTGCGTCGAAAAGTGCAGATGATTTTTCAGGATCCGTACGCGAGTTTGAACCCGCGTTGGCGCGTGGCTGATATCGTCGCCGAACCAATTCGTACGCACAAGCTGATTCCCGATGGCCCGGCTCTGCACAAGCGCGTCGCCGAATTGCTAGGGTTTGTCAAACTGACAGCGAAAGACGGCGAAAAATACCCGCATCAATTCTCCGGCGGTCAGCGCCAGCGCATCTCGATCGCCCGGGCTTTGGCCAGCAATCCTGAATTCCTGATTTGCGATGAACCGACTTCTGCGCTCGACGTCTCGGTGCAGGCGCAAGTGTTGAATCTCATGAAGGATTTGCAGCGCGAGATGGGACTGACCTACCTGTTCATTTCGCACAATCTGCAGGTCGTGCATCACATTGCAGACCGTGTCGGCGTAATGTATCTGGGTCGTCTGGTCGAGATTGGCGACAAGCAGGAAGTGTTTGGCGCGCCGCAACATCCGTACACGCGAATGTTGCTTGACGCGATTCCGGATTTGCACATGACCGGCAAAGCGCGAACACCAGTGGCCGGTGAGGTTCCGAATCCGTTGAATCCGCCGCCGGGCTGTGCGTTCAACCCGCGTTGTCCGCGCAAGTTCGAGCCCTGCGACCAGTCTCGTCCCGAACTTTTGAGCTGGAAAGGGCGGCAGGTGGCCTGCTTTGCGGCTTCGGCAGCGGTCAATCCGTCCGTCCAACCGTCAACAGCTTAGCGCTGAAAAGACGCCTGCTTTGGGGCTAAACGACGATTTGGCTAAAAGTCGACTTGTATCGATTTTTGGCTTAAGCCCCCGTGCAGTGGTCTTTTCATTACAAGGCTGATGCCTTGGCTCATGGTCGGACGCCCGGTGCCTCCAGCTTCATCCCGCTCGCCCGTTTGGCCAGATACGCCTCAAGGTCAACCAGTTCGGTTGCGCCATAGCCATACGGCTCGGCCCGCACCGCGGTCATGCACCCTCGCAGCCGCCGTTGCAGACTGCCGACCGCCTGCCATTCGAGGCGGTAGATCGGGTAGCCGGTCGGATGCGCCTGCGGAATGGCATTGCCACCCAGCCGTTTGCCAGCCAACGCGTCGTGACAATCGCGGCAGCTGAGATCGACCTGACCGATGCGCTTGTTGAAGAGCGCTTCGCCTCGTTTTTGCGCCTCGATGAGCTGCGGCTGTGATGGCGGCGTAACCGCCTGACCACGGGACTCCATGGCAATTGCCGTTTCAACCCCGAGGAGAGTTGCGTTTTCTGCGGACCAGGCGCTGGCCGCTTGCTGCGTTGTGCGGCATTGATTGATTTGCTGACCTAAGGTAACGACGCGCTTCGCACCTGCCGAATACTGCGGAAAACGAGTGGCGACGCTCCGCATACCAGTGATATTTCCGTGGCATTCGGCGCAAGATTTTTGAGCCGCGCCGTCGCGTTGCGTCCAAACCGCGTGTCCGTCTTTCACCCAGAGCATGGCGGGATTTTGTGTGTCGTCCTTCTGCAGCGCCTGCGTCGCGGGTTGCATGAAGTCAAAGCCGGATTTGCGAGCGTCCTGCGCAACGCTCGATGTTGCGAGCCCGATCAGTAGTACGGCAGTTCCGATGCGTCGCATCTCAGGCGACGGTCAATGAAACTTGCTCACGATGACTGAATCCCTTGTCGCCTGCCCAAGTGAAAACCAGCGTACCACTCGACGCAGCGCGCAGGTTAAACGACAGGTAGGGGTTAGCGGCGATCGCGGCGTGAAGCGTCGCAGCAAAAACAAGCGCCCCGGCTTCGTCCACTTTGCCGCTTTCCATGAACCGGCACGAAAATCGACGAATGAGATCGCGTGGCAGCAGATCGCCTTCGCTGGAGCGGCGGTAACCCGTCTCCATCGGATGTTGAACCAACGCGCGAATTTCAATGATCTCACCACGCCTCGCGGTTTTGGGGACGGTGACCAATGCGCGTGCCATCGTCGCTATTCCTCAATGCAGGACGCAATGGTGACGAGCACTTCGACGGTGTGCGTCCAGCAACTACCGTCGTTCATTTTCGCCACCGCGACCAGTTGCTGTGACAATGCCAGGCGAATGCGCGTTGCCACGCGGGCGCGGCCGGCGAGCGGCGAGAGCGTAAATTCCGCCACCTGGTTTTGCGGGTTCTTCTCGTTGAAGAGGGCGATACCGACGACGTGCTGGGCTGGCGTCATCGGGCTCTCGACGGTGATTTCAATTGGCACGCTGTTGCCGTTGTCGACGAGCGGCGCGATGTCGAATTTGACGCGGCCCTCGCGCACGACGCCGCCCGCTGCATACGTATTGACGAGTGGCGTCAGCACGTCGCTTTGCGTGAGTGCAGCAACGGGACGCACGACGATGCTCATCAGCAATCCAGCGCTGCCAATGAAGAATGTGCGGCGCTTCATTTGAGCGACGCCAGCCACGCGACCACATCCTCAACCTGCTGCGCGTCAAGTATCGGCTTGTCGCGCGCTGATAAGGCAACACGCTCCAGTCCATCCACGCGGTAGTAAGCGGGCATCACGGAGTCTGGGTTGATGCGGCGCGAATTCACGATGCGCAACCGTAATTGCGGCACCGTCCAGCGCGCGCCAACACCGGCGAGGTTGGTCGAAATATCGCCCTGAAATCGATCTTCGGAACCAGGTGCCTGATGACAGAGCAGGCACATGCCGATATGCCGATTGCTGACGATCATCCGGCCCTTTGCCGCGTCGCCAGGCGCACTGGATAGCGGCGCAGGAATGCCGCCATCGACGACGGCAAGCGCCGCCAACGGTGCAGAGATGGCGGGCGCGGCAGCGACAATCGTTACAAGCGCCGCAAACACCAACGCCTGATTGCCAGTCACGCGTCGCTACGCCTTCAGGCTATGGTTCTTCAGCGGCAAATCGCGAATGCGCTTGCCCGTCGCCGCGAAAACTGCGTTCAGCACCGCAGGGGCCGCCACCGCAATCGTCGGCTCACCCACACCACCCCAGAATCCGCCCGACGCTACGATGACGGTCTCCACCTTGGGCATATCCGCGAGTTTTAACGTTGGGTAATCGGCGAAATTCGTCTGCTCGATGCGTCCATCCTTGACCGTGCACTCCTGATACAGAGCGGCGGACAGACCATAAACAAACGATCCTTCAACCTGCGCTTCAATCTGCTGCGGATTTACTGCGTTGCCGCAGTCGGTGGCCGCGACGATGCGATGGATTTTCAGCGCGCCGTCCTTGCTGACCGATACTTCCGCACAGGCAGCGACATAGGAACCAAACCCCATCGTCTGCGCAAGGCCACGGAATACGCCCGCAGGTGCCGGTTTGTCGTAACCGATTTTCTCGGCAACGGCGTTCAACACGGCCAAATGCTTCGGATGATTTTTCATGAGCTTGCGGCGCAGCGCGAGCGGTTCCTGCTTTGTCGCCGCGGCGATTTCGTCGATGAAGCTCTCAAGATAGATCGCGTTCTGATTGAGGT
>JAYWHV010000330.1:0-30033 GCA_043777615.1 Burkholderiales bacterium | reverse complement strand
GTTGATTGCGTATTGTCCGTTGCAGGGCGAATCCGGCCCCATGATGCGCATCACCACCGGCGCCGTTTTCTCGGGCCAGGATGCTTCATTTCGCGACTCAGATTTCGCGCCACATCGCGAGCATTTTGAAGCGTTGTTTCCCGGCGCGCTCGACTGGACCAATCCATCAGTTGAGCACTGGGCTTGCCAGCGCCCGATGACGCCCTCGTCGCTGCCGATCATTCAACAGCACCGCTTCGACAATCTCTTCTGGAACTGCGGTCAGGGTCACATTGGCTGGACGATGAGCTGTGGTTCCGGGCGCGTCATGGCGGATTTGATCGCCGGCCGAACGGCGTCATTTGACCTGTCGGATATGCAGCAGCTTTAGAGTTTAGCCCTTTCCGAATGTGGGGTAGAGCGCCAAATCGTTCCAAGTCGACAATAGGCAATATTCGCCTCGAGCCCATGCGAAATAAGGGCTGCAATAAGAAAGCTGCCAGCTAGTTTTGCTTCGGCATCGGCAGAGGACGCGGCCGCGGAATCCACGGCCGGTAGCCGTAGTACGGATACGGCCACCACATCGGCGGCGGTTCGATCACATAGGAGACCGTCGGCCGTGGCTCGACGACCTCAAACGCGAGAAACTGGTTGAGCTGCGTGTTGCGAAAGTTGTCATCGCTGACGAACACGAGCGTGCGGTTGCCGTTTGGCAGACGAGGGCCGAAGGTCATGCCTTCGGTGTTGTCGAGCTTTTTCAATTTCAGACTGTCGAAATTGATCATCAGGCGCTTGGAAGCGGGCGTGTAATTGCCGTCACGCAGCACCGGGACGTTCAATACGTCACTGCCGTCGCGCGTGTCAATCAGGTACAGGCGTAGCGAAGTGCCAGGACCCGGCGAGAAACTCCGCTCCAGCACCAGCATGCGAAACTGGTCGAGCATCAGAATCTCGGAGACGCCGTTGTCGGCGTCGCCTTTCTCAGTCGGTTTCAGCGGAATCGCGTCCGGCATGTACGCAATCTGGCGGATCGCGTTGCCGGAACTGGCGTGATGCAGCGTGATGCGCAGCGGCCCGCCCGCCTTGTCCACCGTGGGTTCCAGCCCGTCCTCGAAGCGCGCTGACTCCATCGACACCCAGAACGCCTTGCCTTCGGGCGTCAGCGTCATGCCTTCAAAGGTCAGGTTGTGGCGCGGGCCGCTGTCGCCCGGCTGCATGCGAAACATGGGCAGCGTCGGCATTTCGCGGATGAAGGTGCCGTCGAGTTTGATCTCGCGCACAGACGGGTCGATGCCGAGCTTCTTGTCGCCCTCGCTCGTCCAGAAAAGGGTGTCGGTGTCGGCGCGATAACGAATTGCCTCCGGGTCGGGCGCGTCCTTTGCCCCGGACTTTTCGCTGCTGTACGCGGTGCCATCGGGCCGCTTTAGCATCACCACCGAGGTGATTTCTGGGGTCTTGATCCCTTTGTCCGTGATCGGGATTCTGGCGGTGTAGAAACGGGCCGGGCTTCGCTCGGATCCATCGTCGGAAATCAGGTAATACTGATCGCGCGCCTCGTCATAATCAATGCCCGAAATGCCGCCGAATGTGGTTCCGGCAACCTCAATCCGATGCGGCACAACCGCCTCGCCAATAAAACGCAGCGAAATGCCGGTGGCGTTTGGGACTTCGGTGCTGGAAGTCGGCGTAGTCGCGCAACCCGCGAGCAACAGCGAAGACAGGGCGCACAGCGCGGGAACAAAAAATCGGCGCATGACGTTCGGGGCGGCTTTGTTCATGAGTTAATTTTGACATTTCAATGGTCTATCTGGGGGCTTTGGCATCACGCAGTCGCTCGCGCCACCACGTCAATGCACGCCCACGATTGCCGCTTTTCCACGCAATCACGACGGTGCCGGCGGGTTTGGGCGCTGCGACTTCCTTCACGATCAGCGATTTGTCCGCCAGAAACGGCCGCGCAAACCAGCTCGCCAAATAACCGGCACCCAGCGCCTGAACCTGCGCCTCGACCTTCGCCTGCATCGAGGGCACCACGAGAATGTCCTGCTCGGAAAGTAGCCCGCTCGTGCGCAGCGGCAGTCGGCGCGCGCTGTCACCGACCGCGACCGCGCGATGCAATTTCAGAACCTCGTCTGCGATCGGCTCTGGCGCCTTCGCGAGCGGATGCTTCGGCGACACGCAGTAATCGAAATCGAGCGCAAACAGCGGCTGTGTGCTGATCCCCATGCCGTTCGGCGGGTCGCTGCTGGCCCCGACCACGAGATCAGCGCGGCCATCAAGCAGCGCGTCCCAGGTGCCCGCCAGCGTTTCTTCGTTGATACGCAGTTTTGCTGAACAAGCGTCGGCAAAATACGCCTCAACATGCGGCTGCATCCAGCGCCACGGCAGGATCCCGTCCAGCGCGATACGCAGTTCCAGCTCCCAGCCTTTTGCAGTTTGTGCGATCTGCGATTGCAGCAAATCCGCCCGCGCCAGCAGTTCCCGGCCCTGTTCCAGCACCACTTTGCCAACCGGCGTCAGCTCCGCCCGATAGCCCTTTCGATCAAAGATCAGCGTGTCCAGATCATCTTCCAGCTTGCGCACGGCGTAGGTGATGGCGGAGGGCACGCGCCCCAGCTCTTCTGCCGCGCGGCCGAAGCTGCCGAGCCTGGCAATCGCATCAAGAATTTCGAGAGATTCCAGCGTTAATTTCAACATGGTGAATATTTTTGAACAAGTGCGTCAGGAAAGCAAGGTTATGTGCACGACACGACGCACTCATAATTCGGTTCACAGTACAGGAACCCACGCAGAAAGGCCCGCATCATGTTGACACTCAGAAAATCCGAAGATCGCGGTCAAGCGGATCACGGCTGGTTGCAAAGCCGGTTCAGCTTTTCCTTCGCCGAATATCACGACCCAAAGCATGTTCACTTTGGTCCGCTGCGGGTGATCAACGACGACTACATCGCGCCGGGGCAAGGCTTTGGCACGCACGGTCACAAAGACATGGAAATCGTCACTTACGTGCTCGAAGGCGCGGTCGCGCACAAGGATTCGCTCGGCAACGCGGGCAATATCGTGCCCGGTGAAGTGCAGCGCATGAGCGCGGGAACCGGCATCCGTCACAGCGAGTTCAATCCGAATGCAGATCAGCGCACGCACCTCCTGCAAATCTGGATCATCCCGGATCGCACGGGAAGCCCCGCATCGTATGAGCAAAAGTTTTACGAGGCAGCGGACAAGCGTGGCAAATTGCGCCTCGTCGCGTCGCCGGACGGCGCAAACGGTTCGGTCACAATTCAGCAGAACGCGCGGATGTTTGCCGGCCTGTTCGACGGTGATGAATCGGCGGCGCATGATCTTGCGACTGGACGTCAGGCGTACGTTCACGTGGCGCGTGGCTCGGTCACGGTCAATGGCGCAACGTTGTCGGAAGGCGACGCCGTCATGATCGAGAACGAATCGCGGGTTACGATCAACGGCGGTGAAGCGGCTGAAGTGCTGCTCTTCGATCTCGGTCAGCTTCAATAATTTTTTCACTCCTCCAACACATCAGGAATTCATCATGGCATCAGTTGCAATCGTTTATCACTCTGGCTACGGCCACACCAAAGCAGTCGCTGAAGCGGTTCAGAAGGGCGCTGCAGGCGTCGCTGGGACGACCGTGCATCTGATCAGCGTGACTGACGCGGATTCGAACTGGGAGACGCTCGCCAAGGCCGACGCCATCATTTTCGGCGCGCCAACGTACATGGGCTCGGCTTCTGCTCCGATGAAGGGCTTCATGGACGCGAGCTCCAAAGTCTGGTTCACGATGGGCTGGAAGGACAAAGTCGCCGCGGGTTTCACGTGCTCCGGCAGCCAGTCGGGCGACAAGCTCTCGACGCTGCAACAGTTCGTCACGTTTGCCATGCAGCACGGCATGATCTGGATTGGCACCGGCATGATGCCCGGCAACAACAACAGCAAAGGCTCGGTGGACGACCTGAATCGTATCGGCTCATCAACCGGTCTGATGGTGCAGGCGAACGTCGATCAGGGCGTTGAGGGCATTCCGGCCAGCGATTTCAAAACGGGTGAACTGCTCGGTGCGCGGGTTGCCGCATATGCAGCCAAGGTCAGTGGCTAAACGCTGAAACGACGCTTGATCAAGGGCTATAAGCGAAAAACGCCAGAAGTCAACTTCTGGCGTTTTTGCATTTAATCCCCTTTGCAATGGGGCAGACAGCCAAAAGCTGATACTGCAGGTTATGGCGTTGGCACAAGTTTGATGATGCCGCAGCTGATGCGCGGGCCAGCGTTCCCTAGCGGCTGTGACACGTAATCATCCGGGTCGCGGTGCGCGATGATGGGTTTCCCGATTACGCTGTATTTGTCGGCGCCGAGCGTGATCGTGTCGACCTCCTGGCGGGCTGTGCCGACGCCCGCGCCATCGGTTTTGATGTTGAACATCGCTCCGGCGTGACGCAGGATGTGTGATGGATCGCCGTGCGGGTGACCATCCGGGTTGAAGTGTCCGCCTGTCTTCAATCCGTCACCGGAACAATCGGGCACCGCATGGACGTGAAAGCCGTGCTCGGAGTACGGCTTGAGCCCCTTGATTTCGGCTTTGACCAGCACGCGATTGGTGCCGAGCTGAGTCAGCGTCACCGTACCGACCGGAGTCAGATTGGCCGCAGCGGCAGCGGTGGTCGGCATCATCTCCGCAATCGCGACGACCGCCTTTTTCTCTTCGGTCATGCTTTTGCAGCCTGCCAGTGCGAGCACGGAAATGGCCGCTATCGATGCGCTGACTGCAATAAAAAGTCGTGTCACAGGTGAGTCTCCTTGAAAGTCGCCGCGCCCGCAGCATGATCCTCGCGAATCAGCGCAAGGAGCCGGAATCGGTTGCGCAAAAAAGCGACGGTAGCACAGAGCGGATAACTTGCCTGCGTTGCCGCAGCCATTGTTCAGCTTGCCCGCAGGGAAGCGAACTGCTACGCTCGTGGCGCTTAAGGAGTAATGCGCATGTCAACCAAACGTACACAAACAGCTCTGGCCTTCGCCCTGATTCTGACGCTCGGCGCCTGCGCGCAAAATGGCGCGATGCCAACCAATGCGGTGACCTCGGTTGCCCCGACCGAGCCGATGAAAGTCACGGTGAGTACGCCGAAGCTCGCAGCAGGCTACGAAAAAGTTGCAGCCGCAGCCGACGCGAAGCTGTATTTCATCAATCTGAAAAACGGTGACAGCGTGGCCTCACCCGTGACGGTGCAATTCGGATTGAGCGGCATGGGCGTCGCGCCAGCCGGTATCGAAAAAGCAGGCACGGGACACCATCATCTGTTGATCGATGTGGACTCCATTGATGTCAACGTGCCGATTCCGAACAGCGATCAGCTGCGCCATTTTGGTCTGGGCCAGACCGAAGTGACGTTGCCGATGAAGGCCGGAAAACACACGCTGCAATTGCTGCTTGCCGACCAGAATCACATCCCGCATCACCCGCCTGTGATGAGCGAGCGGATCACCATCACCGTGAGGTAATGCCCGGCCCCGGGACGGCAGTTCCGCTAGCGGGTGGCGCTTACCGTCGCCACCGGTAGCCCGTTTTCAAATGCAGGCTCAGGGAGCGAATGCCGTACCGCAATTGGCGTCTAGCCATTCGCGAATGTTGGCGTCCTGTCCGGCCGGAGCATTCCATTGCATACGTGTTGCACCAGCGCCGATGGCACCCTGTGTGACGTCTGCTCCGGTCAGACCGCGCATGGCGCGCAACATGATGAGCCCATCCGTGCTCGCCAGCGTGACGGGAGCGCCGGACACCGCCACGACCGCTTTGCTGCTTGCCGCCATCAGCGAGGCGTCGCTCGTGTTCTGCGCGCAAGTCCCGGACAGCGATCCGTAGCCGCCCGCACCGAAACCGAGCATGCGTCTGAGCATTGCCGTGCCGTCCGTTGCGGCCTCGATCAGACCATTGCCATCGACATCGAGATTACAGCCGGGGTAGGCGCTGTCGAGCTGCGCGCTGATATTGCGGGTGATCGTCGATCCCAATGCCGACGGCACGACGACCGCCGGAATACGATAGCTCGCAGCGCGCGGATGAATTGAGCCTGTCCAGCCTGCGGGTCCGCTGCAGCGGTACGTGTTGCCAGTGACGGTGCAAAGAATGTTCGGGTCGGACGTGCAAAGCGTCGGGCCGGGAACCGCGTTGACGCCCTGAGTAATGTTGCCAGTGACCGCCGCATCGCGCCAGCGTGACACGCGCACGCGGACATAGTTAAGAGCCCGCGCGCTGAAGGCGCAGTTGGTGTTTGACGTGCAGGACGCCGCAGCAGCACCACACCCGGTCGCGCTACCGATGCAGGCCTCCTCCGCAGTATCGGGCGCCACTCCCGCCACGGTGCCGTTTCCAACATTGAGGCCGCAGGAAAGACCATCGGCGGAAATTTTGATTCCGGGATGCGAGTAACACGGCAGCAGGCGATTGACGTAAGCGATTGACATGATGTCGCCGTGCGTGGGCATTCCGCAATATCCAGCGGGGCATGTCGGAGCGTTATAGCCGTAGCCAAAGCCGAAACCATACGACACCGGCGGCGTCGAAGCGGCATTGGGGCGGTCATGATCCATCCCCATGATGTGGCCCAACTCGTGCGAGAACGCAGTGTCGGGGCAGGTGCCATTCCCCGCCTCCAGGTCAAGCCCTTCGCTAAACACCCCGTACGCCCATCCCTCGTACGCCGCCATGTCGAAACCCACCGCGCCATTGCGCGCTGCCATCCCGCAGGCTGCATGCGCATTTCGTCGGAACGGGCGAACGAGCATCACCAGATCAGCAAGGCTCGAATCGCGCAGCGGCGCGACGCCCTGAAGCGCCGGCGGCGTTACGACAACACGACCGAACGCGGGGATCGAAGGGATGATGTCGTTGAGCGCCACCTGATCGCTGGTCGTCTCGGAATACGAGGTTTGAAGCGTGGCGACCAGGCGCAGTGTGATGCCCACGTCGCTGTTCAGGTAAGCCGTGTTCGCTTGCGCCACAAGATTGTTGATGCGGGCAAGAACACCACTCACGCTGCCAAATCGCGTGACCATGCCATCGGTGTAGACGACAAGCAGATCGATCACGCTTTGGGGGGCGGGTGTTGCGAACGTAACGATGTCGCTGGCCTTGTTCTCGTCGTCCACGTTGTCGGACGGTGTCAGAAGAGGTCGAGGCGGCACAATAAAGTCATTCGCACTGGGCGGGGCCACCGTGTGCCCCGCCGCCCTCTGGTCGAGCAGGCGGACAGCGCCGGATTTGGCTTCGCCAACGATTTCATAAACGGTGTCGGACGCAGAGATGGTGCCGTACACGTAGCCGTCCTTCGCGGTGACAAAAACATGGTGCTCGGCTGCGCCTTCCCGATGTATGCCAACCCATGTCCATGCACCGTCCGCACCCTCGAGCCGACGAAGGCCCGTGATCGCGAGCTTGCGTTCGGGCGTGAGAGTAACAATGCGTGTTTCGCCATGAGCGTGATCAAAAAGCACTTTCAGGTCAAGCGCTACTTCGCTTTGGCCAGGCCTCAGTGCCTGTCGTTTCAAAGTATCGGGTACAGGCGAAAGCCATGATCGCCCCGGCAATTCGTTGCCGAAACACATCGTGGCAAATACGAGGCTGAAAATCAGCGATACGATTCGATTCAATGGATCCCCCGAAATTGTTCAAATCACTCGGATCCAACCAGATCTGCAGATTTGGGTGAGCGCTAATGATGATTGACGTTTTCAGGTTCGTCAAATGGCCATTATCGGGTTATCGCCGAATCTGAAACACCGCCGTCTCACCGCGCACGTTTGGCAAAAACGTAATTGCGCGACCTCCCGCCAGCGCAGCACGGCGCTCGACGGTGATGCCCTTGTCGGCGCAAAATACATCGAAGTCCTTGATCGTCGAAAAGTGCACGTTGGGCGTGTCGTACCACTGATAGGGCAATCGTTTCGATACGGGCATGCGACCACCGACCCCGAGCTGCCAGCGCACCGACCAATGTCCGAAATTCGGCAGCGTCACAATCGCGCTTTTACCGACGCGCAAAACTTCTTTCACCAAGGCTTCTGTGTGTCGCGTCGCCTGCAACGTCTGCGACAAAATCACCACGTCAAACGCGCCATCGTCGAACAGATTGAGTCCGCTCTCGATGTTGCCTTGCAGCACATTGAGGCCACGATTGACGCATGCGAGCACAGCGCTGTCTTCGATCTCAACGCCGTAACCCACGCTGCCGCGCTCACGTTGTAGCCGCGCCAGCAACTCGCCGTCGCCGCAGCCCAAATCCAGCACAGACGCCCCTTGCGGCACCCAATTGGTGACGACATCAAAATCGGGACGGACATAGGTGGCGCTCATACCTTGATGCCCTCGAAAATTGAACGCAGAAGCGCGTGATACTGCGGGATCGGCATCAGAAACGAATCGTGGCCCTCGACCGATTCGATTTCGGCAAACCTCACATCATGCTTGTTGGCGAGCAACGCACGCACAATTTCCTTGGAACGCGCAGGGGAAAAGCGCCAGTCGCTGGTGAATGCAGCGATGAAAAACTTGGCCTTGCTTTTGGCAAAGGCGGCGGCCAGATCACCTTCAAAAGCGCGCGCCGGATCGAAGTAATCGAGCGCCCGCGTCATCAGCAAGTATGTGTTGGCGTCGAAGTATCCGGCGAATTTGTCGCCCTGATAGCGAAGATAGCTCTCAACCTCAAATTCGGCATCGAAGCCGAACTGATAATCCTCGCCTTTCAATACGCGACCAAACTTTTCACCCATCAAATCGTCGGACAGATAGGTGAGATGCCCGAGCATGCGCGACAGCCGCAGCCCGCGTTTTGGCACCACGCCATGCGCGTAAAAATTGCCTTCGTGAAAATCAGGATCAGTGCGGATGGCCTGTCGTGCGACTTCGTTAAAGCCGATATTTTCCGCCGACAGTCTCGGCGCGGCAGCGATGGCCAGCACGTTGCGAACACGTTCCGGAAAATCGATCGCCCACTGCATCGCCTGCATGCCGCCGAGCGAGCCGCCGAGAATCGCGGCGAAGGATTCGATGCCGAAGTGATCGGCAAGTTGCACTTGAGTGCGCACCCAATCGGGCACCGTGACAATGGGAAATTCACTTCCGAACGGTCGGTTTGTCGCCGGATTGTTGGTTCCTGGACCGGTTGAGCCATGACAGCCGCCCAGATTGTTCACGCCGATGATGAAGAACTTGTGCGTATCGAGCGGGCGTCCCGGACCGATCAGGTTCTCCCACCAGCCTTCAGATTTCCCGGGGTCGGGCGCGTTTTTGTAAAACCCGGCGACATGATGATGGCCCGACAGGGCATGGCAAACCAGCACGGCATTGCTACGCGTGGCATTCAGTTGGCCGTACGTTTCCACCATCAGGTCAAACCTGGGGAGCGACGCTCCCGAGGCAAACGTCATTGGCGTTTCGAACGCAATTTTCCGTGGCGTAACGAAGCCAACCGAATCAGTAGCAATTTCCATAAATCATCAGCAACAAAAAAGCCCGGAAACCAAATACCGTGAGGTGGGCTTGCGGGCTTGTCGTGAGACGAATAGAGGAGTCTGCTCTGACGTCGCTTTAGCAATTTCGATCACAGGTGATGCTGCAATCTCGCCCGCAAGCTGTTTCTTTCAAATCGGCGATGCCTAATGATAACCAAATCGGACAAATAGACAACTCGCGCCCGGAATGGCTGTTGAAAAGTCTACTATTTGCCGTCGAGGTCGACGAATTTTCCCCGCTCACAGCGCGTTGAGTCGCATCAATGCTGCCGAAATTTTGTCCGGATCATCGGTTCGCAAAATGCGGTTTGCCACCGCTTCACAATCAACAAGGCTCGACGTCAATACGCGCTGCTTGATCGTCAGCAACTGCGCCGGATGCATCGAGAAGTTGCGCAATCCGAACCCCAGCAACAGACGCGTGAGGCGCAGCTCGCCTGCCATTTCGCCGCACACGGCAATCGGTGTTTGCGACTTGTTCGCGGTGCGAATCGCCTGTGCGATGAGCTTCAATACCGCTGGATGCAGCGGGTCGTACATGTGCGCCACCGCGTCGTCGGTGCGATCAATGGCCAGCGTGTACTGGATTAAATCGTTCGTTCCAATCGAGAGGAAATCAAGGCGCTCCGCGAAGTAACCCAAAGACAACACAGATGCTGGAATCTCGATCATGCCGCCCACCGGCACGTCGTTGTCGAAGGGAATTCCGAGCGTGACAAGCTCCGCCTTGGCGCGCGCAATGAACGCGAGCGTTTGCGTAATTTCATGCGCATTGGCGATCATGGGGATCAGGATGCGCAGCCTCCCGTACGCACTGGCGCGCAGGATGGCGCGCAGTTGCGTCATGAAAAGTTTTGGTTCGGCGAGGCAGAGGCGAATCGCGCGAAGTCCGAGAGCAGGATTGTCGCTAGCGCGATCACCGAGGCCCGGCATGCGCTTGTCAGCACCAAGGTCAAACGTACGGATCGTGACGGGCCGACCCTGCAATCCTTCAACGACAGCCCGATACGACTCGAATTGCTCATCCTCAGTCGGTAAATCGTCGCGGTGCAAGAAAAGGAATTCTGATCGGAACAGACCAACGCCATCAGCACCGTTTTCAATACACGCAGGTATATCGCTCGGCAGCTCAATATTGGCGTTGAGATCAATGGCCGTTCCATCGAGCGTGACCGCGCGCGTACTGACGAGGCGCTTGAGTTTTTTCCGTTCGAGTAGCTGGCTGCTCTGCTTGTGCTCGTATTCGGCGAGTACATGCTGATCGGGGTTGACGATGACCAGACCGTTGTCACCGTCAACAATCAAAAGCTCAGATTCACGCAGCAGGCCGCGCGCGTTGTGCAGTGCGACGACAGCAGGAATGCCGAGCGACCGGGCAACGATGGCTGTGTGCGACGTCGCACCGCCTACGTCGGTGACGAAGGCGGCGAATGCCGACTCCTTGAAATGAATCGCGTCGGCGGGCGACAAGTCGTGCGCAACCAGGGCGGTGGAATGGCTGGGGTTTAAGAGCGGCAGCTCACTGGGCTTGCCCATGAGCGCTTTCACAATACGTTCAACGACCTGCACGACGTCGTTCGAACGTTCACGCAGGTAAGGATCTTCAAACTGCTGGAATTGTTCTACCAGCTCGTTCATCTTTTGCGTCACCGCCCATTCGGCGTTGCAGCGCAATTCGGCAATCGCGATTTTGGGATCTTTGGCGATGTGCGTATCGGTGAGGATCATCCAGTGCACGTCAAGAAACGCGCCGAATTCAGCGGGGGCGTCATCACCCTTCATGCGCTCGTGCAACGCCTCGAACTGCTCTCGTACCGTCGCCAGCGCAGTGTCGAAGCGGATTAGTTCAGCCTCAACCTGCTCGGGCGCGATATCGTAATGCGCGACTTCGAGCGTCGCGTGCGAGACAAGTTGTGCTCGAGCAATGGCAATGCCTGGCGCTGCCGCGACCCCATGCAGCACAAACGAGATTTTGCTGCGGGGGACAGACGGCGAGAGAGGTTCAGTCATTGCGTTCACGGGTTAATGGTAACGCGTAAATCGCCAGACCGAACCTGCTCTAATCGATCAACTCCGACACACCACGCTAGCGGAAGCGATAGGTCAAGCCGAGTGCTACGAGATCGTAATTGAGCTTGCCGTTCGAGCGATCGGGGTCGGCGTTACTGAAACTGAAGTTGCGACCGAGCCCAGTTGTGCGTTCCCAGCCAAGTTGCGCGCCAATTGCTGGCGTGATGTCGTAGCCAAGTCCAACGCCGAAATGCGGGCGTGTTTGATGATCGGTTGGCGCATTAAACGGGTCGAGACCGCTGGGCACAGTGTCGTGGCTATATTTCAACGAGCTGCGCATGACGCCGACTCGGCCCGAAACGGTCAGCCTGGGCATGACTACTGCGCTCGCGACCAGGTCCAGTGCAATTCCGTCAGCGCGCCAGTTGGCAATATATTGGCGGGTAAAACTGTTGGGTCCGGAGAACTGGTACGCACCGTTGAACTTGCCGAAATCGACGTAACTCAGTTCAGCCGCAAGGTTGCGATGAAACTGATAACCCGCGAGAAACTTTCCGCCGTTGTCGCTGCGATCGCTGCGGATGTTGGAAATGCTGTCTCCGCCGGTGAGGCTTTGCCCCGCGCTGAACACCTGTCCATTAAAGTTGCCCTGTGCATTGGTCACACCATAAGCGCCGCCGATGTAGGCATAGGGAGTGAACGACTGTGCGTTCACGGTGCTCATTGTTGCCAGCGCAGCACCTGCTGCGACCAGCGAAATGATTGCGCGGGAAACCGAACGTTGGCGCGATTGGGGTTGTTGATTTTTATGCATATTCTCTCCAGAAGTTAGTAGCGATGGTCGCGAAAAAATGCGTCCAGTCCTTATCAGACTCTGCTTGAGAGAAAAGTTTCCCTATCCGCGAGCATTAAGCGTTTCGTTTGCGCCCGACGCCGCTGGTGGCGCTGCATTCATCGCCCCCAACTTGCGTTCATTCCGCTTCGATTTTCGCGGTCTTGGTGAGTTGTGCCCATCGTTTGACTTCCGATTCGATCAGTCGGGCGAGCCCTGCTGCGTCCGAGGGATCAAGATCAAAACCGCCAGCATTCAATTTTTGTTTGACCTCCGGCAGCGCGAGTACCTTCAAAAGTGCTGTCGAGAGTTTCGCGGTAACTTCCTTCGGCATGCTGGCGGGGCCGACCAGCGCGAACCACGGCACCAATTCGTATCCCGGAACCTGCTCGGTGATCGCCGGCAGATCAGGCAAAGCGGCGGAGCGCTTGAGGCTCGTGACGCCGAACGCCTTGACCTTGCCGCCCTTGATTTGTGCCTGTGCATTGCCGAGATCGGCAAACACGACCTCGATGGAGCCGCCAAGCATGTCGGTGATTGCGGGCGGAATGCCCTTGTACGGAATCATCTGCATGTCGCCCTGAATCATGGACGCGAACAGCGAGCCGGACACCCACGAGCCCGATGAGCCCTGGCCGAAGCGGACCTTGCCCGGGTTCGCTTTGACATACGCAATAAAGCTCTTCAGGTCAGTTGCCGGAACTTTGTCGTTGGTGATGAGCACGAACGGTGTCGTGGCAATCTTGCCGATCGGCGTGAAATCCTTTGCCGGGTCGTACGGCACTTTTTTCAACAGGCTGACGACGGCGGCTTGGGTTGTGCTGGTGGTCACCATGATCGTGTAACCATCGGCCGGGGCATTCCTGACCTCGCTCGCGCCAATCGTGCCCTGTGCGCCTGCCTTGTTGTCCACGACGATGGATTGGCCCAGCTCTTTGCCCATTGCATCGGCGAGCTGGCGAGCGACGACGTCGGTTGCGCTACCCGCCGGGAAGGGCACCAGAAATTTGATCGGTTTCGTTGGGTACGCCTGCGCTTGCGCGTTCGCAGCCCCGAGGCAAGCCAGCGTCACAACGCCAGCGATCACAAAAGAACGGCGACCAGAAAAAATTTTCATTGATGGGCAATCCACGACAAAGAGGCCCACATTGTAGAAGCGCACCGTCGCCGCCGGGCGCTACCTATCGCCACAACAGGAACGGCTGATACGCGGTACCACCTGCTGCATCAGTAATTGTCAGTGCTCCCACGACCCACGTGCGATTGGACATTTCGCGAAAGGCCACGACACTGGCTCCAACCGAGTTGGGGTTGGCGGGATTGGAGTTCGAATAGCGCGCAAACAGAGCGCTGAGATCGACAGTGAAGTCTCTCGCCCAGCTTGCGGCCCCGATCCGGCGACTGATGGAGAGTCGGGGTTGCTGGCTGGTGGTCTGATAGCCCAAACGCAGCGCGGCGAGACTGTTGCCATCAGGTGCAGAGAACCGATTGAGCGATGCATCGCCAAAGGCAATGGCCTCGCCTTCCGACGTTCCGGTCCACGTCGCTGTGACGCCGTTTTCAACGATTCTCAGCGCGCCCAGGCGCGCATCCGATGCGAGCCATACGGCCACGCCGTCGGGGCGCAGTGCACGCGTGGTTGAATCGGGTGAAACGTACAGTGAGGGGAGCGCAGCGATCAGGCGCAAACCGTCGGCGCGGTAGCGGAACCAATCGGGTTGTTGAAAATTCGCCAGTGAGCCGTTTTGTATGACGCTGGCCGTGCCATCGGCCTCGACTGTAGGAAGCGCGAAGCTTCGCAAAGAGATCGAACATGCTCCTGGGTGCCCAAAGCAGAGCTCTGGCTCCGACAGTCTGGCAAACGTCGCGCTCTGCAATGCTCGAAACGCAACAATCTGTCCATTAATCATTCCGATCGTCGCCGCGTCCCCGTCTGCCGTTCGGGCGACGCTGACTTTCGCCATCGTCGTCGACAACGAAGTGGTCATGCTTGGATCAAGTGGGACGATACGAATCGCGGAGACGACTGATTGATCCCAAATGGTGGTCGAGAGCTGCTGCAATGTGATCGCACTGCGGTCTGGCAAAAGAGACGCAGCAAGAATCTGGTCATCAAACGTGCGACTGAAGTGCGTTGGTATCGGTATCGCTGCCGCCTGCGGTTCGGTATTTGCAAAAAATTGAACGGGTAGCGGGTTTGTGCCCCACCATTCGTTTCTTTCGCAGCGGTAAGCGTGTTGATGCCAGCGCCCTTCGAGTTTGAAAAATACGGTGGGAATCGTGAGCGAGTCGAGAATCTGCACCTCGTCGGCGACGGTTACTTGAGGCCCGAACAGCGGCTGTGCACTGGGCTCCCAGCCTGATGTCGGCGAGAACCGCTGTCGTTTCCAGATGTTTTCGTGAATTCCGATGAGCGTGATGCCACCGCACGCATCCGGGGTGGCCGTGACATTTCCGCTCTGGAATGCGGTTGGCGCCGCCGTCGGAGCGCTCCACGCGCGCGGCGCAACGACAACGGGTGGCTCGGTCACAGTCTCGGACGATCCGCCGCAACCGCTCAATAAAAGCGAAAACGCGATCAGCACGATCAACGAGCATGCCTCTTTCGCAGAGCGGGGAGACACCCAGGCCCGAGGTTCATGGCTGTGAATAAATGAATGTTGCATTGGTGACATGACGATTGCATAAACAAAGCAATTCAGATGATAACCCCGCGCCTTGCCGGCGAAAAATGGCACTTCCTGACATCCAGACGCGCCATGTGCGGCTTATAGCTTTTATCAATAAACGTCGATAGCCTCCGAAGTAGCTTCGAAAAATTTGAAAAGTCGACTTGTGATTAAAGTGATAGCAAGCCCACGCTAAATATAGGTTTTTCTAAAAAGCTGATCACCTGGAAAAATACAAGGATACTTTATGGAAAGCTATTCCGTATTGTGGAATATTCGTTACAATCGTCTTATTGACGGCAGTAACGACGTGCGATTAACGCACCTTTTTTATTGTGCAATGCAGCAGCGCGACAATGACGAGAGGCGTCGCGCTTGTGTGCCGTTGCACGTGTGCGGCACTTGAAAATTGTAAGGAGGAGTGACATGCAGAACCCTGAAATCCCGGGCGATTTGGACCCCAAAGAAACCAGCGACTGGCTGGATTCGCTCGACAGCGTCATCGCCAACGAAGGCTACGAGCGTGCGCATTACCTGCTGGAGGCACTCTTCGACAAAGCCCGCCGCACCGGCGGCCACGCGCCATTCACGCCGAACACCGCGTACCTGAACACCATCCCGTCGCACCTTGAGGCCAAGAGCCCTGGGGATCACGAGATGGAGCACAAGCTGCGCAGCTATGTGCGCTGGAACGCCGCGATGATGGTGTTGCGCGGTGGCAAAAAAGATCTCGAGCTCGGCGGGCATATTTCGTCGTTTGCTTCGGCCGCGACGCTGTACGACGTTGGCTTCAATCACTTCTGGCATGCGCCGTCGGCCAATCACGGTGGCGATCTTGTGTACGTGCAGGGGCACAGCGCGCCGGGCGTGTACGCGCGCGCCTTCATGCTCGACCGTCTGACGCAGGATCAGATGGACAACTTCCGTCAGGAAGTCGACGGCAAAGGCATTTCGAGCTACCCGCATCCGTGGTTGATGCCGGACTTCTGGCAGTTGCCGACGGTGTCGATGGGCCTCGGACCGCTCATGGGTATTTATCAGGCGCGCTTCCTCAAATATCTGCATGCACGCGGCCTCGCCAACACCGAAGGCCGCAAGGTCTGGGTGTTCTGCGGCGACGGCGAAATGGACGAGCCGGAATCGCTCGGTGCAATCAGCATGGCGGGCCGCGAAAAGCTCGACAACCTGGTGTTCGTCATCAACTGCAACCTGCAGCGCCTCGATGGCCCGGTACGCGGCAACGGCAAAATCATTCAGGAACTCGAAGGTGACTTCCGCGGCTCCGGCTGGAATGTGCTGAAGCTCATCTGGGGCGGCTATTGGGATCAACTGTTGGCGCGCGACAAAGACGGCATGCTCGTCAAGCGCATGGAAGAAGTGGTCGACGGCGAATATCAGGTCATGAAGGCGCGCGACGGCGCATATGTTCGCGAAAACTTCTTCGGCAAATATCCGCAGTTACGCGAAATGGTTGCCAACATGTCCGATGAGGACGTTTGGCGTTTGAACCGTGGCGGCCATGATCCGCACAAGATTTACGCGGCCTACGACAGTGCGGTCAAGCACAAGGGCCAGCCAACCGTGATCCTCGCCAAAACGGTGAAGGGCTACGGCATGGGCCACAGCGGCGAGGGCCTCAACATCGCGCATCAGGCGAAGAAGATGGACCTTGAATCGCTCAAGCAAATGCGCGATCGTTTTGGCATTCCAGTCAAGGACGAAGACCTCGCGAACTACCCGTACTTCAAGCCCGCCGCCGATTCGCCGGAGGGCAAATACATGCGCGAACGCCGCGCCGCGCTCGGTGGTTATCTGCCGCAACGCCGCATGAAGAGCGTGTCGCTGCCGACGCCGGAACTGTCCGCGTTTGAGGCACAACTCAAGGGCTCTGGCGAGCGTGAAATCTCGACCACGATGGCCTTTGTGCGAATTCTGAACACGCTGGTCAAAGACAAATCGATTGGCCGCAATGTGGTGCCGATCGTGCCTGACGAATCGCGCACCTTTGGCATGGAAGGTATGTTCCGCCAGCTCGGCATCTGGAACCAGCAGGGCCAGAACTACGCGCCGGTCGACGCCGATCAGTTGATGTTCTACAAAGAGGCAAAAGACGGCCAGATTCTGCAGGAAGGCATCAACGAAGCCGGCGGCATGGCCGACTGGATTGCAGCTGCGACGAGCTACAGCAACAGCAATGTGCCGATGTTGCCCGTCTACATTTTTTATTCGATGTTTGGCGTGCAGCGCATTGGCGATCTCTGCTGGGCGGCGGGCGACATGCGCGCGCGCGGCCTGCTGGTTGGCGGCACTGCTGGGCGCACCACGCTCAATGGCGAAGGCCTGCAACACGAAGACGGCCACTCGCATGTGTGGTTCAGCGCGATCCCGAACGTGCGCACGTACGACCCGACGTTCCAGTACGAAGTCGCAGTGATTACGCAACACGCCGTGAAGGGCATGCTCACCGATCAAAAGGATGAGTACTACTACCTGACCGTGATGAACGAAAACTACGCCCACCCGGACATGCCGGCGGGTGCCGGGTCTGATGGCGCCAACATCATCAAAGGGATGTACCTGTTCAAAGAGGGCGGTAAGGACAAGAAGAAGAGCATGCGCGTACAGCTCACGGGCTCCGGCACCATCTTCCGTGAAGTAATTGCAGCGGCTGATTTGCTGCGCGAGGACTGGGGCGTCGAATCTGATATTTGGAGCGCGCCAAGCTTCAACGAACTGCGTCGTGACGGCATTGATTGCGAACGCTGGAACCTGCTGCACCCGATGGACGAGCCACGCGTGCCGCACGTCGCCGCCTGCGTCAATTCAAAAGCAGGCCCGGTGATTGCCGCGACCGACTACATGCGCATCTACGCTGACAGCGTGCGTCCGTACATCAAGAAAACATTCAAGGTGCTAGGCACCGACGGCTTCGGTCGTTCGGACAGCCGCGAAAACCTGCGCCGCTTCTTTGAAGTGAACCGCTTTTACGTCACGCTTGCTGCGCTCACCGCGCTGGCAGATGACGGCGTGATTGAGCGCAAGGTGCTTGCTGAGGCGATAAAAAAGTACGGCATCGACCCGAACAAACCCAATCCAACGACGGTGTAAGGAGGGGGACTCATCATGGCAACTCAAGAACTCAAAGTACCGGACATCGGCGACTTCACCGATATTCCAGTCATCGAAATTCTGGTGAAAGTGGGCGACACCGTCGCCAAAGAACAATCCATTGTCACCCTCGAATCCGACAAGGCGACGATGGAAGTGCCCGCCGATGTGGCAGGCGTGATCAAGGAACTGCGCGTCAAGTTCGGCGACAAATGCAGTATGGGCACTGTCGTGGCGGTGATTGAGGTTGGGGCTTCGGCTGCGGCTCCGGCGCCTGCTGCTGCGCCCGCGCCAGTCGCAGCTTCCGCGCCCGCACAGGTGGCGGCTCCTGCCCCTGCAACAGCAGCGGCTGCTGCGCCTGCGGCGGGCGGTGGCGACGTCGATGTGAAGGTTCCGGACATTGGTGACTTCGCGGATATTCCGGTGATCGAAATCCTCGTCAAAGTTGGCGATACGGTGAAGGTCGAGCAGTCGCTTGTTACGCTCGAATCCGACAAGGCGACGATGGAAGTGCCATCGACCGTCGCTGGTGTTGTCAAGGAAATCAAGGTCAAGCTGGGTGACAAGGTTTCTGAAGGTGCTGTAGTCGTGGTCGTCTCTGCGGCAGGTGCGGCTGTTGCGCCTGCACCTGCACCTGTAGCTGCGCCATCGCCCACACCTGCAGCGGCTGCCCCGGCAGCAGCTGCCGCCGCCGCACCTGTTGCCGCGCCCTCCAAACCAGCGGCTGCCACCGGCGCAATCGACGAAGCAAGCTTCAGCAAAGCTCACGCCTCGCCGTCTATCCGCAAGTTCGCGCGCGAACTCGGCGTTGATCTGGGTCGCGTCAAGGCCACCGGCCCAAAAAACCGCGTGCTGCTTGAAGACGTGCAAGGCTTCGTCAAAGGCGTGATGTCCGCACCACCAGCAGTTGCCTCTGCAAGCAGTGGCGATTCCGGCGCTGCGCTCGGTCTGCTGCCATGGCCAAAGGTCGACTTCAGCAAGTTCGGCGCGGTAGAGGCCAAGCCGCTCTCACGCATCAAGAAGATTTCTGGCGCGAATCTGCATCGAAACTGGGTGATGATTCCGCATGTCACCAACCATGACGACTGCGACATCACCGATCTCGAAGCCTTTCGCGTTCAGTTGAACAAGGAAAACGAAAAGAGCGGCGTGAAGGTGAGCATGTTGGCGTTCATGATTAAAGCGTCGGTCGCCTGCTTGAAGAAGTTCCCGAATTTCAACTCAAGCCTTGACGGCGACAACCTGATCATGAAGAGCTACTTCAACATCGGTTTTGCCGCTGACACTCCGAACGGCCTCATGGTGCCTGTCATCAAGAACGCCGACCAAAAGGGCATCGTGCACATCGCCAAAGAGATGGGCGAACTCGCCGGCCTCGCGCGCGAGGGAAAATTGAAGCCTGACCAGATGCAGGGCGGCTGCTTCTCGATCAGCTCGCTGGGCGGTATTGGTGGGCGCTATTTCACGCCGATCATCAACGCGCCCGAAGTTGCAATCATGGGCGTGTGCAAGAGCGAAATTGCGCCAAAGTGGAACGGCAAGGAATTCGAACCGCGCCTGATGCTGCCGCTTTCGCTCTCTTGGGATCACCGCGTGATTGATGGTGCCGAGGCGGCGCGCTTTAACGTCTACTTCGGGCAGCTCATGGCCGACTTCCGCAGGATCGCGCTATGAGTACGGTCGAGCTCAAGGTACCCGACATCGGGGACTACAAGGACATTCCGGTCATCGAAGTATTGGTGAAAGTGGGCGACACCGTGGCGAAAGAGCAATCGCTCGTCACGCTCGAATCAGACAAGGCCACGATGGAAGTGCCCGCCGATGCGGCGGGTGTGGTGAAAGAGATTCGCGTCAAGCTGGGCGACAAGGTGAGCATGGGCACGGTAGTGGCTGTGATTGAAGCGAGTACTGGAGCTGCTGTACCGGCCCCCGCGCCTGTTCCAGCAGCTGCTCCCGCTGTGGCCGCTGCGCCGGCTCCCGCCTCCGCACCGGCGGCGGGAGCCGTTGCCGCAGGCGCCTACACCGGCAAAGCCGACATCGAATGCGAAATGGTTGTCCTCGGTGCAGGCCCCGGCGGCTACAGCGCGGCATTCCGCGCGGCCGATCTCGGCATGAAAACCGTGCTCATCGAACGCTATTCAACCCTTGGCGGCGTCTGCCTCAACGTCGGCTGCATTCCGTCAAAAGCGCTGCTTCACACCGCGTCGATCATGGACGAAGTGAAGTTGCTCGCCAAGCACGGCATCTCGTACGGCGAGCCCGTGGTTGAGATTGACAAGCTGCGCGACTTCAAAAATGGCGTCGTGAAAAAACTCACGGGCGGCCTCACGGGCATGGCCAAGGCGCGCAAGGTTGACGTTGTTCGCGGCGTCGGCAAATTCCTCGACGCGAATCACATCGAAGTTGAAGTCACCAACGGCCTGTCCTGGGACATGACTGGCGAGAAAAAAGTCGTCAAGTTCCAGAATTGCATCATCGCTGCAGGGTCGCAATCCGTGAAGCTGCCTTTCATGCCGGAAGACCCGCGCGTGGTGGACTCCACCGGCGCACTGTTGCTCGACGTCAAGCCAGAGCGCATGCTGGTCATCGGCGGCGGCATCATTGGCCTTGAAATGGCGACCGTCTACTCGTCGCTCGGCGCACGCATCGATGTGGTCGAGATGATGGACGGCGTCATGGCCGGAGCTGACAAAGACCTCGTCAAGGTCTGGGAAAAAGTCAACGCACCGCGCTTCGACAACATGATGCTGAAGACGAAAACCGTAGGCGCGGAAGCGAAGAAAGACGGCATTTACGTGAGCTTCGAAGGCGAGAGAGCACCGAAAGAAACGCAGCGCTACGACCTCGTGCTCGTCGCGGTCGGCCGCTCGCCGAACGGCAAAAAAATCAACGCCGAAGCAGCGGGCGTCGCGGTTACGGATCGCGGCTTTATCAGTGTTGACAAACAGATGCGCACCAACGTGCCGCACATCTTTGCCATCGGCGATATCGTCGGCAACCCGATGCTCGCGCACAAGGCCGTGCACGAAGGCCACGTCGCGGCCGAAGCCGCACACGGCGAAAAGGCGTACTTCGACGCACGACAAATCCCGAGCGTCGCCTACACCGATCCCGAAGTCGCCTGGGCAGGCAAGACCGAAGACGAATGCAAGGCGCAGGGCATCAAGTACAGCGTCGGCAAATTCCCGTGGGCCGCAAGCGGTCGTGCGATTGCCAACGGTCGCGATGAAGGCTTCACCAAGCTAATCTTCGACGAAGAAACCCATCGCATCATCGGCGGCGGCATCGTCGGCACCCATGCGGGCGACTTGATTGGCGAGGTGTGTCTTGCCGTAGAAATGGGCGCAGACGGCATCGACATCGCAAAGACTATTCATCCGCATCCAACGTTGGGTGAAAGTGTGGGGATGGCGGCGGAGGTTTGGGAAGGTGTTTGTACGGACTTGCCGCCGGTTAAGAAAAAGTGACGATACCTTCACTTAGCCTCCTATACTCAATGATCGTGCTGCAGTCCTGCGCATCCGTCTCGCACAGGACGCCTCGGGATTATTTTTAGGTGTTAAAAAAGGGTATTCATGAATCGTATCGTTGCTTTATTTGTTGTTGTACTTGCAACTGCTCTGGCGGGCTGTACTAGATCGCTGGAGAGCCAGTATTCGCCTAGTTATCAGCCTGTCAGTTCAACCGCAACTGCTGCGTCGGCAAAGATAGGTGTTGCAAGGCTCGAAGACAAGCGCTCATGGGTGAACCCAGGTGACGAAAAGAGCAAGAGCTTTGTAGCGCAGGCGGGGTCGTGGAAGTTTGGTTTGAGTTTTGCAGGCAAGGAGTACACACCATCCGACTTGATTGTGCGTTCCGCGATTAGCGACGAATTTCGTCGACTTGGAGCATCGATCACTCCGATTGAGATGGTCCTGGGGTCGGCGGATATCGCAAAGTATGACGCTGCGGGAACTGCAGCAAAAGTTGATTACGTTTTAGGTGGCGATCTCGTTGTGTTTGAATTTGTAAATGAAACAGGCTTGGTGACTGTTACTAGCCGGCGCGGTGTGAGCCTCAATTTGAAGATGAAGCGCGTTGGAGCGGCTCGAGCTTTGATCGACCAAAACTACAGTCAGAATGACCGAGAGAACGAGGGGCTGGGCGTGATGCATTCCACGAACGTCAATAAGTTGATGAACGGCGCGCTGAAGAGCGTAGTCCATAAGTTGGTGACCGACGTCGCCACCGCACTGAACCTGCCCGAAAATAAGGTTTCGGTAGCGGTCGAGTTCGATGGTGTTGCCCTGCAAGACTAGCGCGCGTAAGTCGGAACGCTCGCGATTCCGACTCTTGCCACAACCGAAAGCAACAGCAGTTGAACGGGGTGTCATCAATCCTCCCCAGTGACTTATCCCTCCAAATCCCCCAACATCGGGGCAATCGGGTGCTCCGACCGCTGATCGCCGCGATAGCAGTGAATCAAATTCGTCAATGCCTGCTGCATCGCCTGCATCTCGCCGATGCGTCGGGGCAGGTCGTCGGCGTGGGCTTGGCGATGCGCTCGACGCTGGCGCTCGCGCGGCGGCGGTTAGGCCACAGGCTCACAAGCTCCGCACTTTCGGTCAATGAAAAACCGAGGCCGCAGGCGCGTTTGATGAAGCGCAGCGTGTGAATGTCGCGCTCGCTGTACTTTCGGTAATCGTTGTCGCTGCGGGCTACGCCTGCCCGCGCGTTCCGTGAGCGCTTCGGCAAACGCCCGCGGGCGTCCTATTCCCCTTCGCCGAACTTGTCCTCAATCAGCGCGACCAGGGCGACCATGGCTTCCGCCTCGTCTTCGCCTTCGGTTTCCATCTGAATCGTGGTGCCTTTTCCGGCGGCCAGCATCATGACGCCCATGATGCTTTTGGCGTTTACCCGGCGACCGTTGCGCTCAAGGTTGACTTCGCATTTGAAGCGGGTGGCGGTTTGAGTAAGTTTGGCTGAGGCTCTGGCATGCAGGCCCAGCTTGTTGACGATTTCGATGTCGCGCTTTTGCATCCCGTTGTTATATCAGGGCAATCAGTGTCGGTTCAAAACCGGGGCGCCTTCGTTGGCTGCGGAGTGTGCAACCTGTGGGCCGAGGATGGGGTCAGCTTCGATATGAAATACGCCTTCGCAGCCGCCGGATACTACGCGCTTGAGCAGCACGTCCATGCTGCGTGTGCGGTACGTGATGGCGCGCACGAGCATCGGCACATTGGCGCCCGCAACGGCTTCGACGTGGCCGGGGACGAGCAGCTTACAGGCGAGATTGGCGGGGCTGGAGCCGAAGATATCGGTGATGATGAGAACGCCGCTGCCGTCGTCAAGGGCGCTGACCATGCGCTGAGCCGAGGGCATGAGTTCGCGCGGCGAGTCCGTGCCAGCGACCTGAATGGCGGCTATGCCTTCCGGCTTTTTGCCGAGCACGTGGGTCATGCACTGAATCAGTGAATCGCCGAAATTGCCGTGCGCAATGATGAGAATGCCGATCAAGATGAAATCCCTAACCCTCGTACTCTTAGGCCACCCACACGATTCGCCCTCTGTGGAGCGTCAGTGTGACATTTTCGTGACAGAGATGGTAGCAGGGATTTTGCTGCGGTGCGGCAAATTGCCCGATTTAAGTGCCGACGACTGACTCTAATTTGCGCACAAACAAATCCGCAACGTCAAAACCGGTCTGTGCCTTGATTTCAACAAACCCGGTCGGGCTGGTGACATTGATCTCGGTCACTTTGTCGCCGATCACGTCGAGCCCCACGAGAAACAGGCCTTCCGCCCACAGTCGCTTCGCCATCGTCTCGGCAATGCGTTTGTCCGATTCGCTGAACGGACGTACTTCCGGACGCCCACCGGCCGCCATGTTTCCGCGCGTTTCGCCGATCATCGGAATTCGGGCGAGGGCGAAGGGCACGACTTCGCCGGCAATCAACAGAATTCGCTTGTCGCCGTCGACGATTTCGGGCAAATAACGTTGCGCCATGATGCTTTGCGTGCCAAGCAGCGTAAGCGTTTCAATGATGACGCCCAGGTTTGCATCGTTCTCACGAACCCGGAAAATGCCACTACCGCCCATGCCGTCGAGCGGTTTGAAAATGGCGTCTTTATGCTCATTGACGAACTGGCGCAACACCTCGCCGGAGCGCGTGACGACGGTCGGCGCGATCATGTCTGGGTGCTTGAGGATCGCCATCTTTTCGTTGTTGTCGCGGATCGCACCGGGGCGGTTGAACACGCGGGCACCCTGCTCGCAGGCGCGCTCGAACAGATACGTGTGGTAGACGTATTCCATGTTGAACGGCGGGTCCTTGCGCTCGATGACGGCGTCGAAGTCCGAAAGCGGCATCAACGGAACGCCTGTCGCGTCAAACCACGCGGCATCGTCGTTGTTGACCGTCACCTGTAGCGCGTTGGCCTGCACAACGCCGCTGCGACTGAACACATTTCCGGGCTCAATGGCGAACAGCGCGTGGCCGCGAGCCTGCGCGGCGCGCATCATGGCGACGGAGGTGTCTTTGTACGCCTTTAACTTGGCGAGCGGGTCGAGGTGAAATGCAATCTTCATGGCGAAGAAGGATAGCGGCGAGGGCGACCGATCATCAGCTTATGCCTATAACGACGGCTCAATTGGGGCTAGAGCCCGATAGGGCTATAAGTCGACAACGGGCGAAAAGCGTCTGTAGCCCATGATCAATGGGCGTTGCGTATAAAAGCTGCTACCTCGATGTAGTCGCCGTGGCGATCCCAGTTTCAGTTGCAGCTCTTTGTGTCTGAGCTATTTTTTGGCGGGTGCTGCAGGTGTCGCTGCCACCGCCTTCGGCTGTCCACCGTGAAGCAGCGCATCATTCGCGGCAATCAGCGCAGCAAGCCGCACGCGTTCTTTGGCGTACATCGCCGTCATGTCCTGGCGATCGCGCTTTTTTTGCTCCATCGCGCCAATGAGTCGCGGCATTTCGGCGCGCGCTTCAGTCTGCGTGATCACCGTTGGCTTGGGCGGCGCTGTTTTTGGAGGTGCCGGTTTACCCGGAACGGCGGCTGGTGCGGGCGTCGGGGGGGGCGCAGGCGGCCCCGGTACCGCGAGCGGCGGCGAGCCGGGAGGCAAAGCGATGGCTTTTTTGAGCAGCACTTCGCGCTCTGCCAGACTCTGATATTCGGCGTCCATGATCGCGAGCGCCCGATTTCGCACGCGGTCAAAATCCGCGATGTCGGTGTAGGTGGACAAGAGCGCTTTGTCCTTGCGGTCACGCTCGTCCTGAATGGCTTTCAGCTTGGCGTCTTCAACGGCTTTCATCGCGGCAAGGCGACGCTCTTCAGCCGTCGCCGCACGTTGCGTTTCCTGCTTGATTGTTCCGTCCGAGCGCAGCTCTTTGCGCGCGCGATCAACCGCGGTGGGCGGCACCGTGTCGCTGTATTGGACCTTCCCGTTTTCGTCGACCCATTTGTAGAGCTGCGCCTGACTGTGCCCTGCGATGCCCGCAGCAATTGCGAGCGCGCAGGTCACAGCCAGCGACTTATGCCGTCGCTCACTCATACTTTGAATACTTCGCAAGCGACTATTCGACCACCCCATACGTTTCTCGATACACCTCTATCTTTTGTTTGTGCTCAGCCAGTGTTGCCGTGGCACTGACCAGCGCAAGCACATCCGGAAGCGCAGCAATGGCAATCACGGGGATACCAAACTGCGCTTCCACATCCTGTACAGCAGAGAGCGTGCCAGTACCCCGCTCCATACGGTCAATCATGATGAGCACGCCCGCTGGCGTCGCCCCCGCTGCGCGAATAATCTGGACGGATTCCTTGACGCTCGTGCCTGCGGTGATGACGTCATCGACAATCAGCACGCGGCCCGCAAGCGGTGCGCCGACGATCAACCCGCCTTCGCCGTGATCCTTGGCCTCCTTGCGGTTGAACGAATACGGCAGATTGTGACCTTTTTCGGCAAGTCCGATAGCGAGCGCTGACACTAGCGGGATGCCTTTGTACGCCGGACCGAACGTCATGTCGAAGGCAACGCCGGACGCAATCGCCGCGTCCGCGTAATAGCGCCCGAGGCGCAACAACGACTCCCCGGTGTTGAACAACCCGCTGTTGAAAAAATAGGGCGACAGGCGACCGGATTTGGTTTTGAACTCGCCGAAGCGAAGCACATCGCATTCAAGGGCGAAGCGCAGGAATTCCTGGCGGAAGGTATCGGAATTTGACATGGCGATTATGTTTTGAGTCGGGAAATGCGCACTCGTTGCGCCGCCCGTGGAAAAATAAGTCGACCGCGATTGTCTCGCGCTTTGGCCATTTCCTGAAAGACCCGCATGCGCATCGTCACGCTAAACGCCAACGGAATTCGCTCCGCTCATAACAAAGGCCTCGGCGACTGGATGCGCCGCCTGCGCGGCTGGGACGTGTTTTGCCTGCAGGAAATGAAGGCGAATATCGAAGACGTCCCTGAGGAAATGCTGCGGCCGAAGAAGAGTCACGGTCATTTTCATCCGGCGGACAGGAAGGGCTACGCCGGCACCGCGCTCTGGTCGAAGCAAAAACCCGTGAAAGTCATCAAGGAATTTGGCGTCGGCGAATTTGACACCGAAGGGCGCTATCTTGAGGCAGATTTTGGCCATGTTGCCGTGGTTTCGCTCTACCTGCCGTCCGGCGCGGCTGGCCCCGAACGGCAAGCCAGCAAGGACCGCTTTCTGACTGAATTCCCGAAGCACCTGAACGCGCTCCGAAAGTGCGGCAAGGAGATCGTCATCTGCGGCGATTTCAACATCGCGCACAAGGAAATCGACCTCAAAAATTACAAAAGCAACAAGAAGAACTCCGGCTTTTTGCCGCACGAGCGCGATTGGCTCACGCACGTCTTCGACGAGATCGGATTTGTCGACGTCTTTCGTCAACTGGACCCGCGCCCCGAGCAATACACATGGTGGAGCAATCGTGGCGACAGCTGGAACAAAAACGTAGGCTGGCGGCTCGATTATCAGATCGCCACGCCCGGAATCGCTGCGACGGCAAAAAGCGCTTCGATCTATCTCGAAGAGCGGTTCTCGGATCATGCGCCGCTCATCATCGACTACGACTTCGCGCTCTAGGCAGTCGATCGCTGTCCAATTCGCGCGTGCGTTTTTTCGGTCAGAGCTGCGGTGACGCCGTACCCGCCAAATCTTCAAGTATCGGGCAGTCCGGCCGCTGATCGCCGTGACAACAATGAATCAAATTCGTCAGTGCTTGCTGCATCGCCTGCATGTCGCCAATGCGTCGGGTCAGGTCGTCCGCGTGAGCTTGTGCGATTCGTTTGACGCTGGCGCTGGCGCGGCGGCGGTTGAGCCACAGGCTCACCAGCTCCGCGATTTCAGCTATTGAAAAGCCGAGATCGCGGGCGCGCTTAATGAAGCGAAGCGTATGAATATCGCGCTCGCTGTACTTGCGGTAGCCGTTGTCGCTACGCGCGACGCTGGCAAGCAGGTTCAGCGACTCATAGTGACGAATCATCTTGGCGCTCACGCCTGAGCGCTTCGATGCGTCGCCTATGTTCAAAGACGCTGCTAACTCAGCCACAGGAGCATTGGCCGCCGCAGCCGCCCTTCGCTTTCACCGCAACTTGCTCCGCCTGCACGGTGTAACCCTCTTCGGTGATCGCTTTGGACAATGCGTCGCGCGGTTGTGCGCTGTCGATTTCAACGACGCCGGTGGCGAGATCAATCTTCACCGTCGCCTGTGGGTCGAGGTTCTTCACTGCCTCGGTGACGGCGCGTTCGCAGTGTCCGCAAGTCATTCCCTGAACATTGAGTACTTGATGCATGATGTTTCCTTTTGTGTGCTCGGAAGGGCCGAGTGACCATTCCAATGCAACGTAGTGTGAACCTTACCATCATGGCAAGGTCAAGTGATTGTGACTGCCGTTTGCTTGATCGGGATCAATTGCATCGCAGTGAGCCAGCTATCGCTTGACTTTACCATGATGGGAAGGTTTAGGCTCCGCTAATGACTACCGATACTCTCCCAGATAAAGTGGCAACGCCAATCATGGCCGCCGACGCAACGCTCGCAACCGACGACATCTCGATTGGTGGCATGACCTGCGCGTCGTGCGTGATGCGCGTTGAAAAGGCGCTGAAGAAATTACCCGGCGTGCAGCAGGCCACGGTCAATCTCGCGACGGAATCGGCGCGCGTGACGTTTGATCCGGCACTCGCCAGCGATGGGCGGTTACGCCGTGCGGTGCGCGATGCAGGCTATGAGCCGCGCACCGCGGCGCAGGCAGATGACGTCGAGAACGAATCCCGCTGGGCGGGGTTCATGCCAGTGGCCATCGGCATCGTGCTCTCCGCACCGCTGGTGTTGCCGATGGTTGGTGACTTGTTCGGGAAGCACTGGATGCTGCCCGCGTGGATTCAGTTCATGCTTGCCACTCCCGTACAGTTCATCCTTGGCGCACGCTTTTACAAGGCGGGCTGGAGTGCGCTCAAGGCGTTTACCGGCAATATGGATTTACTGGTGGCCATCGGCACCACGGCGGGCTGGGGCCTGTCTATGTGGTTGTGGCTAAGTGCCGAGCCTGACACGATGGTGCACTTGTACTTTGAAGGTTCTGCGGTCGTGGTGACTCTGGTGCTGCTCGGCAAATGGCTTGAGGCGCGCGCCAAGCGTCAGACCACTTCGGCGATTCGTGCACTGCATGCGCTACGGCCCGACATTGCGCATGTGATCAAGCGCACGGGTGAAGAGGCGGACGTGCCGGTGGCAGAGCTCATCACTGGCGACACGATTGTGGTGCGGCCCGGTGAGCGTTTTCCGGCAGATGGTGCGTTACTCGAAGGCACTACGCAAGTGGACGAATCTATGCTTTCTGGCGAACCGTTGCCGGTCGAAAAATCTGCGGGCGACAAGCTCACGGGCGGCAGCATTAACGGCGATGGTCGCGTGACCCTGACTGTGACTGCGACGGGCAGCGAGACCGTGCTCGCGCACATCATCCGCCTCGTTGAAGACGCGCAAACGGCGAAGGCCCCGATTCAGCGGCTCGTCGACCAAGTGGCCGCAGTGTTTGTTCCAGTGGTGCTGGCGCTTGCGCTCGTCACGCTCATCGGCTGGTGGTGGTACGGCGGAAGCTGGGAGGTCGCGCTGATTCATGCGGTCGCCGTGCTGGTGATTGCCTGCCCGTGCGCGCTGGGGCTGGCGACGCCTGCGGCGATCATGGCGGGCACGGGCGTTGCCGCGAAGCAGGGCATTTTGATTAAGGACGTGCAGGCGCTGGAGCTGGCACACAAGGTGGACGTGGTTGCGTTCGACAAGACCGGTACGCTCACCGTGGGGCAACCGCGGTTGACGGCTGTTGTCGCGACTAGTGGCTCGACTGAAAATGAAATGCTGCGCAACGCTGCGGCGGTGCAGCGCGGCAGCGAACATCCGCTCGCGCGCGCCGTGGTCGCAGCGGCCGTTGAACGTGGGCTGAACGCAGACACAACCGCCGGCAACGTGCACGCCGTTCCCGGACGCGGCACCGAAGGCGCGATCGCGGGATCGGACTGGCTGATCGGTAGCTTGCGCTGGATGGACGAATTGAAGTTGCCTCTGGGCGAGTTGGCTGAACGTGCGCAAGCGTTGCAGCGTGAGGGCGCGACCGTCTCCGCCGTAGCGCGCCGAACCAATGGCGCACTGCAACTGGTCGGACTACTCGCGTTCGGCGATGAGCCTAAACCCGGCGCTAAAGAGGCGCTGGGGGCACTGCGCAAACTGGGCATCCGCATTGTGATGATCTCGGGCGACAACAGGGGCGCGGCGCTCGCGATGGCGCGACGGTTGGGCCTCACCGATGATGAAGTGATGGCCGAAGTGCTGCCCGGCGACAAGGCCGCGAAGGTAGCGACGCTCAAGGCAGGCGGACACACGGTCGCGATGGTCGGCGATGGCGTGAAT
>JAYWHV010000329.1:0-7911 GCA_043777615.1 Burkholderiales bacterium | reverse complement strand
ATCCTGCTCAATGATCGGGCCTTCGTCGAGATCGGTCGTTACGTAATGAGCGGTCGCCCCGATTAGCTTGACGCCGCGATCATGAGCCTGAAAGTAGGGGCGCGCACCTTTGAAGCTGGGCAAAAACGAGTGGTGAATATTGATCGCGCGACCGTTCAGGTATTCGCACAGCGATGGCGACAGTACCTGCATGTATCGCGCGAGCACCACCAGATCAATGTTCTGCTCGGCGACGATGTCGCGTACCTTGGCCTCCTGCGTGGCCTTTGTAGTCGCGGTGACCGGCAGATGTACGAACGGGATGTTGTAGCTCGCCGCGAGCTGGTAGTGATCCATGTGATTGCTGACGATCGATGCGATATCAATCGGCAGATGACCGCTCTTGTGGCGGAACAGCAGATCGTTTAAGCAATGTCCCTGCTTTGAAACCATGATCAGTGCTCGAACTCGCGTTGACATCGCGAAGAAATTGGCCTGCATCACGAGTTCAGCGGCAACCGTCGAAAAATGCTCAGCCAGCGCGGCAGCTGTTACCGAGGCATCGCTCACTTCGAATTGCACCCGCATGAAAAAGCGTCCGGTGCCAACATCGTCAAACTGCGCCGCTTCAAGAATATTCGCGCCGCGTTCAACCAGAAAACCGGACACACGATGCACGATGCCGGGGCGATCTGGGCAAGAAAGGGAGAGTACAAACTGAGGATTCATCGGGCTTTTTTGCGGGGTACCGTCGCTGCTTAAAGTAGGGAATATTTGACCACGTCGCCTGAAAGCGGACGAAACAAACGGATCACAGGGCAGACTGAGCCCAAAAGTCGGGTAGGCCGCCCACTCGCGCTCAAGGCGCCGTCCTACACGGCTCGCGAAGGCCGATTTCTATACTGAAGTTCAGTTTTACATACCGCAAGCAGAGCGCTCTTACGTAGGCGCTGCGGTAATTCGATTCATCAGACAGAGCGAGAATTATCGTGTCAATTTCAAAAAAACTACGCGGCTTGACTGCCGCCATGCTGGCGTTTGGCGCAGCGTCGGCCTTCGCACAGGCGGTAACCGTCGTTGAGTTCTATAACAGGGCTCTCGACGCTTATTTCATTACCGGTCGCGTGGCCGAACAACAGTCGCTGGACGCGCAGGCGGATTTTCGTCGCACCGGCATGACGTTCGACGCCAACGCAGCGGCGGGAGCAACGACGAATACGACGCGCATTTGCCGTTTCTATATCAACCTAGCCTCACCGTTTACAAGCAGCCACTTTTACGGCCGTGAAGGCGTGGACTGCGATCAAATTCTGGCGCAGAACCCGGCCGGGTTTAGTTACGAAGGTTACGACTTTGCAGTCGCCCAGCCGCAAGGAGGCGTTTGTCCGACCGGTACCAAAACGGTCTATCGCGGATTTCGTCCAGCAGCCAACGGCAAAACCCCCAATCACCGTTACACAACGAGCCCCGAAACCTACAACGTCGCACGTAGCCAGGGCTACGTTGGCGAGGACGCGGCCTTTTGTGCAACCAGTTCGACCGACGTGACCCCGACCGTGGACTCAACGCAGAAGTGCGGCACCTTCTACTACCCTGCGCTGCGGATCAGCTACCAGTCGATCAACAGCGAAGGCACGCCGGGCAGCTTTCAGCGCTTCCTGAATTCGAGCCCGACCAACTTCAACGGCCGCCTTGATGCAGTTGCCGTGGTTGAGCGATTTACATCCGCTCCAACGTTCTCGACCATGATCCTTGACGGCGCGACGACCTGGAGCGTGCTCGGCACGACGACCATCGACTCCGACGGTCTCAATGAGGTTTATTACACAGCCCCGACGGTCTACCCGCGCGAATTCGCCATCGGACAAGCCGTTAACTTCAGCCGTCAGCTGACCTACTCCCGCCCCAATTCATTTGGGTCGGTGACTCAAGTAGGAAAGCGTACCTACATGGGCAAAGAAAGTGTCACCGTTCCGTTGGGTACCTACAGCAACGCCTGCAAATTCACCACGGAACTCCTGACCACATACCCGGGCACCGGACAAACCATCACCGAATTGTCGACTACGTGGGTTGCCGACGCACTCGGCATCGTAAAAACCTTCACTGATGTGAAAACCACTTCACCTTCGAGTCCTACCTTCGAAGCGACAACCACCACCGAAGCGACCTTTGTCCAACCGCTGTAGGAAGGAAATGGGCGGTCGTAAGACCGCCTATACGATCCCCGGACGCCGCAGCAGTTGCCATCTGAAAAATGCCACGATAGTTTTTCCATCGCTGATGCGGTTATCGGCAATCATCGCGGTGATCTCTTCAGGCGTTGCAGCGAACAATTCAAGAAATTCATCCTGATCGAGCTTCGCATCGCCCTGAACGAGACCATTCGCATGAAAAATGTGAATGATCTCGTCGGCATAAGCGATAAGCGGATGCATATGCCCCAGCGTGTGCCAGGACCTGGCCCAGTAACCGGTTTCTTCTTTCAGTTCACGCTGCGCTGCAACAAGCGGATTTTCGCCGCGATCCAGCTTCCCGGCGGGAAACTCGATCATCACTTTGCCCATCGGGTAGCGGTACTGCCGCTCGAGCAATAACCTGCCGTCGTCAAACTCTGCCACGATGCAGGCAGCACCAGGATGTTTGATGTATTCGCGCGTACCGGGCCGACCATTCGGCAACGTGATGCTGTCGCGTACCACGTGAAGCAGTTTGCCTTTGAACACGTCCTCGCCGGAGACAAATACCTCCGCCAGATGGGCGTCGTCTTTTGGGGTCAAATCCGCGTCCGCCGCGCGCGAATTCATACCCAGTCTTTCGCCACAAGAAAATCGGTGTACAACGCCGCCTCTGGTGTGCCCGGCTCTGGCTTGTAGTCGTAGCGCCAGGCGACGAGCGGCGGCATGCTCATAAGGAACGCTTCGGTGCGTCCGTTCGACTGCAGGCCGAAGTGAGTTCCGCGATCCCACACCAGATTAAATTCAACATATCGTCCACGACGATAGAGCTGCCAGTCGCGCTCACGCTGGCTGTAGGGCATGTCGATGCGCCGCTGCAAAATGGGTATGTAGCCGGGCACAAAATGCTCACCGATCGAGCGCATCAAGGCGAAGCTTTGCTCAAAAGAGAGCGCACTGAAGTCGTCGAAAAAAGTGCCACCGATGCCGCGCGGTTCCTGTCGATGTTTCAGGAAAAAGTACTCGTCACACTGTTTCTTCATGCGTGGGTACAGCTCGTCACCGAACGGGGCGCAGGCGCTTTGGGCGACCTGATGCCAGTGCACCGCATCTTCGGTGAAGCCGTAGTACGGTGTCAGGTCCATGCCACCGCCGAACCACCAGACGGGATCGCCCAAAAGCGGAGTTGCAATGAGGAAACGGACGTTCATGTGCGTCGTTGGTGCGTAGGGATTCAACGGATGAATAACAAGCGACACACCCATCGCTTCAAATTTTGCGCCCGCCAGCTCTGGACGAACAGCTGTGGCTGAAGGCGGCAACTTGCTGCCCAGCACGTGAGAAAAATTCACGCCGCCGCGTTCGATCACGCCGCCACCTTCGATCAGACGCGAGATTCCGCCGCCGCCTTCGGGGCGCTGCCATTCGTCGCGAATGAAACTGCCGCCATCGACGGTCTCAAGCGACGACACGATATTTTGCTGCAAGCCCAGCAAAAAATCACGGACGAGCGCCACGTCGTCTCGCGTCGCCAATGCTGCCTTCGAAGTGCCGCTTTCTTTCATCGCTTGATCGCTCTCCAGCCGATGTCGCGGCGCATCTGCATCCCGTCGAACGTGATAGTTTCAGCCACTTCAAGCGCCCGCTTTTGCGCAAGCTTGACGGTATCGGCCAATGCAGTGACACAGAGCACGCGCCCGCCGGACGCTACGGTTTGACCCCCGATTGACGCTGTGCCTGCATGAAATACATGCGCATCTTCGGTCGCTGCGCCCAGTCCATGGATCACGTCGCCTTTGCGAGGATTTTCCGGGTAGTTGTGCGCGGCGAGTACCACGCCAAGCGCCACGCGGCGATCCCATTCGGCATCCACCTTGTCGAGCCTGCCGTTGATGCCGTGCTCAACCAGATCGACCAGGTCGCTCTTCAGTCGCATCATGATCGGCTGCGTTTCCGGGTCGCCGAAGCGGCAATTGAATTCCAGCGTGAGCGGATTCCCTTCGGCATTAATCATTACGCCGGCATACAAGAAACCTGTGTACTGGATACCATCCTTGGCCATTCCGTTAACGGTTGGCCAAATGATCTCGCGCATGATGCGAGCATGCATTTCTGGCGGCACAATCGGCGCGGGAGAATATGCGCCCATGCCGCCAGTGTTCGGGCCGCGATCACCGTCCAGGAGGCGCTTGTGGTCCTGACTGGATGCCATCGCAAGCACGTGGCGACCGTCGACCATAACGATGAAACTGGCTTCTTCGCCTTCGAGAAATTCCTCAATGACTACGCGTGCACCTGCGGCGCCAAACGCGCCTTCGCCAACGGGCGCGAGCATCGCGTCGACCGCAGCGTGCGCTTCGTCGAGCGTCATCGCGACCACGACGCCTTTGCCTGCGGCAAGGCCATCTGCTTTAACGACAATGGGCGCGCCTTTGGTGTTGATGTAGTTGTGCGCTGCGCTTGCATCGGTGAAGCTTTCGTACGCAGCCGTTGGAATTCCATGGCGCATCATGAACGCCTTCGAAAAATCTTTCGATGATTCGAGTTGTGCTGCTGCCTGCGTCGGCCCGAAAATTTTCAGGCCTTCTGCCCGAAACGCATCGACCACACCTGCAGCCAGTGGCGCTTCCGGCCCGACGATTGTCATGCCGACCTTTTCGTTTTTGGCTAATGCAAGCCACTGCTCAACGTTGTTGGCAAGCGCGTTTTCGCAGTTGAATTCGGTCGCAGTTCCCGCGTTACCCGGCGCGACGATCACGTTTTGAACGCGTGGGCTTTGTGCCAGCTTCCAAGCGAGCGCATGTTCGCGACCACCACCACCGATGACTAAGATTTTCATGCGTGGTTAGTGCCGGAAGTGGCGAACGCCAGTCGTGACCATCGCGACACCGCGTTCGTTCGCTGCTTTGATGACCTCATCGTCGCGCATACTACCGCCGGGTTGAATCACAGCGACGGCGCCTGCGTCAGCCAGCACGTCGAGTCCATCGCGAAACGGGAAGAAGGCATCGCTCGCTGCGACAGAGCCCGAAAGCGTCAACCCCGCGTGCTCCGCTTTGATCTTGGCGATGCGGGCGGAGTCAAGGCGGCTCATTTGACCCGCACCGATCCCAAGCGTCCGCCCGTCTTTGGCGAACACAATCGCATTGGATTTCACAAACTGCGCGACTTGCCAGACAAACTGCATGTCTTTCAACTGCTGCGCGTCAGGCGCTTTGCTTGTCACCACTTTCAACGAGTCTGGATCAAGCCTATGCGTGTCCGGACTCTGTACTAAGAGGCCGCCGCCAACGCGCTTGATCTCCAGGGCGTTCGCGCTGTCGAAGAGTGACGTCATCGGCACCGTTAAGACGCGCACGTTCGTCTTTTTCGCCAGTAGCGCGAGCGCTTCGGCCGTGTATTCCGGGGCGATCAACACCTCGAGAAACTGCTTGCTCACGGCCTCCGCGCAGGCCGCATCGACGGCGCGGTTGAACGCGATGATGCCGCCGAACGCCGATGTAGGATCGGTTGCGAGCGCCAGGTTATAGGCGATGAGCGTTGATTCGCCCAAGGCCACGCCACAAGGGTTAGCGTGTTTGACGATTACGCAGCAGGTATCGGCAAACGAGCGCACGCATTCCCACGCCGCGTCAGCGTCTCCCACGTTGTTATAGGAGAGTTCTTTGCCTTGTAATTGTGTGTACTTCGACAATGTGCCTTCGGCGGGCGTTTCGTCCCGATAAAAGGCGGCACTTTGATGCGGGTTCTCGCCGTAGCGCATGTCCTGCGCCTTGGTCCACTGCAGCGTCAGCACATCGGGGTACGCGCGCGGTTCGCCTTCGAGTTCGCGACAGGTCAGGTAATTGCCAATCGCGGCGTCGTACGCGGCGGTGTGGGTGAACGCCTTTTTTGCGAGCGCAAAACGGGTCTTGCGGGACAATGCACCCGCATTCGCATTCATTTCATCGACGAGAGACGCATAGTCCCCGCCGTCAACCACGATAGCCACGCCTTCCCAGTTCTTGGCGGCAGCGCGCACCATGGTTGGGCCACCGATGTCGATGTTTTCAATCGCATCCTCGAGCGAACACCCAGGTTTGGCGACGGTTTCGCGGAACGGGTAGAGGTTGACGACCACGAGATCGATCAACGGAATTTTTGCAGCTTCAACTGCATTCATGTGATCCGGCAGCAGCCGGTTCGCGAGGATGCCGCCATGCACTTTTGGGTGCAGCGTTTTTACGCGGCCATCGAGCATTTCCGGAAAGCCGGTGTAATCGCCGACATCGATGACCTTGAGGCCTGCATCGCGAATGAGCTTCGCAGTGCCCCCTGTCGAGAGCAGTTCCACGCCATGCGCAGCGAGTGATTTTGCGAAGTCAAGAAGGCCGGTTTTGTTGGAGACGGAGAGGAGGGCGCGCGTGATCTTGCGATTCATACCGTGGCTTTATTTCGTGCTTATTTTGTATTTGTCGAGCTTGGCGCGTAATGTGTTGCGGTTGATGCCCAGCATGCTGGCTGCCTCCGACTGGTTGCCACGCGCACGGTTGAGCACATCCGCGATCAATGATTTCTCGACGCTTCCGATCACCAGCTCGTACAGGTTGTCGGCCGGCTCACCGTCAAGCTTTTCCATGTATTCGCTGAGCGAATTACCAACGGCTTCAGCGATGGCGGCGTGGCCGTTAAGTTTGGGTCTCTTCATTGTTTTTGTTCTCTCGTTTTTTCTGTTTGTTGCTATTGAGTATTCAGTCAATGCACTGCATACGCAGCCATTGGCAAACGGTCGTATTGATCTGCCATTTGCAAAAAGTACGCGCGAACCGCCGCTAGTTGCGCGTCGCTTTCGGTCAGGACATTGAGCGCGTCGCGGAAGGCTTCGCCGCCGGGCAGACCTTCGGTGTACCAGCCAATGTGCTTGCGCGCGCTGCGAACACCGGAGTTCTCACCGTACAGCGTGTAATGGTCTTCGAGGTGCGCTTGCATGAGCGCTGCAACCTCGGAGACTTCAGGTGCGGGCGGCAATTCAGCGTGCTCGAAAAAATATTCGGTATCGCGAAATATCCATGGCCGCCCCTGAGCGGCGCGACCAATCATCACGGCGTCGGCTCCGGTGTAATCGAGAACCCATTTCGCCCTGGATGGTGAATCTACGTCGCCGTTGGCGATGACGGGAATCGTGACCGCAGCCTTTACGGACTTGATGCTGTCGTACTCCACCGTGCCATCGTCGAAACCGCAGGCGCGCGTGCGACCGTGCAGCGTGAGCGCCTGTATCCCCGCGTTCTGTGCAATCTGTGCGACGCGGATGGCGTTGCGGCTGTCCGGGCTCCACCCGGTCCGGGTCTTCAGTGTGACCGGCACGTCCACTGCGTTGACCACGGCTTCCAGAATGCGCGCGACCAGCGATTCGTCACGCAGCAGCGCAGAGCCTGCATCTGCTTTGCACACCTTCTTCTTTGGGCAGCCCATATTGATGTCGATGATCTGCGCGCCGCGTGATACGTTAAAGCGCGCCGCCTCGGCCATGATCTGCGGGTCATTGCCCGCGATCTGTACGGCAATCGGCGCGTCTTCGCCGTCGTGATTCATTCGGTGCATCGACTTCGGTGTTTGCCAGAACTCGGGCTTTGACGCCACCATCTCGCTGACGGCATAACCCGCCCCAAACTGACGACACAAATTGCGGAACGGACGGTCAGTGACCCCAGCCATCGGCGCGATCACCAGCCGATTTTTGAGGGAATAAGGGCCGATGCGCAGCATGTGTGTG
>JAYWHV010000328.1:0-7939 GCA_043777615.1 Burkholderiales bacterium | reverse complement strand
GGCTGGAGCGCTACGCGGAATTGTTCGACAACGAACGGTTCTGGGTCAGTGCGAAAAATCTGGCGATTTTTGGGTCGCTATTCATCGGAATCAGCCTGGTTGTCGGTCTGGTGATGGCGATTCTGCTCGATCAAAAAATTCGGGGCGAAGGCTTTTTGCGCGCGATTTATTTGTATCCGATGGCGTTGTCTTTTATCGTGACTGGCAACGCGTGGAAGTGGTTGTTGAACCCCGGTTTGGGGCTTGAGCGCATCGTGCAGCAATGGGGTTGGACGAGCTTCACGTTCGATTGGCTCGTGAATCCGGACATGGCGATTTACGCGGTTGTCATCGCGGGTGTGTGGCAAAGCTCTGGCTTCGCGATGGCGCTTTTTCTCGCTGGATTGCGCGGCGTTGATAGCGAAATCATTAAGGCCGCGCAGGTGGATGGCGCGTCGCTGCCGACGATTTATCGGCGCATCATTATTCCAAGCTTGCGTCCGGTGTTTTTCTCGGTCACGCTGATCCTTGCGCATATCGCAATCAAGAGCTTTGATCTGGTGATGGCGCTGACAGGCGGTGGCCCGGGAACGGCGTCTGATGTGCCCGCGATCTTCATGTATCAGTTCTCGTTTACTCGCGGACAGTTGGGGGTCGGGGCGGCGAGCGCGGTGATGATGCTCATGACGATCGTCGCGGTGATGGTGCCTCTGATGTACGCCGAATCACGAAGTGGTAGCGAGCGGTGAATCGCATCTCCCGCCTTTTTCTCTACACCGTTCTAATTCTTGCAGCGCTGTATGCACTTGCCCCGATGTGGGTGATGCTTGCGACGTCTCTGAAAACACTCGATGAAATTCGCGAAGGTAGTTTGATTGCCGCGCCGCATGCGCCTACGATCGAGCCGTGGCTGAAAGCGTGGGGAACGGCGTGCAGTGGTGTTCGCTGCGAAGGCTTAAAGCCCTTCTTTTTGAATTCGCTACTAATGACGATCCCGGCTGTTTTGATATCAACACTCGTCGGAGCACTGAACGGCTACGCGCTAACGCACTGGCGTTTTCGTGGCTCAGACCTCCTGTTCACAGCGTTGCTGGTTGGGTGTTTCATTCCGTTTCAGGTCGTGTTGCTGCCGATGGCGCGCTTGCTCGGCGCGGTGGGCATTTCCGACTCCGTGTTCGGGTTGATCTTTGTTCATGTGGTTTATGGGCTCGCGTTTACGACGCTGTTTTTCCGCAACTATTACATCGGAGTACCCGGTGAACTGGTGAAAGCGGCGCGCGTCGACGGCGCGGGTTTCTTTACGATTTTTCAGCGAATTTTATTGCCGATTAGCGGGCCGATCTTCATGGTCTGCGTGATCTGGCAGTTCACCCAAATCTGGAATGATTTTTTATTTGGCGTGGTGTTCGCCGGATCGGATTCGCAGCCAGTAACGGTTGCCCTGAATAATCTCGTGCGCACGTCAACAGGCGTCAAGGAATACAACGTCGACATGGCCGCAGCCATCATCGCCGCGCTTCCTACGCTCCTGGTCTACATCGTCGCTGGCAAATATTTCGTGCGCGGGCTGACTGCCGGTGCGGTCAAAGGTTAGGTAGCGCTCCAATGGCAAGTCTCGGCATTCACAATATCCGCAAGGTCTACCCCAATGGCGTCGAGGTGCTCAAGGGCATCAATCTCGACATCGCCGATGGCGAGTTTCTGATCCTCGTTGGCGGTTCTGGCTGCGGCAAAAGCACCTTGCTCAACATGATTGCTGGCCTTGAAACTGTGACTGAAGGCGAGATCAGTATTGGTGGCAAACGCGTCAACGATCTGCCGCCCAAAGATCGCGATATTGCCATGGTGTTTCAGAGCTATGCGCTGTATCCGTCTATGAGCGTGCGTCAGAACATCGCGTTCGGATTGTCGCTGCGCAAAGTGCCGAAAGCGGAGCAGGAGGCGACGATAGCTCGAGTTGCAAAGCTCCTGCAAATCGAGCCGTTGCTTGATCGCAAACCGGCGCAGCTCTCCGGCGGACAACGTCAGCGCGTCGCAATGGGCCGGGCGCTCGCACGCGAGCCGCAGATTTTTCTATTCGATGAGCCGCTATCCAACCTTGACGCAAAGCTGCGCGTTGAAATGCGTAGTGAGATCAAACTGCTGCACAAGCGCCTCGGTATCACGACCGTTTACGTCACCCACGACCAGATCGAGGCGATGACCCTCGGCGACAAAATCGCGGTCATGAAAGACGGCGTTGTGCAGCAGTTCGGCAGTCCGGACGAAATTTATAACCGTCCGGTCAATACATTTGTTGCAGGCTTCATGGGCTCGCCGCCCATGAATTTGATTCCGGCGACCCTTGCAATCAATGACGGCAAATTGTGTGCCGAAATTTCCGTTGGTCCGTCTGCCGCCACGCACGTCCAACTACCGCTTGCTGGATTCAACACTTCGACGCTTGAAATGTTGACCTCAACCGGAGCATCGGTGCTGCTGGGGCTGCGGCCTGAACACATGACGGACTCCGGCCGCAGCAAAGGCGCTACCGCTAGCCTGACGGTTCCGGTTGATCTCGCCGAACCCACCGGTGCCGATACGCTAATTTTCATTACGCTGGGCGGCGAGCGTTGCATCGCGCGGCTTCATCCCGGAGCCCTGGGCGCACGCGACAAGGTTGAATTGGTCGTGGACACTAGCGCTGCGGTGTTGTTTGACGCCAAAAATCTGAACGCGATCGCATTCGCCAGCACGTGACGCCAAGCTTGTTTTTTTGATGACGATGTCATAGACTTTGCGCCAATGCGCATAGATTACTGCGCACAAAAAAAGTCACCGGGGGATTTGCGCTAACGGAGTTTTCCATGCAGCAAAGCGGTGAAGTCGCAGTGGTCATTGAATCACGCCCGGTTGAACGAACGCGTCGCAGACTCATTACCCGGTCAGAGCTCCTGGCGGCGTTAGCTGCGTTTCTCATTGTCGCAATCTGGCTTCTGGCATCGTGGACAGCGACTGCGGCTGAAATTGTCCTTTCCGCGTCCGCTGGCACCGTCGCCAATGGCCGTGCCAGCGTAAGTACCGCCTACACGAGCTCTGGCGTTGCAGGAGGCATGTTTCGACTCTACGTCAACGGCAAGCGCTGGGGCGCCAGCGACGCTGCGAGCGGTGCCTGGCTGGTGCCCGATTTGCCAATCGGTAGTCACAAGTTTCTGATTCGTGCCGAGGGGGCGACGCCGCTCAAGTCCAACGAAGTACAGCTTACCATCGGCACTACACCGGTCGCGGTCGATGCCAAAAGACGGGACGCAGCGCGCCTGCTGCTCCAGGCGAGTTTCGGTCCGCGCTCTCTGGCGGATCTTGACGACGCCCAGGCGCGAGGAACCGCGGCTTGGGTTGACGCGCAGTTCGACATTCCCTGGCAGAGCCATGCGTCGTACCTGGCCCGACTGCGCAGCCAGAGCATCAAGGTCGAAGAGCAGCACATCTTCGAAGCGATCTGGCAGAACATGATGTTTGGCGATGCGCGTCTGCGATCGCGCGTTGCGCTGGCGCTCACGGAGATCATGGTGGTTTCAAACATCGCCCCCGATCAGGACACTGATGCGCTCGCGTTCTGGATGGATACGATTTACAAAAACGCGTTTGGTAACTATCGCACGTTGCTGCGCGATGTGACGCTGCAGCCGGCGATGGGTTACTACCTCAACATGCTGGGCAACGACAAGGAAGACCCAGCGACGGGGCGTATGCCGAGCGAAAACTATGCGCGCGAAGTGTTGCAGCTTTTCTCGATTGGGCTGGTGATGCTCAGGGACGACGGAACGCCCATCCGCGACGCGACAGGCAAGACGGTTGCGACCTACGATCAAAACGTTGTGCAGGGTTTTGCCAAAGTGTTCACCGGCTGGAGCTTTGGTGGCAACGATACAACCTTCAAGGACGGCTTCAATCCACCCAAACAAAACTGGACGCTCGAGATGCAGGCGTGGCCGAGCCACCATTCGTTGGGTACCAAACGGCTTTTGAATGGCGTGGTGCTGCCAGCGGGCCAAACGCCGGAGAAAGATCTGAGCGATGCGCTCGACAACATTGCCAGTCATCCGAACGTGGCGCCGTTTATGAGCAAGCGGCTAATTCAGTTTCTGGTTACCAGCAATCCGAGCCCGGCGTATGTCACACGCGTCGTGGCCGTCTGGAACAACAACGGCACGGATGTGCGCGGAGACCTGAAGGCGGTCGTTCGGGCGATCCTGCTAGACGATGAAGCCCGCAATCCCGTCGTTAGCAGCACAACCGACGGCAAGCTGCGTGAGCCGATGGTGCGCTTTGTCCACTTTGCGAACGCGCTTGGAGCGAAGTCGAACAATGGGCGCAATTCGATCTGGTGGCTGGATTCGCCAGATGACTATCTGGGGCAATCCCCCCTGTTGGCGGCGTCGGTTTTCAACTTCTTCTCGCCGTCTTACTCCCGTGCGGGCAGCATCGCTCAGGCTGGCCTTGTGTCGCCAGAGTTTCAGAACGCCACGGATACGCAGGTCGTTGGCAGCACCAATTTTTTCTCGCGCCTGATTCGTGATGGCGGCATCGGTTTCGACGAACCGAATCGCATTGATTTTGATACGACCAGCTGGCTCGCCGACGCAGGGAACACGGCGAAATTGCTCGATCGACTGAACTGGACGTTGTTCGCTGGCGGCATGACCGCCGCCACGCAATCCGTGATTGAACGGGCGGTGAACTCGTTCCCGGTCAAAGAGACGGACAACCGGTTGCAGGCGGCGTTGAATCTCGCTGTTATCGCGCCCGAATTTGTCATTCAACGCTAGGAGCAACCCATGTCGCACACATTTGCTCCCGCCCGCCGCAACGCGCTTCGCCTGACCGCATTGGCTCCACTCGCCCTTGGCGGTGGTCTCATGGGGGGGCTGGCCCGCTCCGCATTTGCGCAGAACGCGGCCAATGCGGGGGACTACAAGGCGCTGGTCGGTATCTTTCTCTTTGGCGGTAACGACGGCAACAATCTGTTGATCCCACTTGACGTTTCGGCCTTCGCTGACTATCAAAAGGGAAGAGGGCGATTGGCGCTTGACCGCGGTGCGCTGCAGGCGATCAATCCGATGAACACGCAGGGGCGAGCGTTTGCACTGCACCCGTCAATGGGCGCGCTGGCGAGCCTCTTTGAGACGGGGCAATGTGCGGCCGTAGCCAACGTCGGACCGCTCGCGCAACCAACCACGCGCGCGCAGTGGCAGGGCAATTCCGTGCAGCTGCCGCCTAACCTGTTCTCGCATAGCGACCAGCAGTCGCAGTGGCAGGCTGGTACTTCCGACAGCTCTATTCGGCTGGGCTGGGGTGGCCGCGTTGCCGATCAGGTGGCCTCGTTGAACGGTGTTCAAAACGTCGCCACAGCGGTTGCCGTGAATGGTCGCAGCAGCTTCCAGCAGGGCGCAAACGTGTCACCGTTTCAGGTCGCGTCCAGCGGAAACTTCGGGTACGACAGCTACGACTCAACGAGCCGCGACGCGCTTTCAGTCGGTTTTGGCGAAATGATCAACACCGCGAGGCCACACCTGTTCGAAGCGGCATGGAACGAGACGATCAAGCGCGGAATCACTACCCAACAAGTCTTCCAGCAGGCGTTAAACGAGAGCAAACCTTTGACGACCGTGTTTCCCGGCAGCGGTCTCGGTGATCAATTGCGCACCGTCGCGAGATTGATCGCCGCACGCGCCTCGTTCGGCGTCAAACGGCAGGTGTATTTTTGTTCGGTCGGCGGATTCGATACGCACGGCGAAGATCAATTGCAGGATCAAGCCGAATTGCTCGGCATCGTGAGCGAGGCGATGGCCAGCTTTTATCGGGCAACGGTCGAACTCGGCGTTGCGCAGCAAGTCACCGCGTTCACGATGAGTGATTTCGGGCGCGACTTTCCGGCAAACGGCAGCGGCGGTTCGGATCACGGTTGGGGCAGCCACCACATGGTCATCGGTGGCGCGGTCAAAGGCAAACAGCTTTTTGGCGCCTTCCCGACGCTTCGCGTCGACGGCCCCGACGACACGAGCGGTGGTCGCTGGATTCCGACGACATCGACCGAGCAATATGCCTCCGCGTTTGCCAACTGGTTTGGCGTGTCGGGCAGCGCATTGACGGAGGTCTTCCCGACAATGAGCAAATTTCCGGCGGGTGCTTTGCCGCTTTTCTAGGAACAGTCGCGCTCGGCTGCGAAACCGCCTTCAACCAACGCTTGTGGCGGTTCTCGCTAGCATGGCGGCATGGCTGAATCTTCTGTTGCTGAACGTCTGGCGATACCGGCGTTCATTCTGGTGTGGGCGTCTGGTTATGTAGTTGCAAAGCTTGCTGCAACGGATGCACAGCCGCTCAGTTTTCTTGTGCTTCGATACGCGGGTGTTTGCGCGTTGATGCTGGTGCTCGCGCTTTTGGGCGGCGCGAAGTGGCCGAATCGGCGTGATGCGATGCACATCGCGGTGGCGGGGATATTGATTCAGGCGCTCTATCTCGGCGGTGTCTGGGTTGCGATTCGCATGGGGCTGTCGGCGGGCGTTGCGGCGCTGATTGTGAATTTGCAACCGGTGCTGACGGTGTGTCTGAGCTTCTGGACCGGCGAGCGGGTGACGCGTCGCCAGGTGCTCGGCGTTGCCATTGGGTTCGCGGGTGTACTTCTGGTCCTGGCGGCGAAGCTCACCGCTACGGCCGCATCGGGCGCGTTGGGCATTCCTGTCGTGATCTGCATCGCCGCGTTGCTCGGCACCACCATCGGCGTGCTCTATCAAAAACGTTACGTGCCAGCCTTCGACCTGCGCAGCGGACAGGTTATTCAGTTCGCTGCCGCGATTGTCGCGACGTTACCGTTTGCCTTTTGGTTTGAGTCGTTCAATATTCGCTGGACGAACTCGGTGATCATCGCCATGTTGTGGAGCGTGTTCATGCTCTCGGGCATCGGCATTTCGATCATGTTCTTTCTACTAAGGCACGGCAGCGTAACGCGGCTGACGAGCACGATGTATATCGTGCCCGGATTGACGGCAGTGCTCGCTTGGATCATGTTCGGAGAAACGCTCGGCTGGAACGTGATCGCCGGAATGGTCGTGTCGCTGTTTGGCGTTTACCTCGTGGTGAGTACGCCACTCAGAGCCAACAAGATATAGCTGCCTGGAACAAGTTCAGCGTACCAACTTCTTTCTGTAAACCACACGTAACTTGGGTTGGACGCACAAAAAGCCAAATATCGACTTGCCAACGAATGGAGTGCTATGCCAAGACCGGCAAGGCTTCTAGGGAAAAGCCCATAAGCTGATTGTCGATAGGGCGTCGGCCGCAGCCGACGCAAAGATCAGCCAGGGAAACTAGCTACGGTTCGAACGACGGAATACAAATACACCGAACGCGGCAAGTCCGAACCCGAGCGCCAGAAGCATCGACTCCGATAGCGAGGGCACCGCAACCGTCGGTGGCGCTGGCGTTGCCGCGAGCTGGCCGCGAATTTCGCCCCCGGGGAAGGCGGCTGTGTGGAGATTCACATAAAAACCTGCCGGGTTGGCGGCGATCGACGCTGCGAGCGCCGGTGTGACCGTCACGCTGCCGCCGTAGGAGGTGCCGAAATTGACCACGACCGGACCGTTTACGCCGGCGGCCGCTTGATGAATGTGATGACCCGTTGCTGCCGTCTGCGGAATGGATGACGTCGTGATCCAGGTCACCACGCCCGTCGTCGTGTTGACTGTCACAGACGTGCCGCCCGACGCGGTCGACGCATTGGCCGGAACTTCATTGGTGCCCCGGAGGGTGGCAGACAATGACACCGCCTGCGCGAAACATAGCGAAGCTGAGCTCGCGAGAACGCAGACGCTCACTGCGAACAGCTGCTGTAAACCGATTTTCTTCAAGTCAATCCCCTAGTGGTCGTTTGTTAATTTCCCACGCTTGCGAACCCTTGTTTCTTCCCAAGCGTGTGATTCAT